>MGTE01000034.1:0-4460 GCA_001799275.1 Deltaproteobacteria bacterium RIFOXYD12_FULL_57_12
TGCACGAAAATATCTTGCAGGTCGGGGCGACCATGCCGTCAGCTCAGCAGCGGCGCCAGCCGGATTGTAAAGATATTCAACAGTGACTGTTGAATATCTTTACAGTCAATTCATGGAAACACCTGGGGCGCGGGCCACGATTATTTCGGATCGAATATCCGTTGGTTAAAGGCGCGTCCTGCATCGGCCGCGGGTTTGCATTTGATAATGGTACGTCATCAATATCTTTATTCGGTGCCGATCGGGCGCGGGCACACTGTTTGCTGCAACGCACCGAGAGAGAGCACCGGCGCCGGAAGCCGTATCCGCTTCCACGCCTCCACCATATCCAATGAGGGAATATCATGAATGAGCCGACCAAGGTGGTAACTGATAAAAAATTTTTCTACTTCGCAGGCGCGTTGTTCCTGGGTTTTGTTCTGACTTTTGTCGGGCTCTGGAAGGGCTGGGAAATTATTGTACGCAATGCCACGCCTTCACGATCAACGCGGGCAATTGCCCTGCACTACAGGATAAACGTGCTGGAGAGCAGAATAAGCGATCTGGAGTCCGGCGCTTACTATCGGAGAATCGCCTCACTGACTGGCGGTGATGCCATTGCCGAGGCCATTGCGGTCCATAAAACCAGCGACAGGTTGAACGGTACCCTCGCCAGTAAACGTAAAGAACTTGATAAGGCAAGAAACGACCTGGCTCAACTGGTTGGTCGCGACCATGCCAGTTTTGACGCCTTTGCGGAAGAAGGGGCGCCGATCCGGACCCGACTGGTCGATATGGCCTGGCAGGATGGGAAGTAAATGCATGTCGCAAGCATCGGCAGAATCTAGGTCGACCAGATCGGATTTTTCCCCGCGGGAGGTCATCGTAGCGGGTCGTCTGATCTCTCCGGAGTACTGGGCGGTCAATGATGGTTCGTGTTGCCAATTCAGGATAATCCGTCAAAACGGCGCGTGATTGTTTGGGTAACCATGAGGCGCAACAGGGAGGTCCGAGGAAATGAGTCTCCGTAATCTTGAATATTTGTTTCGGCCGGAGTGTATCGCCGTGATCGGGGCTTCCAACCGCCCCCAGCGGGTTGGCTCGGTGATCATCCGTAATCTGCTGCAGGGAGGATTTGCCGGGCCGATCATGCCGGTTAATCCTAAATACACCGCCGTGGCCGGGGTGCTGTCCTACCCGGATGTCATGGATTTGCCGACCGCACCGAATCTGGCCGTGATCTGCACGCCGCCCCGGACCGTGCCGAGCCTGATTGAGAAACTCGGCAAAAGGGGAACCAGGGCGGCAATTGTTGTCACTGCTGGTCTCGCCGGCGCCTGCGATGAAGCCGGTCAAAATCTGCAGCAGGCCATGCTGCAGGCGGCGAAATGTTATGACGTCCGGATTCTCGGTCCGAATTGTCTTGGTCTGCTGGTCCCCAAGGTTGGGCTGAATGCCAGTTTTTCACATGTGGGAGCCCTGCCCGGCAAGATCGGCTTCATTTCGCAGTCCGGTGCCCTGGCGACCACGGTACTTGATTGGGCCCACTCAAAAGGGATCGGTTTTTCTCATTTCGTTTCGTTGGGTGATGCCGTGGACATCGATTTCGGCGATGTCCTGGATTACCTGGCCACGGACCCGGACACCCGGGCGATTCTGATGTATATCGAGTCTATTCGCCACCATCGCGATTTTCTGTCCGCGGCCCGGGCCACGGCCCGGATTAAGCCGGTACTGGTGATCAAGGCCGGTCGGCAGACCGAGGGGGCGCGGGCGGCTGCCTGCCATACCGGCGCCCTGGCGGGTTCCGATGCGGTGTTTGATGCAGCAATAAGCCGGGCGGGCATGCTGCGGGTATATAATTTTAATGAACTGTTCGCCGCGGTGGAGACCCTGGCCTACGCGGCGCCGATTAAAGCCGAGAGCCTGGCGATCATGACCAATGGCGGCGGACCCGGCGTGGTGGCGGTGGATAGCCTGATCGAAAAAGGGGGGCGCCTGGCAGAGCTTTCCGCGGAAACCATTGCTCGTTTGGATCAGGTTCTACCGGCTACCTGGTCGCGTTCCAATCCGGTCGACATCATTGGTGATGCGCCTGGTAAACGTTACAGCGCCGCCCTGAATATTCTGCTCGAATCGCCGGAGGCGGATGCCATTCTGGTGATGCATGCCCCCACGGCCATCGCTTCCAGCAAGGAAGCCGCGCAGGCGGTTATCGAGACGGTCCGGGCCTATACGGGGTATCCCCAGAAACTGATTCTCACCAATTGGCTGGGCGAGGAGGCAGCCCAGGAAAGCCGGCGCCTGTTCGCCGAGGCCGGCTTCCCTTCGTACCGGACCCCGGAAGGGGCAGTGCGCGCCTTTATTCATCTGCTGCGCTACCGACAGAATCAGGGCATGCTCATTGAAACACCGCTTTCCGCGCCGGCGGATTTTGTCGTCGACGCCACCACGGCGCAGCGGATTATCGAAAACACGCTGCAAAACGGGCGAAAACTGTTGGACGAAACTGAGTCCAAGCATCTGCTCGTGGCCTATGGAATACCCACGGTGGAAACACAGACGGCCGCGACACCTGAGGCGGCAGGCCTCTTGGCGGCGCGGCTTGGCTGGCCGGTGGCCTTGAAGATCCTCTCGCCGGATATAAGTCACAAATCCGATGTGCACGGTGTTGTGCTTGGCCTCTCCGAGCCATCCGCGGTCGTTGCGGCGGCAGCGGAAATGCTGGCCAGGATAGGACGGTTGCGGCCGGATGCCCGTATCCTCGGCTTTACGGTCCAGAAAATGGTCGCCTGGGACAAGGCCCATGAACTGATCATCGGCATGGCCACGGATCCGGTTTTTGGGCCGGTTCTGGTGTTCGGCCAGGGGGGGACTGCTGTGGAAGTGGTTAACGATAAGGCGCTGATCCTGCCGCCCCTCAACATGAATCTTGCCCGTGAACTCATCTCGCGGACCCGGGTGTATAATCTGCTGAAGGGTTATCGTGACCAGCCCGCGGTGAATCTGGACGCTGTCTGTTTGACTCTCATGCAGGTGGCGCAAATGGTGATCGATATTCCGGAGATCGAGGCCATCGATATCAATCCCCTGCTTGCCAGCGAAGAGGGGGTAATGGCATTGGACGCACGCATTCAGGTCGGGCCGGCCACCGGTTCCGGCACCGAACGATTGGCCATCCGTCCCTATCCAAAGGAGCTGGAAGAAACCGTGGTCACAAAGTCAGGCCGTCGCATTCTCCTTCGGCCCATCCGGCCGGAGGACGCGGCGGCCCATGATCTCTTTCTTTCCAAACTCGACCCACAGGACATGTACTTCCGGTTTTTCAGAATGATTGGCAAAATGCCCAAGAGTGAAATCGCCCTACTTACCCAGATCGACTACCACCGGGATATGGTTTTTATTGCCGAAGGCAGCGATGCGTCCGGCCGGCCGGAAACGTTGGGAGAAGTACGGAGCATGGTCGATCCTGGCAATGTCGTGGCCGAATTCGCGATTCTTGTTCGTTCCGACCAACAGGGTCAGGGACTCGGACGGATCCTCATGCAGAAAATAATCAGGTATTGCCAGAGCCGTGGAACCGTCGAGATGAGCGGGGAGATACTTTTCCACAATATCCGCATGTTGAACCTGGCGAAGTCTCTTGGCTTCAAGCAGTGCCTGTGCCTGCGGGATCACACGGTGCAGGTCCGGCTCCGCCTGCTGGAGGCAGCGGAAAGCCCGGTGGCGGATCGGCTGCAGGCGGTGTAGGCCTAGGATCAATGCTGTTCACTTAAGGAAACAATCTATTGCGATCTAACAGCGAATATCGAATAAAGCTTGTACCCCCTTGCGGGGTAAACAAGAAACCGTAGAATGATGAAGTGGTTGAACTTCGACATTCGACATTCCTTGACGTCCAGAGATGGACTAATGCCGCGGGAGCCAGGGACGGCGGGAGCGGCGTTCGATATTCTGTGGTTCAATAATACAACTTATTGATCAAGCCAGCCGACCAGGCCGACAAAGGGACCTGCAAAACCCGGATTGGACAGCGGCAGTATGTTTTTCTCCTCGCCGGTCTTGATATCCTTCAGCCAGATGCCGGAGGGCGGGGCCGAAGAAGGCACCGGCAAACGGGCCGCCACAACATACCTGCCGGACGGCGAGAGCAGATAGCTGAGCCGGATGCCTGCGTCCAGCCCCTTGGCCTGCCTGAAGCCGAGGTCCGTTGCCGTTGAGAAATCCTTGGCCGTTTTCAACAGGGTGAGGCCGCTTTCGTTCTGCGCCGGGGTCGGCGATGCGGCCCGGGGCCGCGCGGCTTCGAAGACATATTCGCCCGCGGGCGTTACGCCGAGCAACCGGGATGTCGCCAGCGGAGCCGGCAGCCTGGTCAGACGTCCGCCATCTTCGTCCATCAGGTAGCTACCCACCCGGCCATAGGAAGCATCCGAGGTCACGTGCTCATCGCCGGTTTCCAGCGAGAAAAAGAGTTGCTTGCC
>MGTE01000034.1:4519-12901 GCA_001799275.1 Deltaproteobacteria bacterium RIFOXYD12_FULL_57_12
GAGGTAGGCGATGCGGCTGCCGGCCGGGTTGACGAAGATATCGACCGGTGCCTCGTCGCCCAGCACCCGGGTGATCTGTCGGAAGTGATTGCTGCCGTCAACGGCAAGCTCGTAGAGCGCGCCGTTGCCCGGCAAAGGCAGGGCTTCGCCCCGGCCGGCGGCCCGGGCGAACAGGCGGTTGCCGCCCGTTGCCGGGAAATGGAAGACATAGAGGTGCTGCAGCAGGACGATAGGCGCATGCTCATCGGTAAAGATTGGCTGTTTCTTGCCGGTCTCCGGATCAATGGCCAGGATCTCCGTCTTGATTGCCGTGAAGGAGTCGCCCTTGTAAACCACGGCGCAGACCAGCCTTTCGGCGGCCCGCGCCGCGGGCGCGCAGAAGAGTACCAGGCTCAGCAGGATCGGGATTATAGATTTTGTTTTGTATGGGAACATCGGTCAGCCTCGCGGTAGTTCGTATTCCAGGAGATGAGCGGCGATCTCGTCGGCCGGCACTGTTGGCCAAAGTTCATGTCTGCCCGGCTTGGGAGACTGCCACCTGAAGAACACCCCATAGTGATACCTTTACCTGCCCCAACCTTATTGTGTCAAGCTCGGCGAATTGTGGTGCATCGGCTTGCATCGCCAAAAGAAAGTGATATATTGCCGAGGATTGGTAGGTCACGAGGCAGGGTCTGCGAGGAGGGAGCGACAAGCGCATGGATTTGTTTCAGATGGTGGGGATATCGGCGGCCGATGCCTTGATCGACTGGGAGATCACGCCGGCCGCGACGTACGGCCTGTTCGAGTGCCGGGGCGACATGACAAAGGTTCGCAGTTGTCGGGAGCGCTATTACTATTTCTATATCGACAACTGGCAGCAGCCAGCAACGCTCTGTTTCATGGAACGCGGCCTGCGGCATGCCCGGGTTCTGGCCACGATTGCCGCGCCCCAGGCGTTGATCGACCGGGCCGTGGCTGAGCAGGGCCGGGCCTTGAAGGAACAGAACTACGCGATCAATCCGGTACTCCGCCAGTGGCTGGAGGCGAATGTGTTGGCCGGACAGGACATGGGGTTGGTGACGCCTGCGGCTGCCGCGTTGCCGGTCAAGCCTGCGGACGATCCGGTTCTGACTTGGGGCGACGTGGGGGAGTCGCCGTTGCACCGGGTTCGCCTGCGGGCCGAGCCCGCCATGGTCCAGGAAGGGGAGATTGCCGGTCTGGTGACGGCTGGCAATTTCTTCGAGAGCCGGCTGAATTCGGCCGGTCGTTTTGAAACACGCCTGATTGACAACCGGGACGGTCTGACCGTCGGTGAGCAGGTGACCGGGCTTGTCTGGCAGCGGGCCGGCGCCGGGCTTATGTCCTATCGCAAGGCTCTTGTCTGGTGCGCCGCCCGCAATGATGAGCGGTTTGCCGGCCGTGCCAGCTGGCGGCTGCCGACCATCGAGGAGGCATTGTCGCTCCTGACGCCGGCGAAGAATCCGCAGGGCTTCCACCTGCATGGCTGCTTTGCCCCGGACCAGGGCTTTATTTTTACCGCCGACCGGCGGCGGCCCGGCGGCCACTGGTTTGTGGATTTCCGGCAGGCCACGGTGTTCTGGGCCGCCGGCACCCCGTTTGCCGGCGGATTTGTCCGGGCCTGTTGCGCAAATGAGAGTTGATGAATTTTGCGACGCTGTAAAAGTTGAGAATTAAAAACTGGTTGGAGAGTGAGCCATGTCCGGCACTTTTCTGTTTGTTCATGTCAACGAGTGGGCGGCCTGGGATTCCCCGGACGCGTTGCCCATTTCTCAGGCCTATATTCTTGCTTGTCTGCAGAGGCACGGCTTTAGCGGCCGGATTCTGGGCGATTACCGAGATCGGCCGCTGCAGCCGGCCGAGTTTAAGGCCGCGGTCCGGGAGCTGCAGCCGCGGGCCATCGGTTTTTCCGTCTATGAGGAAAATATAAACCGGGTGCGGGTCTGGGCCAGGTTCGCCAAAAGGCTGGCACCGGATGCCCTGGTGGTGCTGGGCGGCCCTCAGATCACGATGATGCCGGCTGCCGGCCTGCAGCAGATGATCGAGGCGGATATCTTCTGCCGCGGCGAGGGCGAGACGGTGATGCTGAGGCTGGCGCAGGCCCTGCGCGATGGCCAAGACCTGGCAACGGTGCCGGGTATCTGTTTTCTTACAAACGGCTGTCCGGTGGAGACGGAAAAAGCCACGGGCCTGGTCGATCTGGACGAGCTGCCATCGCCCTATCTGGAGGATGTCTTTGTCCTCGAAGGCATGGAGCGGGTGATCCTGCTCTCCTCTCGCGGCTGCACCTCGCCTTGCACCTTCTGCTATACCACCCGGGCCAGCGGCCGGCAGGTGCGGTTCCATTCCCTTGACCGGGTGATCGCCGAGATGCGTCATCTCAAGGCAAAAGGCATTGTCGATTTCTGGTTTGCCGATCCCAATTTCGCCTATTCCCGGGAGCGGCTGGTGGCGTTGCTGGAGAGGATCATCGCCGAGGTGCCGGGAGTGAAGTTCTGGTGCCAGACCCGCTATAACCTGATCGATCCGGCCCTGCTCGACCTGTTGCAACGGGCCGGCGCCCACACCATTGCCTTTGGCCTCGAATCGGCGGACCGGGACGTACTGCGGAATATCAAGAAGGGGCTGGACCCGGACCGGCTTTCCGAGACGATCCGGCTCGTGCAGCAGGCCGGCATCCAGGTCGAGTTGTTCACGCTCTTCGGACTACCCGGCGAGACCATCAGCCAGGCCATCCGCACCCTGGATTATGTCAAGGCGCATGATGTGGCGGTGGACGGCAACTCTATTTCCCAACAGCTCCATATTTTTCACGGTACCCCGATCAGCGAGGCGCCGGCTGCTCATGGCATTAACCCGCTGCCAATGACCAAGCCGAGCTATCTGGCCATCTGCCGTGATTTTGAAACTGCAACCATGGGCCGCGAGGACATTCGCCGTATGGGGCTGCTTTGGCGGCTCAACCGAGAGGATTATCAGAATGATGTCCGCTGCGGCCGGAATCTGTTTGAGGTGGCCGGCTTTCTCACCAGAAACCGGGAGATGCTGGCCGGCCGGCCGGAGGCCGACCTGCTGCTGGCGAAGATTTACCTGGCCCTGGAGGAGTATGGCCGCGCTCATGCCTGCCTGCGCC
Source organism: Deltaproteobacteria bacterium RIFOXYD12_FULL_57_12 (assembly GCA_001799275.1). Lineage (GTDB taxonomy): Bacteria > Desulfobacterota > Desulfobulbia > Desulfobulbales > BM004 > YD12-FULL-57-12. The sequence continues at coordinate 7,653 of MGTE01000034.1, forward strand.
GGCTGCAGGCGGATTTTGCCGAAACACCCGCGGTCCGCGATTTTCTGGCTGGGCCGTTCATCGGCTATAAGATGCAGCGGCGGGCCACGGCCGGACCGGGCTGCAAGGTCATCTACGACTGCCGGGCCACGGTTGACGGCCGGGCCGTGCCGGCCACCGAGGGCTACTACCAGGAGGCGGTGCTCGGTGATTCCCTGCTCCTGGCCGGTTTCGACCAGGGGCTCCTTGGCATGAAGGCCGGCCGCTGCAATCAGTGCGAGGTTCTTTTCCCAGTAGACTACGGCAACCGGGAACTGGCCGGCAGGACGGCGGTTTTTCAGATCTATCTGCATCAGGTCCTGGAGCCGGTGGCCTTGGCTGGAATAAACGATCTGCTTGTCGCGCCGCCCGTCAACATCTACCGGTTTCACGACCTGCCAGGCCTGCGGTTGCAGAATGAAAAACTCTACTTTCTGGCCCTGAAGGATAATGGCCTGCGCGGTTTGACCCAGGATATGACCGATTTTTTGAGTCTTCTCAGCTATTATCTGCGGTTAGGCTGCATGGAAGAGGCGGAGGAGATGCTGGCCATCCTGCCGCCGGACCGCAGCCTGCATAGCCATGCCGGCCGGATTCTGCTGGCGGCCGATTATCCGGAACGAGCTTTGGCCCTGCTGGAAAAGGTGGCAGGCAATGATATTGAGGCGGAGGTGAACCGGATCAAGGCGCTGATCAAACTCGAACGCTTTGGCGAGGCTGAACCGCTGGCGGCCCGCGCCTCGCTGGCCGCTGATCCACGGGTGCTTGATCTGCGGGTCGGTCTGGCTTCCCTGGCCGGGCTTTCCGTGGATGAGTATCTGCGGCGGTTCGATGTGCTGCTTGACCACCAGGTCCGGGCCATGGAACAGACGGCGGCGGGGCAGTGAGGTGGGGCCGTTGGCCGCTGTGAAGAGTGAAAAGTGAAGGAGTATCTTGAAAAAACCGGGCCGTCCGTGATCGCCTGGACGGCCCGGTTAAGGAGACAAAACCGTAAAGGATTTATTTGGCGGCAGGAGTGTACAGCAGTTCTTTTTTCATGTCGTACGTCCAGGGCAGGTTTTCGTTCTTCCAGCCGCCGACGACCCGTTGGCCGTTCTGAGGGCTGGCCGGGTCTTTCAGAATGTTGCCCTCGACCCCACCCATGACGTTGAAGGCCTTGTCGGCCGGCCAGCCGGCCTTGACCGCGGCGTCGGTCGCCTCACAGCTGCGGCTGCCGCTCCGGCAGATGAACATCACGGTGTCGGTTTTGGGGTTGAATTTGCCCAGCAGTTCCTTGGCGAAATTCGAGTTGGCGTTCAGGATGTATTTGCCCTTCTCCTTGTCCAGATCGTTGCTCCAGAATTTGAGCGGGATGTTGTGGGCAGCCACCGGATGGCCGATCAACTCATACTCCGCCTGGGTCCGGACGTCGATCAGGAAGGTGTGGGCCGCGTCCTTCTGGAGCATCTCGTTGGCCTGGACCGGGGTGACGTCGCCGCCCTCGTGCGGGTGCTCGACTTTGTAGGTGAAGTTGCCGCCAAAGGCGATTCCGCAGTAGACAAGCAGAAGTACTGCCAGGATTGATACCGTTGTCCTTCGATGTTTCATTTTCTTGTCCTCCATTTGTTGTTGTTTTTCCGGTTGGTTTCTATCTGGTTTAATCGTGTTGTCCTGTCGCAGAGCGGCCCGGCCGCGGATGAATAGCTGTTCATTGATTAGGGTGATCAGATGGAGTAATAGGGCAAAGGGCCGGCGATGTCAATCATGTTGTCAGGGTGGGGCGCCTGGCTAGGAGCGATTACGTCGGATGCAGTCGAGTTCTGTGCAAATTTCTGATTGGTTTTACGGGAAGCTGCCGGATACTTGCCGTTCGTCTGCAGCCCGATCAAAAATTCTGTCCGCAGTGATGATGGAGGGCTATTCCGCGTAAGCCATCACGGGACCACCGGCGCCCTGTGAGCACACTACTACTCTGTCAGAACGTCCTGCAGCACGCGGCTTAGTTCCTGCATGGAATAAGGCTTGGGGATGACGGCGCAAAAGCCGTGTTCTCGGAAGTTGGCCATCACCGGGGCGGTGGAGTAGCCGCTTGAGACAATGACTCTGGCCGCCGGGTCGATGGCCAGGAGGGCGGCGGTTGTTTCAATTCCGCCCATGGCACCGGGAATGGTCAGGTCCATGATCACGGCGGCAAAGGGATCGTTTGCTGCCAGCGCCTGTTGATAGAGTTCGATCGCCTCTCTTCCTTCCTTGCATACTTCCACCCGGTAGCCGGCAAGAACAAGCATGTCGGCTACCAGATTCCTGATGATCTGCTCGTCGTCCATGACCAGGATGCGGCCCTGGCCCGTTGACCAGGCCAGCACTGTTGTCTTTTTTAGAGGCAGGACAGCCTTGGCGTCGGCCGGCAGGTAAATCCGGAAGGTTGCTCCCTGGCCCGGCGTGGATTCCGCCGTTATGAACCCGGCATGTTTCTTGACAATGGAATAGGTGATGGCTAGGCCGAAACCGGAGCCGGTCTCCTTGGTGGTGAAGTAGGGGTCGAAAATTTTGTGCAGCAGCTCTGCCCGGATGCCGAAGCCCTGATCCTGGACCGAGATAAAAATGTAGTCTCCCGGGTCCAGGGGGAGGGCACTGTCGGCCTGGACTACGCTGTTGGCGGCGGTGATGGTGACGACACCGCCCTGTGGCATGGCCTGGGCCGCATTGAGGACCAGATTCTGGAACACCTGGCCGATCTGGTCGGCATCGATTCTGACCGGATACAGATCAGAAGGCAGGATGAACTCGCACCGGACGTTGGAACCGTGCAGGGCAAAGGTGGCCGAATCAACGATTATCCGGTCGATGGCAATGGTCTTCCGCACCGGTTCGCCGCCCCTGGAGAAGGTCAGCAGTTGCTGGGTCAGGTTCTTGGCCCGCAGGGCCGCCTTCTCCATCTCTGCCAGTTTTTCCTGGAGTAACCAGACTGGCATGGACTGGGCCTTGAGCAGGGAGATATGGCCGATGATCCCGACAAGCAGGTTGTTGAAATCGTGGGCAATGCCGCCGGCCAGAATGCCGATCGACTCAAGTTTTCTGATCTTGAGGAGTTCTTCCTCCATTTTCCGTTTCTCGGTAATGTCGCGGAGAAGGCCCTGATACCCCAGGATGCGGCTGTCATTGTCCGTGCGTACCGAGGCGGTGACCAGGCAGACGACCTCTGTCCCATCCTTGCGGCGCAATGCAACCTCATAATCCCGCACTGCGCCGTTTTTCTCGATCTTCTGCTGGAACAAAGCGCGCTGGCCCGGATCGGTATAAAGTTTGAGAACATCCAGGCCGATCAACTCGTCCCGGCAGTAGCCGAACAACTCTTCCGCGGCCCGATTGACATCGAGGAAAATGCCGTCCCTGGAAATCAGATAGATGGCGTCCCGTGAATCCTCAAAAAGCGCCCGGTATTTTCTCTCGCTTTGTTGCAGATCCTCCTCGGACTGTTTTCGTTTGGTGATGTCGCGTACCACCCCGACCGCATGGAATTTTTCGTTTACCCGGATAACCGAAAAGGAGACCTCGATGGGGAATTCCGTGTTGTCTTTCCGATGGGCCGTAAGTTCGAGCGTTCTGCCGACCGCGTATCCCTGCCCTGTTTTTTGGAACAGCCCGAAACCGTTGCGATAGGCGCCATGGTATCTGGTCGGAGCCAGAAGCATGTGCAACTCCCTGCCTATGATCTCCGAGGCGGCGTATCCGAACATTTTTTCCGCCGCCGGGTTCCAGTAGACGATGTTTCCCTGTTCGTCGATGTGGATGATGGCGTCGATGACCGACTGGGCCATGGCCCGGAACTGTTCTTCGCTGCGCTGGAGCGATGCCTCTGCCAGCTTGAGTTCCGTGATATCCCGGGCAATGGCGATCGTGCGAAGGAATTCGCCGTCTGGGTCGAATTCGGAGGAGATGTGCATGCTGACCGGGATGACCGTGCCGTTCCGGCGGAGCATCTCCCGCTCGACCTTGAGATAAAGAGGTTTTTCCTTCAGTCGTGGAAAGTCCTTGCGGAAGCGTCGGCGGGAATTTTCAGTGAAAAACTCGTCAAGGGGGCGGCCGATGATCTCTTCCTTGGGAAAATCGAGCAGCTTTGCCTCGGTTTCATTGCAGTCGATGATGATGCCGTTTTTGTCCAGGACATGATACATGTCCGGTGCGTTTTCATACAGGGCGCGGTATTTGGCCTCCGACTCCCTGAGAGTCTGCTCGGTCTGTTTCCGGATCGAGAGGTCCTGCAGCATGCCGGTGATGAGGTCGCCCTCCCGGGTCGCATTGAGCAGCACGGGAATTTCGCGGCCGTCCTTGGTCAGCAGCACGATTTCGTGCTGGTTGAGCCGGCCGGTTTCCTGCAGGGCACTGAGAAGCGTGGTTCTGTCCGCTGGGTTTTTATACCGGGCACCGGCGTTGCTGCCGATCAATTCCGCCGGTGATCGACAGCCGAGCATGCGGGCCAACGCCTCGTTGGCAAAGACGATCTCGCCGTGCACCCGGGTCTGGTAGATTCCCACCAGCGTGTCTTCCATGAGGTCGAGGAACCGGTTGGCCGGGGTCATCATGGGCGCAGGATTGTGCTTGGCATTGTCCATACAGCATCACTGAAGGTCGGCAACGGTGAGAGCAGCGGTAGCAGGCGGTCGGTTACATGTGATATGCCGAGGCGCGGGTCTCTTGCCAAAGGTCTATACACCTTTGGTTCTGGTTTGTCAAATTGTCATGTGATATGAATTGGTTGATGGATGGCAGCGTGCCACCCTGTGCCGGGGCGCGGGCGAGACGGGTACAAGCGAAGCGGCTGCGCCGATCTGTGGCCGCTTGCGCCGCGTCAGGGTCGGGGCTGTACCTTCAGGGTACCTTCGGCCAGCAGGTGATCGATGATTTCCTTGGGGATGTACTCCAGGGCCAGGACATCGTCCACCGGAATTTCGCCGGCGCGGAGTTGCTGCAGGAGACGGCTCTGGTAGCGGCTCTGGGTTGTCCGCTGGTAATGGTCCCGGTAGACCAGGGCCGAACCGATGGTGGCGATGACCCCCATCATCACCCAGAACAGACTGTGGCTGATCTCGATGTGCAGGCTCTCCATCATGAGTTTGATGCCGACGAAAAAGATGAGTTGGTAGGCGAGATCCTCCAGCTTCGGCAGTTTTTCAAGGAGCTTGATGAAGATGCCGGCGGCAAAGCGGAGAAAGATGATGCCCATGACGCCGCCCAGCCAGACCACGGTG
>MGTE01000034.1:12932-18152 GCA_001799275.1 Deltaproteobacteria bacterium RIFOXYD12_FULL_57_12
ATTTTGTTGCTCATGGCCACGGCGGTTGTAATGCTGTCGATGGAAAAGGCGATATCGGTGAGTTCCACCACCAGGACGGTCTTCCAGAAATTTTTCATTACCTGCGGTCGGGGCTGGTGGGCGTCCTCCTTGAAGAAGAAAAACATGTGCTTCATGGCCAGGTAGATGAGATAGCCGCCGCCGATCAGTTTGAAGAGCATAAAGCGCATCAGATGCGCGGCAAAGATTAAAGCAAGCAGGCGGAAGCCAAAGGCGCCGACGATGCCGTAGGTGAGGGCGCGTTTCCGCAGTTCTGGCGGCAGAGCCCTCACCAGAATGGCAAGGACCAGGGAGTTGTCGACCGAGAGAATGCCTTCCAGGGCCGCCAGGGTCAGGATGGCGAGACCGTCGGCCGCGGCCAGGTGCTGAAACTCCTGGGACATCTGGGAGAGCAGGGGAAAGTCCATGGCGGAAAATGTGTCCTTGGTTGCAAGCGGTGCCGGGTTCGCAGCCATGCGGCAGGCGTCCAGACGGGTCCGGCGGCAGCGGTGCGCCGTTTATTTTTTCTTGGGGGGTTTGATGCGTTTCATGAGGTTCATGGTCAGTTCGAAGGAAGATGCTTCCTCTGCCATGACCCTGTGGTAGAAGTCACAGGTGACACAGTTGCCGTATTTTTTGGCAAAAACCCCCTGGACCTCATTGCCGCAGAGGGTGCCGGCCACGATCCAGCAGGAGCGGCCGGCGTTGTTCCCGCCGTGGACGCCGTGTAGTTTTTTCTCGCACGCCGCCGGACAGATTTCCTTCGTTTCGGTTGCGGCATCGGCCGGCCCTCGGCCGCAGTGCATGAATTCCCAGCAGTTGGGTTTTGTTGTCTTGATCAAGGATGTTCCTCTGTTTGTTCAGGGGGATAAATAAGCGACAACCGGAGCCGGAACAGACCCCTCCCGGTTGCCGGCGCTGGATGGGGTATCAATCATACCAGGAAAAACGAAATGGTCAAGGCCGGCGGGCAAGCGCTGATGGCCTAACCCAGCAGAGCTGGATAAGTCCCTTAACAGCAGTTAATTTTTGAATGTCTTGTGGGCGTAAGGTTTGTGTGATTTCTGATCGCAAAATGTCGACAATCAACGCCTAACCCCGATAAACGGGATAAGTACCTTCACGAAATAATTTTCTGCCAAAAATGCGCAGAATATTATTTCTAAGGTACTAAGGGACTAAAAACCGAGCAGCTTGAATTTCATGGTCACCTCGCCGGTCTCCCGGTCGAGCCGGATGAGGCGGTCGTCGCCGCCCACGGCCTCGATCTTCCGGCCGGTGGCCATTTCCAGGAGGCCGCTGATAAAGGCCATGCCCTGGTTGAGGACCGCCTCCATTTTTTCCGGTGACTGGGCCGGAACGGTTTTCTGCTGGCCGGCTGTTGCGGTTTCGGTGGGCAGATCAGGCTCTTGCAACTCCGGCAGCGATGCGGCCGGCTCCGCCTCTTCATCGGTAAAGCGGCCGGCGTCGTCGGCCAGTACCTCCGGGTTCAGGTAATGGGGGGTATCCTCCGGAATTTCCTCGCCCGGGCCAGGCTCTCTGACCACCGGCGCCGGTTCCTCGCCCATCATTTCCCGCAGGCGGTTCAGCATCTCGGTTCGTTTTTCCCTGGAGAATTCGACCATATCGCCTTCGCCGTCGAACACGCCCTTGAACAGGTCGGTCTTGAGCTGGATACCGGCCAGGATCTTTTCCTCGATGCTGTGTTTGGCAATGAGGTTGACCACGTTGATGCAGGTGCTTTTCTGGCCAATGCGGCTGACTCGGCCGATCCGCTGATTGAGACGGGCCGGGTTCCAGGGCAGTTCAAAATTGATCACGCAGTCGGCGGCCTGCAGATTGAGACCGGTGCCGCCGGCGTCGGTTGACAGAAACACCTTGCAGGCCGGGTTGCTGGTGAATTCGTCGATCAATGCCTGGCGTTTGTGGACCGGGATCTTGCCAGACAGCTCGACAAAGGGGATGGCCATCTCGGAAAGCTGCTTGCCGATCAGAAAGGTCATGGCGGTCCATTCGCTGAAGATCACCACCTTGCGGCCGTTCTGGAGCACCAGTTCATCGAGGATGGAGGTCAGTTCCTGCAGTTTCGGCGAGATATTGGTCTTGCGGTCGATGAGGTAGGTGGAATCGCAGACCCGGCGCATCAGGAGAAGGAGTTCCTGGATGCGCCGCAGGTCCATGGGTGTCAGAAACTTCTTGTTCAACAGCGGCATGAGCGCCTGGACGTAGCCGGCATGGATTTTGGCCTGCCGTTCGTTCAGGTCGATGTAATAGGTATTGGTCACCTCGGACGGCAATTCCGAGAGCACCTCTGTCTTGCGGCGGCGGATGACGAGGCCTTGCAATTTTTCATGGAGCTTGCCCAGGTTCTGATAGCCCACGATCCGGCCTTTCTTTTCACGGCTGAGCATGAAATGATCGGCCGCGAAGCGCCAGAGGGGAGAAAGCAGGTCCGAATCCAGGAACTGCACAATGGAATAGACATCTTCAAGCTTGTTTTCCAGGGGGGTGCCGGTCAGCACCAGGGCGTGTTTTCTGGGCAGGGCCTTGATCGCATTGGCGGTCTTGGTCTCGAAATTCTTGATGCGCTGGGCCTCGTCCAAAATCACCAGGTCCGGCTTGAAGGCGGCAATGGTGCCCACATCCCGCAGCACCGCCTCGTAATTGGTGATTTTGAACAGGGCCGGGTCCTGTTGGTACATGGCCCGGCGGGCCGCGAAACTGCCCGCCACCACGGTTGCCTCCTCAGCGGTGAACCGGCGGATTTCGCGCTGCCACTGGTCCTTGAGCGATGCCATGGTAACGACCAGAACCTTCGTGAAACCGAAGAGTTCTTTTTTTAGGATGGCGGCGGCAATGGCCTGCAGGGTCTTGCCAAGCCCCATTTCGTCGCCGATCAGGGCGGCCGAGCGGTACAGGGCAAAACGGATGCCTTCCTCCTGATAGGGGTAGAGGGTCGCCTTGATCGCGGCAAGGGATGGCAGCGGCGCCAGGGCCAGGGTCGCGATCTCCTTTTCGGTCAGGATGCGGTCGACGCGGGCGAGAACAGACTCTTGGACCCGCACCTGTTTGTGGTCGCCAAGCTCGGCGAGCAGGGCTGGAAACCGGGTCAGTTCCTGGCGGGTGCAGAGGCCGTTTTCATCAAAATAGCGGGAAAGGATTTTTCGGAGTTCCTGCATTTCGGCGGCGGGCTGTTCACTGAAGAGCCGTGGCAGGCCGGCTTCCGCGTCCCAGAAGATATCCACGAACGGAAATCGCTCGCCGGCAAGTTTTTTGGTGAAATTCTTTGTCTTGCGCAACAGGTCAGTAAGGTGGATGATATGTTTGCAGGTGGCCAACCGGTTGCTCAGGAAATCAGGGCAGGAGCAGTGGCCGGCGTCCTTGGCCGGGTCATGCAGGGTCACGGTGTATTGCCGGCCGTCGGCCTTCCGCAGCAGGTGTTCGCCCTTGAGCATGTCCCCGAGAACGGGGATGAACTGTTCGGTTCTCGCCCTTTTCCGCCGGTCTTCCAGTGCCTGGGCCCGGATTTCCTCGGCGGTCAGCAGTTTTCCTTCGGCAGGGTCGATGGGCGGCGGCCCGGCCGGTCTGGACGTCTGCCATTTGTGCAGCCGGTCGGCCACGTCAAGGAGCACGGCCACCGTATGCTTGCAGCCGCGGCCGGGATAGGGACAGTCACATGAGTGGGCCAGGCCGTCCGCTTTGACTTGGATATTGGTGGTGTAGTCGCCGTAATTGCCATCCACCTCATAGGAAAAAAGGCCTTTCTCGAGTTCGGCCTCGGTGCAGTTGAAGGCCCCGTATTCATAGAGTTGCAGGCCGCGCTGGTAAATAACCCTGGAGTCGGCCACCTTATTTTCGATATGGGCTCTGGTCAAGGTATACATCTGTATGTTCTCCGCTGGTTATGGATTTCCGCTATTTAGAATTTCTCGTGCTAACCGTGCCGCAGCTTTACCAATACCTGCTACCGTCGTCAAGTGATCGCGTGCCCATGCAAGGAGTTTTTTGAGATTTAACCTTTAGGGACTCGGAAAACACTAATGTACCTGGATCGCGCCCGGATTGGGGTCAGATTTGGTTGCGCCGATTGAGCCAAAGCCGCAGGAGTAGCAGCGCTACTTTGAGGATTTTGCGATTGAGGAAAGACCAAAGATGGCCCGAAGACGGGAGGCGTGATGGTATATTAGTATTTTCCGAGTCCCTTACGATGTGAGACCCTGTTCGTGTCCTATTCTACCGGATTTTCGTGTGGGCACCCGCATCTGTGTCAAGTTGATCGGGCAAGTGCACCATGTGCAATGAATGCAGCAGCACACAATTAGATAAATAGAAACAACGCCCCTACTTTTTTCTTGACTTGTAGTGTCGCATGCGACACTGTTAATCGTATGAGCACCCATAAAAAAAACCTGGCCCGGATGCGCAACAATCCGCGTGACTGGCTGATTGACGATCTGAAAGCAGTTGCCAATCGTTTTGGCATTGATTGGCGCAACGAGGGGGGAAGCCATCATGTGTTTTCTTTCCCCGGCATTAACGATGATGTATGTGTGCCAGCGCACCGGCCTATCAAGCCGGTATATATCCGCCAGTTTGTGGCCCTGGTCGACAAGATAAAGGAGTTGAAATCATGAGCGAGATTACTGTTCCGCACGTTGAACCGCCCTATCCGTTCGAGGCGTATACGCATGTAGTGGAGCCGCTGACCGAAGATGACGGCGGCGGTTATCTGGTCAGTTTTCCCGACCTGCCGGGTTGCATCTCCGATGGGGAGACCATTGACGAGGCGATTGCCAACGGCCGCGATGCGTTTTCCGCCTGGATGTCGGCACGTATCCACATCGGAAAGCCCATCCCGAAGCCAACCAGGCACGGCGAATCGGCCGTGCCGGTGCGATTGATGCATCGTCTGCCACGCAGCCTGCACGCCAATCTGGTGGCGCGGGCCAAGGCTGAAGGCACATCACTCAACACCTTGGTGACAATGCTGCTGGCGGAAGGTCTGGGCCGCCGTGAGCATCATGCATAAAAGCATTACAATGGCCCGCAATGCCAAGGGTTCCGATGACAGAGGTTTCGGGCCGAGTTCATCAGGCTTGTTGAGATGACGGAATTGTTCAATAAAAAGTAGATGCTGGTCGGAAAATACTTCGGTGACGGGACGAGCAAGGGGGATGGAGTTTTGAGCCTGAAAAGTTTGTC
>MGTE01000034.1:18173-26176 GCA_001799275.1 Deltaproteobacteria bacterium RIFOXYD12_FULL_57_12
CCTTCGTGCGCTTCGTGTCCCTTCGTCCCGCCGATTTACACAAACAGGAGAGCGCCATTCCGGGACGGGATTCGCACCCGCTCGAATACGCGACCTTGCCCGGCCGCGCTAAGATGTGACCCGTTATTCCCCCTTTTTTGTTGACACCGATCCCCGCTCGCTTTACATTCTGGTAAAACAAAAAACAAAGAGGAACTTTTATGCCACTAGCCAAACTCAGCAGCAAATCACAAGTCGTGTTGCCGGCAACAATTCGCAGACGTTTGGACCTGAAACCAGGAGACACCCTGGAGATAACGGCGGAACAGGACTGGGTCATGATTCGCAAGGCGCCGGTTTCGTTTGTCGAGGCATTGGATAAGTGCTCATCCGATTTATGGCGGGGATATGAAACGGAACTTGAAGAGGCCAGGGAGCAATGGGGCAGTTGAAACCGGGCGAGCTTGCCCGTGGCCACACACTGTTACTGGATACGGTTGCCTTCATCTATTTTCTTGAACATCACCCGAAACATTATCAAACCGCACGGACACTATTCAGCCGTATTGAGTCGGGAGAATTGTCCGCGGTGATCTCAACCCTGGTCTTTGCCGAATTGCTCGTTCCTGCCTACAGAAAAAAGGAGATGACCAGGGTTGCGTCAATAACCGGCATATTATCCAACTATCCGAACCTGACGATTTGCCCGGTAACCACGCAGATTTCCATAAAGGCCGCCCGGCTACGGGCTGACTGCAATCTGCGCACTCCGGACGCCATACATCTCGCCACCGCACTTGCCCACAAAGCTGACGCCCTGGTCACCAACGATCGAGATTTTTCCAAATCAACCATTATCGAAGTTCTATTCTTTGATGCCAAGTAAACCGCACCCCGTTGTTTGGTTTCGTCGTGTGGCGTGTGGATGTTTAATTCTTAAGATGTGACCCCTCTTGTTCCTCCGTACAATTAAGTATGGTGTCCCCGGAATTCGTCTGGTGTGTCCCCGGAATTCGTCCCGCAATGCCAAAGGTTCCGATGACAGAGGTTATCGGGCCGAGTTCATCAGGCTTGTTGAGATGACGGAATTATTCAATAAAAAGTAGATGCTGGTCGGAAAATACTTCGGTGACGGGACGAGCAAGGGGGATGGAGTTTTGAGCCTGAAAAGTTTGTCAACGTAGTCCCTGAGTTTCTCTCTGCCGCAAAAATAAGCAAGTTGTTTTAGAATCAACGTTCCCTTCGTCTTCGTCTAAAATGTGATTTATAGGCCCTATAAATAAGCCATATTTATAGCTGTAAGTGTTTGATTTTAGTGTTTTAACGACCGACACCAGCACTATCTTCCTGCCCACTTTTTGTGCTCCTATAACCTGATTGTGATTCAGTCAAAACGAGGCGATCGGCTCTCCTTTCGGTAGCAAGTTTGATCAAACGGTCAAGTTCCTCGGGGGAAGTATCAGCAGGCACCGTGACTTGAAATCCGTCGGTACCTTTTATATGAATGGTCCGACTGTGCTTAGCTTGAATATAAGAGAATAGACCTCCAATAACGGCAATCAAGACATTGGCACCTGTTACAATTATCGCCGGGGCAAGCTCCTCAAAAAACATTGCGCCAGTTCGAGCCTGGACGTCAACGTCACACTCACTGAGCTTAGCGATCACGTCGGGTATATCATCCCTGTTCTCGCAATATATCTGAACGTTGTACAACATATCGTCATCGTTACGTTTTATATCTTTCATATCTTATCTAGTGCTCCCATGAGAATGTTCAACTCTTTCATGATTACAGTGTGGTCGTTATCATCGAAAGCCGATTCGTATATTTTCACAATCCTGTGGTCGCGCGAAACATCCGTCCCGAAACCTAGCAGCTTTTTGCAGATTGCCACGAAAAGGAAAAGGGCAAAAACCCCACCACACAGCTCTGCGTTGTGTTGGATGCCATCAGGAGTCTGATTGGATTTTTTTAAAAGTCTTACGGCGAGTTCATCTGCTTCGATTTCTTGCTGCAGGTCTGTATGATACGACTCCATATGTTTGAAAGCTCCGTGGGTCACGATACCCGAACCCTGGCGGGTGTTTTTAAGATGGCCCATAAGAAAATGGTTGTATTCATGCGCCAAGATAAAGGTTTGGGTGATATTGTTAATTCTATCTGCGATGTTCACAACGTGGTCCTCAAGATCCAATTTGGGCGGAAGTTCCTCTTCCCTGCAGCCTCCAATAAGGTATCTCGCGAGCGCGATGATTTGGTCGACAGCTGCGTCAGCTGCCAATTGGGGCTTCTTGGGGGTATAGTGCTGAAAGCGAATGCTTTTCGCCAGTGTCATAAAAACATGAAGGAGCACTGCATTCAACGCGTGGGTAAAACAGATTATACTCCCATACGGTGTCCTGGTGATGAACGCCTCGAGAACAGGATAAAATGGAATGAATGCTATTGGGATCGATTCAATAATATTTCTTTCTGCGTGAGAATATCTCGCAAGAGTGAGCATCCGGATCCATCGATGATAGAGAAAGTTACCGGTGGTTATTTCGGCTTTCGATTTGGTGGACATGAATATATCGATAAAAAGATCTGGATCGTTAGCTGCTTCAGCGTCAGAAAGCGCTTTGATAATTGGAGGATCGAGTACCTCAGCTGCCCTTATAGTTAGGTATTCGTAAAGGTTGTTTAAGAAAACAACAGCGTCCGGGTGTCCCTTTGTTCGTAAGAATTCGACGTATCGATTTTCTTCAGAGTCGCATTCTGCTTTGACCATTGTTTTTACCTTTAACGCCGGCACAACCGGCCTGTCCGGTTGATGCTAGTTGACCGCGCGTTTAGTGGCCGCTACGAGGTCACGAGTCGCGCTGAAAATGCTCAACTCCGGATTAATCCTAACCCCGATAAACGGGATAAGTACCTTCACGAAATAATTTTCTGCCAAAAACGCGCAGAATATTATTTCTAAGGTACTAAAATCCCCGTTGAGGGTGATATCCTTTCTCTTGCTCGGAGGCAACGATAGCAAGCCAATCGAAATCGGCGTTGAGGATGGTGTCCTTTTCTCCGTCGGAGACTATATCCGCAGAGATCTCGATGTCCACGCCGAAGCCAAAATGCCATCAAAAAAAGCCCATCCTTCAGTAACATCCAGAAGAATACGAGATACCAACGCCCCGAATGAGCTGCGCGGGTTTGGCGTCTGCTCGATTCGTCTTGATGGCCTGGGCGGTGCACCTGTGACAGACTTCTTCCTGCCGCGCAGATCATTCGGGGCGATGGCCCCCGGTGTTTGGGGGCCATCAGCAAGGTTAACCCGCTTGCCGGGTTGAACCGCTGGTTGGTGAAAGGGGTTGAGTGTCAGTCTTATTTTTTAGAAAACCCGGACCCGGTGGAGTATCCAACCGGGTCCGGTAAATCGAAACTACCAGTATAGGCGGCAGGTCAATATCAAGAAAGTGATGCCTCTCAGTATGGCTGCCACGTTTACGCTAATTTCGATTTTTCGAGTCTTGATAGTCAGCATTTGTTTTGCCTCATTATCAAGCCTCGGGCCGGCCCAAGGCGTTAGCATTGGGCTTGTTTATCGTCCCGTGCCGGGACTAGCTCTTGGCTTACCGCGAATGGCCTTGAGCGGCGGCTTGGTTTGTGAGTCTACCACTGCTTCACGCAGTTCAGGGACAAGATTGCATCCGCAATCCTGTCGTCACAAGCTCCGCACCTTCAGCGGCTTACTAGACCGCAATCCGGGGTGTAGTTGCACCCCGAAACCTGTCAGCGCACGCGGCTCTGCGCTGATTTTTTCATACTTTTTTTATCCAGTTCAGCAGTTCACCTGCTGGAACAACCTAGTTGCGCTGCGATCTGTTGTCAGGAGCAACAAGTTATTCTCCGGTTCAGGCGCGCGCGTGAACCGCTCAACTACCCAAACGGAACATTTTTTCCGTAAGAAAATAAGTATCCAGCGAGTTATTTTTGAAAACAGTTACTGTGAATCTGGTTGACATAACGTGTTGTATTTTCATATTATCGGCACAGGTATAATATTCCATTTCCGCTGTTGAGGGGCTTTCTGTACTTCTGCCCATAATTCTCGGGGATCTGATTTTTATTCGGCTTCTGTTAAGGCGGTAAAGGGGGACATCCATAAAATTATAAATTTTACCTGCTGAAATAGTATATCCTCCTTCTTCCGCTATCTTCTCACCACGGTTTTGCCGCGGACAGTATATTTATCTCCTCGCTGAGCCTGGGGGCAACGTTGTTTGCTATCTTTCTGACAGACGCCGCTATCTCCTTACCAGCAATCCCAACACTTTTTCCATTGGATCAAAATCCCGATCATTATGAATCAATTCATATCTGTTCTCTATGCAAAATGTCGCAATGATGACGTCGATCGTTTTTCGTATTGTGATGCCATTGGTTCTTAGTTTCCTGAAATTCATTGCCGCTCGTAATGCTATTTCCCGGCCTGCAAAGTCATGGTATTCAAGGCTATCCATAATCCGCTTTGCTTCCTTGAAATCTTTCTCTTCTCGAAAGCCTTGGAGAAACTCGGTGATGATGAGATCGCCGGTGATGATCCGGTTATGAAGCAACTCGTAATCGAGTACGTTTGTATGTGGGGCATCGATGCCTCGGACATAATCGATCCAGGCAGAGGTATCGGCGACGATCATTTGTCCGTTCTCATTTCGGCCAAATCGCCTTCCCACTGGAGTTTCCCCCGCAGTTCACGGATATCAGCCTGTTTCCTTTGCTCAATAAGCAATTTCAAGGCTTCTTCCACCGTCTCCTTTTTAGTTTTATAGCCTGAAATAACGAGTGCTTCATTCATCAGGGAATCATCTATAACAATATTCGTTCGCATGGCCACCTCCAGAGTGTGTATTTATTTTAATGAATATACACACGCTGACTGCGAGAAGCAAATTCAATTTTTTCCTCCAAGGGGGGCGTGCGGGACATCCTATGTCCCCCATTGCTCCCCCTCATCGTTTCCGGCCGTCGGCCCTTGGAAATGTCCTGAAACAACGTAGTTGGCATCCAGCCTGGCCCGACGTGGTATATGCTAACCCCGGAAAAAGCCCACGATGTAAGTGATTGCCGGGAAGAGGATGCAGAAGGTCAGTATCCACTTGATGACCCGGGCTGGCACGAATTTCTGGAGTCTGGCCCCGCAGTACATGCCCGCGAAACCGCCGATGCCGAAGAGAAAGCCCAAGGCCCAGTCCGGCGCGATGACCATTTCTGGATAAAGGGGAGCGATCATCTGATAAAAGGCGACCCCGGCCACCGAGGTGACAAAGGTGCCCATCAGGGCGGCGCCGGCCACGGTATAGACTGGCAACCCGAAGAAGCTGACAAAGAAGGGGGCGATGATCGCGCCGCCGCCGATGCCGTACACCCCGCCGACAATGCCGACGATGAAGCTGAGCGACATGATTCCCATGGTGCTGATGTCAAAGCTCTGGCCGTAGAACTCGTAGATGATCCGCGAGAAGGAGAACCGCCGGACCACGACCCGCGGCAAGGGCGCCCCGCTGGCTGTGGCCGATTGCTGGTATTGCCGGACCAGCTTCTGGAACTCTTCCTCGGCCGAGGCCTTGTTGCCGGCCCCGCTCTTTTTTTTCAGGAGATCCTTGAGCAGCCGGCTGCCGATGTAGAGCAGCACCAGGCCAGCGAAAAACTTGAAATTGCGGGGATCGGGCAGATAGCGGATGCGGACGATGGCGCCGATCAGCACGCCGGGCAGAGTGCCGATGATCACCGCCCAGGTGAGCGGCCAGACCATGCGGCCTTCCTTGATGTAGCGATACACGCCGCTCGGGATGGCCACGATATTGAAGAGCTGGTTGGTGGCCGAAACCGATGGGTTGGTAAAGCCCAGCACCGAGACCTGAAAGGGCAGCAGCAGAAAGGCGCCGGACACGCCGCCCATGGAGGTGAAGAAAGAGATGGAAAACGCCACCAGCGGCGGCAGCCACGGCGCAACTTCAATATTGGCGATTGGGAAATACATGGGGCACCTCGCAACGGTAATTTGGCAACGCCAGGGCCGGCGGCGGTCGCGCCGGACTCCCGGCAGATTATTGGGCGCTGGTTAATTCCTTTTGAATCCATTTCTCCGCACTGGCCCTGTCCCGGAAAATCTCCGTCCTGAACAGGCAACCCTCGGCAAGATGCTGCAGCATCCTTGACATGCCGTACTGCAGGTTGGTCGGCGAGACAAGGGCTAACAGCATGCCGGGATTTCTGGCGGATTCCTTCTTGTTTAATTCGGCGATTTTTTCAAAAGAATTCGTATCCGGCACGAATTCCGTGCAAGAAGTCCGGTCGCCGATCCAGTATTTCAGCCGCGGATAGCGCTCATCCGCATACACCCTGGAGATGGCATTGATCAGTTCCTCGCCGGTCACAACCCCTTCGTGGAAAAGCACGACGCCGATTCCATCCTGCACATATTCGATTCCGACTGGCATGTAATTGAGCCTCGATAAATTTTGCCGGTCATTTCCCGGCTGACCATGCCCTGCCTGCTTCAATCCAGGATAAAACCGGCCAGTCTGAGGCCGCGGCCCCAATTCTTCCAGGCGCCGGTCAGCATGTCCAGGGTCATGGCCGTCCGGTCGTAGAGTGCCTCGGTCCCGATCTCCAGGCTGCATTTGCGGTCATGGTTCGTGTGACTGAGAATGAGCCGATAGGTCGATGTACCCTCGGGGTACACTGCCTCGACATAGAAGGTGTGGCCGGTGGGCATGCCGCGGCGGCTGTTGGCGGCAAGGACGAGAATGCTGCCCGGTCTGGGTTCGCTGCTGGTGTTGCCTCGTTTTTCCTCGCAGGCAAACCAGGTGAGGGGGCCGTTCTCGTGGCCGAGACGGCAGGTATCGATGTCGCTGCGGCAGCGGCAGTAGGGGATGCTCTGGGGTTCGCAGCGGCCTTTGCCGCCGGCCGGCCGGAAGTCGTAGCACTGCCGAGGGTCGAGGGGGCCGTGTGAACTCAGGTCGCTTTCAGGGGGTGTGTCGGCGGTTTCCGGTGCCGGTTCAGCGGGAATTGCAGCGGCCGGCGTTTGTCCCGGCCCTGGTCTTTCCGCCAGCGGCCGGGTTTCAGGCCGGGCCGCTTGGGATGTCGGCGTGGCTGGCGTGCTGCTTCGGCCGGCGCAGCCCCACAAGCCATGGATGAAGAGGCCGGCCAGCAGAATGGCCAGGAGCAGGGTTACGTGTCGCATTACCTCGTTCCTTGCTGGAAGAGTGGCTAATCCGGATAAACCGGAAATAAGTGCCTTAACAGCAGTCTGCAACGCATTGGGAGCATCATGCTTTTTGGAATTCTTGTTTTTTTTGACAGGATTCCAGGTGTAAGGCACTAAAAAGGAAGTCGTAACGATTCCCGAGTTGTCTATTATAAAGTCTGTTGTCCGGCGGAGTGCAAGGATTTTCTGAATTGCCCCGCCGGCTGTTGTCACGTTCTTCCGTTGAATTTTCTCGCTCTATTGGCTAAGGTGCATGCCGATGTGGCGTGGCAACGGCCGGGTTTTCAGGCATCGGCCCGTGGCGCGTGTTTTGGATTTTTGAACCGCAGAATAAAGCTTGTATCCCCTTGTGGGGTAAACAAGAAACCGCAGAATGATGAAGTGGGTAAACTTCGACATTCGATATTCCTTGTTCGATATTCGATAGTTCCTGTCAAAAGCACTTACCCAAGCGGAGGAGGAGACAGCCTTGAAAATCGGCCTGGCGCAGATCAACCCGGTGATCGGCGATTTTGCCTTCAATTGCCGGCGTATCCGTTTCTGGGCCGAGGAGGCCAGGCAGCGGGGGTGCAAACTGGTCGTCTTTCCCGAACTGGCTTTATGCGGGTATCCGCCCCAGGATCTGGTTGAGCGGCAGAGCTTTCTCGCCGACCATGACCGGGCCTTGGCCCGGCTGGTGGCCGAAATCCGCGGCATCGGGGTGCTGTGCGGCGCACTTGAGCCGCATACCGACGGCTCCGGCAAGCCTTTGCACAACAGCGCCGTGCTCTT
>MGTE01000034.1:26215-28085 GCA_001799275.1 Deltaproteobacteria bacterium RIFOXYD12_FULL_57_12
GCTGCCTGCTTACGATGTCTTTGACGAGGATCGTTATTTTTCGCCCGGCGCCCGAAGCGAGGTCTGCCGCTATGAGGGGCTTAGTCTGGGGATCACCGTCTGCGAGGATATCTGGAACGACAAGGATATTTTTGCCAGGCAACTCTACGAGGTCGACCCGGTGGCCGACCTGGTCGTAGTCGGCCGTCCTGACCTGCTGATCAATATCTCGGCCTCACCTTTTTCTATCGGCAAGCAGGCCCTGAAACAGGAGATATTCCAGCGGCTCTGCGTTCGGCATGACCTGCCGCTGCTCTATGTCAACCAGGTGGGCGGCCAGGATTCCCTGCTCTTTGACGGCCGCAGCCTGGCCATGAACCCGGCCGGCCGGATAATCACCCAGGCGGCCCGCTTCCGGGAGGATCTGGTCGTGGTCGATACGGATACCTGGCAGGGCGAGCCCCACGTCGCGGCGGCCGAGGCCGATGAAACTGCGGTGGTGTTCGAGGCCCTGGTCATGGGTGTGCGGGATTACGCTGGCAAATGCGGTTTTGCGCGGGCAGTACTCGGCTTGAGCGGCGGCATTGATTCGGCCCTGACCTGCGTCATTGCCAGCGCGGCCCTGGGGCCGGAAAACGTGCTGGCCGTGGCCCTGCCGTCGCCCTATACGTCGACGGCCAGCATCGAGGATGCCAGGGAACTGGCCGCTAATCTCGGCTGTCGTTTCGAGATGCTGCCCATCACCCCGACCCTGGCAACCATGCAGGAAACACTGGCCCCGCTTTTTGCCGGGCTGCCGGTCGGGGTGGCGGAACAGAACCTACAAGCCCGTATCCGCGGCAATCTGCTCATGGCCTTGTCCAACAAGTTCGGCCACCTGCTGCTCAGCACCGGCAACAAGTCGGAGATGGCGGTCGGTTACTGCACGCTGTACGGCGATATGAGCGGCGGGCTGGCCGTGATCGCCGATGTGCCGAAACTCCTGGTCTACCGGCTGGCGGCCCATGCCAACCGGGATGAGCGGCCGCTCATCCCGGCGCGGGTCATCACCAGGCCGCCCACGGCGGAGCTTGCCTTCAACCAGTTTGACCAGGACGATCTGCCGCCCTACGAGATCCTTGACCCGATCCTGGAGGCCTATCTGGAGCAGGGGCGCAGCATGGAAGAGATCGTGGCCATGGGTTTTGCGCGGCCGGTGGTCGAGGATGTGGTCCGTCGGATCCGGGTCAACGAATACAAACGCAAGCAGGCGGCGCTCGGCCTCAAGGTGACCACCAAGGCCTTTGGCCAGGGCCGGCGCTATCCGACCGCACAGAACTATCGAGAGGGAGAGGGGTAATTGTATTTTCACATTGTGGAATTCAGAATCCAGGAGCCAGGGGACAGAATAAATTAAACGATTCGGGCAAAAGAATGTTTTTTCTTTTTTCTCCTGAATTCTGACTCCTGGCTCCTGGATTCTTTCGGAATGTGGCAAAGCAGTAAAGAAGGTCCTCTTCGATTGAACAGAACATATTGGGAAGAACTCATGATTATCGTACCGGAAACCACAAGATCAGCGGCCGGCCAGGCCCGGATCGCCAGCCTGCTGGACCGCTTCCAACTGGCGGATGAGCGCTGCCGGCAGGCCGTGGCCGAGGTGCTGGCCGCGATCCGTACCCGGGGCGACGACGCCCTGCTGGAATACATCAGGCAGTTCGATGCGCCGCAGTTCCGCCAGGAACAACTGCGGGTGAGCGAGGCGGAGATTGAGCAGGCCTACGGCCGGGTGGACGCCGACTTTCGCGCGACCCTGGCCCTGGCCATTGAGCGCATCCATTCCTTTCACGAGCGGGAGATGGAGGAGTCCTGGACCATAACGCGGCCCGACGGCGCGGTGGTCGGCCGTTTA
>MGTE01000035.1:0-216 GCA_001799275.1 Deltaproteobacteria bacterium RIFOXYD12_FULL_57_12
CGACGCCGTCAATCAAGTCTCTGTGCCGCTGAGCCGGTTGTTCGCGCAGCTCCAATCCGATAGCGACGTGTTCCAGCGCGAGATGGAACGCAACCTGGGTTATTCACACTGGAAGGACCCTCACTGGCATCCCCGTCCGATTCCGAAGTGGATTCATGACATTCTTGAGAGTGAAGTCGAACGAATCCGCGTGCTCGTCAAAACGGATTCAGCGTG
>MGTE01000035.1:265-421 GCA_001799275.1 Deltaproteobacteria bacterium RIFOXYD12_FULL_57_12
GACCGCGGCTTGAAGAGCACCCGAAAAAAGGTGGCG
The DNA here is from genome assembly GCA_001799275.1 of Deltaproteobacteria bacterium RIFOXYD12_FULL_57_12. Lineage (GTDB taxonomy): Bacteria > Desulfobacterota > Desulfobulbia > Desulfobulbales > BM004 > YD12-FULL-57-12. Next base: position 302 of record MGTE01000035.1, read on the forward strand.
GCCGACGACATTACCTCCATCCCGTTCCGCGCCTTTGTCAAAGGATTGAAGGAGATGAAGTGGCCGGCGCCAAAATCTCCGGCCACGATGGGTATTCGCGGCATGCTCGCCCCCAGCGCC
>MGTE01000035.1:447-8125 GCA_001799275.1 Deltaproteobacteria bacterium RIFOXYD12_FULL_57_12
AAAGGATCACCTCCAAAAGCTACGCGATCATCTCCCGCAACTATATGAATTTCAGCCTGAAGCTCGGGTATCATTTCTCCATGGTCGAAGCCTATGCGAGCGAGAACAGAAACGACAATTACCTCAAGTACTTCTTCAAGGGGGGCGGGGCGGCGCCGGACAGAAGGCTGAGAAGAGTGCGGCTGATCACCGAGATCCTAAAAAAAATGGATTTCCGAGTGAGCGTCACCGATGATGTGCTGAATGCGCTGCTTGTCAAGTTCAAGCTGCCGGACCTCGAAGCGAGACTGGAAATAATGGGCAGATTGACGGTCTATACCAAGCAGCTCGATATGGCGATGTTCAACGACGCGGTCACCGACATGTTTGCCGAGGACTTTATAAGGGCCTACATGAAAAACCTGTGAAGGGACAGCCCACCGGCTGGCGCCTCTTCATGCGATCACGCCTCGCCCGCCTCCTCACCCAGGCTTTTCCGGCAGGCATCCTGGATTTTTGAGATCAGCTCTTCGATTTCGCAAGGTTTGACCAGGTAGTCGAAGGCACCCAGGCGCATGCCCTCGATGCCTGATTCCATCGAGGCATGGCCGGTAAGCAGCACCACCTCAACCCGCGGTTGAATCTCCTTGATCTGTCGCAGGGCCTCAATCCCATCCATGCCTGGCATCCGCAGGTCCAGAACGACCACGTCGAATGGTTGCCGCTGCATGGCGGCGATCGCCTCCGGGCCGCTTCCCGCGGCCATTGTTTCCAACTGGCGCATGCGTAGACGTTCCGCCAATACCGTCCGAAAATCTTCATCGTCATCGACTAACAGAACTCGAATCCCTTCCATTGTTCACCTCACCAATATTTCATATCACGAAAAAACCGAGAAAAGCAATGAGTGCCGAAGTTGCATCAGACAAGGGGTGGCGTATCGGCTCATAAGAGATTGGCAAGCGCCCCTTGGCGACGATTTATGCCGCATACTCCTATGAGCCGCTTGCAAAATGAACATCTACTCCGATCGGCTAAAAATATCCTGCGCGGCGTCTTCCTTGTGAAATCGTCCTCAACGTAGCCCTGCTACGCTTCCGGGCGATTTCACAACTCATCCTTGCTCAGAATATTTTTTTCTCGATCTCGCTACGACGTTCATTTTGCAAGAGGCTCTAATACCAAAAATTCCGCTGGCCGGCAGGGCTAGTCGGAAAAAGAGGAGAGCAGGAAAGAGATTTCAGCCTGGCCGCTCGCGGAAAACGTGGGCACGATCTCGGTCCGCAGTTCATCCGCCAGGGTTGCCACAAGGCTTGCGGTTGCCTGCAGCTTTTGTTCTAGCGCGCCGGTTGATTTCAACGCGCCCTCGGTCCACACTCTGATTCGAACCGCACCAGCGGCCGACGTCGTTGCTACCCCGACCCGACCGCCGGCAGCCAGCGATTCCAGACATGGCGCAACAAGGGAAAAAATCAGCAACTGCACCAGGGACGAGTTGCTGTCAATCATCGGCAGATCAGCACCCAGAGAAAGAGTTACCTCAATCTTCTGTTGCCTGGCCAGCCAGCTACAGAGGGAAAGCTCTTCCTGCAGCACATCGTTGACGCCGAATGCCGAACAGGTTGTATCCAGCCGGTGGGCAAAGCGGTTCAGATAGCCAGCCTGCCGGCCCGCCTGGCCAATCCGTTCCTCGATGGTCGCGGCGATCTGCCGGAAACGGTCAAGATCCTGTCGGCCACCGGCCGGCTGGGCGCTTAGCAGATCCCCGAGCAGGCCGTTCAATTCCTTGATAACGGCAAGATGGTTCTTGAATTCGTGGGACACGCCCGCAAGCAGTCTACCGATGAAGATCAAATGCATTTCGTGCAGACCGGATTGACTTTCTGAAGTCATGGTGATTCCTTGGGTTGCATAGAAGAAAGGCGTTTCTGATATGCCTGGTTGACCTTGGCCGCGAGCAGATTGATGTCCACGGGCTTCATGATATAGTCAAAGGCATCCCGCAGCAAATCACCGAGTTCGTTGCTGCCGCCATGGCCGGTCACGATGATCACCTCGATGGAGGGATCATAGTGCTTGATGGCGATCATGGCGCTCTTACCGTCGATGGACGGCATTTTCAGGTCGAGCAGGATAACGTCGGGTGGGATGTCCATGGTGTGGACCAGGGACAGGGCATCCTCGGCGCAGAACACCGCAGTTGTGTCGAAATTTCGTATATTCATGCGTTCCGCCAGAGTAGAGGCGAATTCTCGTTCGTCATCCACAATGAGCACCTTAGGAATCCTCATTTTCCTCCCTCCCGGTTAGTTTGGCTTCCAACGGCAGAGTAACGGTGAAGGTCGTTCCGGTCCCGACGCTGCTGTCGACCACGATTTCCCCTCCTAGTTTCTTGACAAGGCCATACGTGATGGACAGACCGAGCCCGGTTCCTTTGTGCGCGCCATTCGTCTTGGTGGTGAAGAATGGCTCAAAGATATGCTTGATGGTTTCCGCCGAGATGCCCGGGCCGTTGTCCTGGATGACAACCGCGATGTTCTGTCGGTCTTTCAGGCGGCTGCTGATCACGATGAGGCCGTCCTGCTCGACCGCCTCGATGGCGTTGTTGATGATGTTGAGAAAAACCTGCTGCAACTGGCCGCGGTCACTGTTGATGACGGGCAGGTTCGCAGCCAACTCGATGCGCAGCCGGATGCCCCGGTATAACGCCTCTTTATCAACAAAGCTGATCACTTCCTGAAGCAAATCGTTGATCCGTACCGGTTCGCGGGCCACATCCATGCGGCGGGCAAAACCAAGGAGCCGATGGGTGATGATCTTGCATCGGTTCACGGCATCCAAAACCCCGTTGATCTGGTGCAGAAATTTCCCCTTGTTCGGAAACTCATCGCCGGCGTCGATGATATCCTTCATCAGGCCGGCCTTTTCATTAACAATGGCCAGCGGGTTGTTTATTTCATGGGCCACCCCGGCGGCCAGCCTGCCGATCGAGGCCAGCTTGCTGGTATGCTCGACCTCGGAGAGAATGGTTTCCCGTCTTCTGTCTGTTTCGAAGATGCGGTTCACCAGGAGGTTGGTGGTGCGGATAATTACGAGCAGCACCAGGATCGCGCTGCTGATTACGATCAGAATCGTCTGGTTTCTGAAGGCCGACCAGTTTCTGCCGTAAATATAACCTTTCTTCGAAAGCACCAGGATCCACGGCGTGCCTTCGATATAGCAGGAGGCCATCATGTTGTTGTTCTCGGGGTTTATGTGCAGGGTTATGCCGGTTTTCTTGGGGGTGAAAAAAGAGGGGGTTTTCCCCCTGGTGCTGCCGTAATACCGGGAAGATGTCTGGAGTTCGCCCGTGTCGTCGATCAGGAAGATGTCGTCGGATGCCTCGGAGTTGATCGTCGCGATGAACTTGTCCAGGGTCTCGGAATCGATGCTGACCCTGACCACCCAGTAGCCGCCGCCCTGGGGCAGTTCCTTGCCGGCGGCGATCACGAAGTGGGGAAGTTTGCGGTACCCGAGAAACACGTTGCTGATGTAGGCGCGTCGGGCGATGGTTGCCTGAAACCAGGACCGGTCGCCATAATATTTGCCCTTGAGATTATAGGGGCCGGCATAACCCTGCTGCACACCTTCACTGTCGATGACACTGAGATCTACAATCCCCTTGTGCCGCTTCCTGAGATTTGTAAGAACATGGTCGAGTTTGCGCTGGCTCGTCAATTCTTCGGGGGTATAGTCGGCAGCCACAAAAACGATCATTCCCTGCAGTTCTTCCAAAAAGGCCTCGATGGTCTTTTTGGCGCTCTCCGCGTTCCACGCCAGTTGGGCCTCCTCTTCCTTCTGCAGGAGGCTGCGGTATTGGTGGAAACTCAGGCCGACCGTGGTGAGCAGGGGGAGCAGGGAGATGGTCAGCATCACCAGGAAGAGGGTACGGCGAAACCGGCGATAGCGGCCATGGCTGGTTAGGGACTCGGCGGTCTCGTGGGACCGCATGAACAGGGATTCCAGAAGCCAGTCCCTTAGTTTGATTATCTTGCTTATCATGTTGCCAAGATACCCGGCAGGATTGTTCGGGCGGCAAGCCGGCCCGCCAAAAAACACTCCAATGCCTCTTCATAAGGGCCGACGATTCCGTCGAGCACCTTTATTTTTTTCCACATGAGATACTGATAATGGGTCTCTTCAAGACCGCCGCAGAGTACGATTGAGACGTCTTCCTTGACGATCATGCCGCAGAGTTCCTCGCCGGAGGCTCTGGGCAGCAGAATAAACCGCGGTTCGCCGGCCGGTCGGCCGTTCTCGATGGTCACAATGAGGACTTCCGTTGCCAGGTCAAAACGGGGCGCCACCATATTTTCTCTGACGGTAATGAGTATCTTCATGAAAGATTGTCCCGGATTATCTGCGCAGCCGCATAAGGCAAACGCGTTAATTCTCCTTCAACATATTTCGAAAGAATCCAGCAAATGAGCAAGATACTTCTGGACAACTGGTTCAATTTATTCTGTCTGTATTCTGTATTCTGAATTCCCAAATCTGTCCAAGTAGAATTAGGTCTTTTTATTTTCTGCCGTCGCCGGTTTGGCAAAAAGATACGAGAAATCCGCCGGGCCGGCCTCTTCATCCTCCGGCTCATCAAAACGTGTCCGGTCGGCCGCCCGGAACCCGAGTTCTTCCCGAATTTCGTGACAGCGGCGGGCAAGCAGCCTTGCCGGGAACCGGGGGGTATGCAGATAGCCCAGCATGTTCCGTCGGATCTGGCCGACCATCTCGGCCAGCAGGTCCTCCTTGTCCGTCTGGGAAATGAAATTCCGCTCCTTGCGAAGAGAAAGGGTCAACTCGCTCCCCAGCGTTGCCCGGATTTCCGGACCCGGATCCCCGAGTTCCGCCGCCTGCCAGAGCGCATCGGTGATCGGTATGCTGGCGTCGCAGCGCAGGACAACCTGCCAGCGGTCGCCGGCCACCGGTCGGGACAAATCATGAAAACATATGGTCATGCCATTGGCCAGCCGGTCCGTGGCAATGGGCGTGCGCTCTTCTTCCATCCTGTCTGTCTCCTCCGTGGTTCTTGAAATTGTGGCCACGTTATAGCACATTCCGCGAGAACACGCCATGTCCGCGCGTCATCCATAATTGTCTTTCCAGACACCGTTGTTTTTCGTGGCGTTCTTTTTGGCCCGACGGTATAAGAAAAATGCGGGCCGAAAATATTCGCGCAAAGGGGAGAGACATGGCCGAGGAAAAAAAGCGGACCATCGCCATGAGCGGCGCCACCGGTTTTGTCGGTTCGCATCTGACCCGGGCCTTTGCAGCCCAAGGCTGGGAGGTGCTTCCCCTGGACCGCCGGGCTTTCCAGTTGCGGCCGGCCGAACTTGCGGCAAAGCTCAAAAACGTTGCCGCGGTCATTAATCTTGCCGGCGCGCCGGTCATCGCCCGCTGGTCCGCCGAGTATAAAAAAAATCTGCGGGCCAGCCGGATCGATGTCACCCGCGCCCTGGTGGCGGCCTTTGCCCTGCTCGACCCGAAACCGGCCGCCTTTCTCTCCACCTCCGCAGTCGGCATCTACGCCGCCTCCGCCACCCAGGTCCATACCGAGGAGAACGGCCAATTGGCCGCTGATTTTTTGGGCCATCTTTGCATGGACTGGGAAGCGGCGGCGAAAGAAGCTGTGGCCCTCGGAATCCGGACGGCGATCCTGCGGCTCGGCATTGTTTTCGGCCGCAACGGCGGCGCCCTGCAGCAGATGCTGCCGCCGTTTCGGCTCGGACTTGGCGGCCCAATCGGCAACGGCACCCAGCCCGTCTCCTGGATTCACATCGAGGACGTGGCGCGGGTTTTTCTCCAGGCCGCCACCGACCCGACCTTCGAGGGCATCTACAACCTCACCGCGCCGCAACCCACCGACAACAACGGGTTGACCAAGGCGCTCGGCCGGGCGCTCGGCCGACCCACTCTATTGCGCATCCCGCCGTTCATCCTCTGGCTGCGCTTCGGCGAAGGAGCCCGGATTCTTACCACCGGCCAGACCGTGCTCCCGAAGCGGCTCCTGGACGCTGGTTTCAATTTTGCCTTTGCCGATCTTGAATTCGCAATGCGGAACTGCGTTGCCTGACGGTATTCCGGCAACAAATGGACAGGCTCTGTCGAGCCGTGAAGTGCACACACTACTCTCGTTTCCTTTCAGGCGGCAAGATCGCGGTGAATCAACACGTAGAGGATCAGGGCGGTGGCGCAGATCATCAGCACCGGGCTAAAAAACCAGATCAAGAGAGGAATCAGGAAATAGTAGCCCCTCATGCCGAGAGAAAAATAGATCCCCGAGGTGAGAAACATCCTGGCGATATGATCGGACGAATCGCCGCCCTCGATTTCATCGAGTTGTTCTTTGGAAATATTCAGAACCATGGACATATAGTTTACTTCCCGGATATGCCAGGTGAAATTGAAAAAAGTGTATGAGAGGATCAGGATAATGAGCAGGATTTTGAAGACCTCTACTGGCTGCTGCGAGATGCCGGTCATAAAAAAATTCCCGGCCATTTCTGGCGGGGCAAGAGTCCGCAGCAGATTGAAGGCGCCCATAATAAGAAGAATGGAGGTGGAAGCCATGAATGAGGCGGCCATGAGCATGTTGCGCAGGGTTTGGACCACGACAATCCTGTCTTGCCCGCCGGAATGACCGTTTATCCAGGCGTGGCGGTACTGTTGGAGTTTCCCCAGGAAAAGCCTGTGCGAATGGCGCTTAAGCATGAATGAAAGATAGTACCGGTATCCGAAAAGACCCGTGAGAAAAAAGGCAAAGGCCAGCCAGTCAAAAAAATGAAAATTGGCAAACCAGTTTGGGAAAATAAGCATTTTTGTCTCCAATTTGTTAATTCGTTACATTTTCCCGGCCCCAACACAGAAATAGTAACACACAAGAATTTTTCTTGCTGAACTCTTGCTATGTAAATTAGTTTCATCGATACCATGAAATTTTTGAGCCATTGTAGATGTTGTATCGATATTGGCGGACTCGTTTTGAACGCCTCGGCGAAAAACAGCTTCTTCAGGTTGCTAATGGCCGGGAAACCCTTTTTGCCGCGAACCGTGTATATCGTCCTGGCATGTCTCTGCCTGTGCGTCCTTTCAACAAAAGTACATGCTGCCAACGAGTACAAAAATTCCACCCATGGGAACACAACCTATGGCGTCAGCCGGCCCGACATGGTAACAGCGGGCTATAGCCGGGGAAACTGCGCGCACTGCCACGAACAGCATGCGAGTTTCGGAGGCATTGAGCCAGCTCCGGCAACAGGCCCCAAGGGCTTCCTGCTTTTCGATGCCGCCAATACGAGCCAGACCACGAATTTCTGCTTCGACTGCCATGGCACGGGTACAGCATATCAAACCGGCGGCCATGTTACCAACCGGAGCTACAGCTACCGGGCCGGCAACTGGTCCGCGGATACGCTGAGCAACATCAAGGATGCTTTCGCGCAAAGCTCGGCGCACAACCTGGCTGATATAGTAACCTTCGCCGCCGGGAAGGCATGGAATTTTTCTACGGGCTCCAACGCCTGCGCGGTCTGTCACAACCCGCATGTTGTCGGGGGCGATCCGGCGAATGCGCCAGCCTTGGCCAAGTCGGCCGGCACGCGAGGCTGGCCGGTCACCAGGGCGAGTCAAGGCAAAACCACTTGGCCGGCCAATCTCTGGGGGG
>MGTE01000036.1:0-31921 GCA_001799275.1 Deltaproteobacteria bacterium RIFOXYD12_FULL_57_12
AAGGTATTGAAAAATCGCTTGAACAAGGAAGGAAGCGAGTCGGTTACAAAATGTAACCGACTGAAAATGGTAGCCGCAGACGGCAAAAAATATCTGACCGATGTTGCCAGTCCTGAAATCTTACTCCGCCTGATCCAGTCCGTGCCCAGCCCCAAGGCGGAACCAATCAAGCTCTGGCTGGCCAAGGTCGGTTACGAACGGATGCAGGACATGGCCGACCCGGCCCGTTCCCTGGACCGGGCGCGGGAGTTCTGGCAACAGCACGGCAGAAGTGAGAAATGGATTCAACAACGGATGATGGGGCAGGAGACCCGCAACAAGCTGACCGACTACTGGCAGGACCACGAGATCACCAAGGAAGAGGAGTACGCCATCCTGACTAACATCATTCACCAGGAGTGGTCGGGGGTGTCGGTCAAAAAGCATAAGACCCTCAAGGGCTTGAAGACCCAGAACCTCCGGGACCACATGAACGAGGCCGAGCTGATCTTTACTGCCCTGGCGGAACTCTCCACCCGCCAGATTGCCGAGAGTGTCAACGCCACCGGCATGGAGGAAAACAAGGAGGCCGGCAAGAAAGGCGGCGGCATTGCCAAGAAGGCGCGGCAGGAACTGGAGACCAAGACCGGAAAACCGGTGGTGACAGGTGCCAACTTCCTGCCGCCGAGTGGTACGAAGGCCGTAACCAATCGGAAAAAGGGCAGTGGCGCGGCATGAAACTGAAATTTGATTCCAATCTGCCCTACCAGCAGGAGGCGATAGCCAGTGTGACCGACCTTTTTGAAGGACTGGTCGGACAAGGGGCTGGCACGAGCCAGGAAATAGCCAGAAAGGATGCCTTGCTGTGGAGTGAGTTGGGGCTTGGCAACCCCGCCCTGCCAGCGGAGCCGGAACTCCTGAAAAATCTGCAAGAGGTGCAGAAATGCCATCAGATTCCCAAATCCAGGACCTTGATCGAAGCGGGCAGCCCTTACACCTTCCCCAATTTTTCGGTGGAGATGGAAACTGGCACCGGCAAGACCTATGTCTATCTGCGCACCATCTTCGAACTGCACAAGAAATATGGCTTTAAGAAATTCATCATTGTAGTGCCGTCAGTGGCGATCCGCGAAGGGGTCACCAGCTCCATCAAGGGGATGCGGGAGCACTTCAAGGCGCTCTACGATAATGTGGCCTTTGATGATTTCGTCTATCAGTCCAAGGACCTGAGCCGGGTACGGCAATTCGCCCTCAACAACGAAGTGCAGATCATGGTCATCAATATCCAGGCCTTTCAAAAGGACGCCGGCGATGAGGTCGATTACAAGGCCCTGTCCGATGCAAAACGCAAGAAATTGAATATCATCCACCAAGAGCAAGACAAAATGTCGGGCCGTCGGCCCATTGAATTCGTGCAGGCCACCAACCCGATCCTGATCATCGACGAGCCGCAAAGCGTAGACACTACCCAGAAATCACAGAAGGCCATCATCACATTGAACCCGCTCTTTGCCCTGCGTTATTCGGCCACCCACACCAGCCACTATAACCTCCTCTACCAACTTGACCCGATTCGTGCCTTTGACATGCGGATCGTTAAACGCATCGGGGTGATGGACGCCAGCGGCGGTGAGGATTTCAACCAGACCCTGGTGCGGCTGGACGCGGTGGGCTACTGGCCCAAGACGGCAAAGACCCCCAAGGCCAAAGTCGTCATCTTTGAGACCACGCCCAACGGCCCTAAAGAAAAGCCACTGACCGTCACCCATGGGACTGATCTTGCCAGCAAGACCAACCGGCCTGATTACGAGGGTTACCTGATCACCAACATCAACGCCGAGCCGGGCAACGAGTATGTCGAGTTCCAAAACGGCACCATCGTTGAACTGGCCAAGGAATCGGGTGGCATGGCCGATGAGCGTCTGAAGAGCCAGCTCAAACAGACCATCGAACAGCACTTTGCCAAGGAGAAGAAGCTTAAAGGCAAAGGGATCAAGGTGCTCTCCCTCTTTTTTATCGACCACGTCAAGAGCTACCGCACCTATGACGAGGACGGCAACCGCCAGAAGGGTAAGCTTGCCCTCTGGTTCGAGGAACTCTACGCCGAGATCAGCGCTATGGGGCCGTACAAGGGCCTGGTTACCCATACTGCAGAAGAGGTGCATGACGGGTATTTTTCTGCTGACAAAAAGAAGGGCAGGGTGGTGCAAGAGCTGGACACCACCGGCAGCACGGCCAAGGACGATGAAACCTACGCCTTGATCATGACAGATAAGGAACGGCTGCTGAGTCTCGATGAGCCACTGCGCTTCATCTTCAGCCATTCCGCCCTGCGCGAGGGCTGGGACAACCCTAACGTCTTCCAGATATGTACCTTGCGGGAAATGGGCACCGACCGGGAACGCCGCCAGACCATCGGGCGCGGCCTGCGCCTGCCGGTCAACCAGGATGGCAATCGTATCGAAGACGAGCAGATTAACCGGCTGACCGTGATTGCCAACGAGTCCTTTGAGAACTTCGCCCGTGGCCTGCAAGCGGATATTGAGTATGCCATTGACCCCAGCGGCGGCTTCAAATTCGGCAGAGTTCCGCCGCTGGCCTTTACCCCGCTGTTAAATACAGAAGGGACAGAATATCTTTCCCCGGACGAATCGCAGGCCTTGTGGAAGCACATCCAGCAACAGGGGTTGATTGATAAGGATGGCGACTTTACCAAGGATTTCAAACCGGAGGCTGCCGACTTCTCCTTGAATCTGCCCGCCGTTTTCACCGGCATGGATAAGGAGGTGATCAGCCGGATGAAGAGGTTCCTGCCCCGTGATTTTGTCCAGAATGACAGAAATCGTAAAAAGGTTTCCTATAACAAGCGGGTAGAACTTAATCCTGAATTCAAGATACTATGGGATAAGATCAGCCAGAAAACCCGCTATTCGGTGGTATTCCAGACGGAAGAGCTGGTGAAACGGGCCGTTGAAAAAATCAGTAAAATGGCGGCGATCAAGAAGGTGGAGATTGAGATCACCAAGCGCGATTTGGAGATCAAGCAGTCGGGACTGGAAGGCGGCCAGATTACCATCAACCGAACCTACATTGTCAGCAACAAGCAACCGCTGCCGGACATCCTGGCCTTTCTGCAACGGGAGACGGAGTTGACCCGCGGAACCCTGGTCGAGATTCTGGAAAAGTCAGGAAAGCTGGCCGAGTTCAGCATCAACCCCATGGCCTTCATGACCGAGGTCGCCAAACTGATCAACCGGGCCTTGCACGAGCTGATCATCGACGGCATCAAGTATGAGCCCATCGCCGGGCAGTTCTACGAAATGCGCCTCTTCGAGGAGAAGGAAATCGAGGAGTACCTGACCCGGATGTACCAGGTGCAGAGCAAGGATGACCGCACCCCCTATGATTATATCGTCTATGAATCGAGCACCGAGCACGAGGCTGCGAAGCGGCTGGATACCGATGAGCGGGTGAAATTTTTCTGCAAGCTGCCCCGCTGGTTCAAGGTGGCCACACCGCTGGGGGATTACAACCCCGATTGGGCGGTGGTAGTGGAAGAGGACAAAAAGCTCTACCTGGTTCGCGAGACCAAGAGCACCCTGGACCGGGACAAGAGGCGGGAGAGCGAAAACAAAAAGGTGGATTGCGGCAAGGCCCATTTTAAAGCGCTAGGGGTGAATTTCAAGGATGCGGTGCGCATTCATGATGTTTTGCAGGCGTGAGAGTTGGGGCTTGATTTTGACCGGGCCCGGCCTTATTAATCCCGAGGTTGACCTGGATTGTCAGCCGGAAACCCTGGCCGGCGGGAAAGGGGATTTGCCAGAAAGTCCCAGGTGTCGGAATTGGCGACGAACCGGCAAAAAAATCATACCATTTGAAAAGTAGCCGGCACGGTGTACAATAGCGCCTCCGGCCGCCCGTTCCCTGTCCGGGGATTTCTGCGGGGCCCTTGCCAGAACCAAATTTTTTCAGAGGTTGTCAGATGCCCGATACACCCGCTGCGGATTTTATCCATCTGCACGTTCACACCCAGTACAGTCTGCTCGACGGCGCCATCCGCATCAACGACCTCATCGCCAGGGCCAAGGATTTCGGGATGCCGGCCCTGGCGATCACCGACCACGGTGCCATGCACGGCGCCCTGGAGTTCTATGTCAAGGCCCGGAAGGCCGGAATCAAGCCCATCATCGGCTGCGAGTTCTACATCGCCCGCACCGACCGTTTCGACCGCAGCGCCAAGCGGGCCGGCGATGCCGCGTTTCATCTCGTCCTGCTGGCCATGGACCGGACCGGCTACCAGAACTTAATGAAACTGGCCAGCCTCGCCCAGATGGAGGGTTTCCACTACAAGGCGCGCATCGACAAGGAAACCCTTGAAAAACACCAGGCCGGGCTCATCGCGCTGACCGCCTGCCTGCACGGCGAAATCCCCCATCTCATTACGAGCGGCGACCTGGATGGCGCCCGCCAGCAGGCCATCTACTTCCAGAGACTCTTTGGCGACCGCCTCTATTTCGAACTACAGGAAAGCGGCATCCCGGAACAACAGGTCGTGAACAAAGGCCTGATCAGCCTCGGCCGGGAACTCGGCATCCCGCTCGTGGCCACCAATGACTGCCACTACCTCAATCAGAACGAGGCGCATGCCCACGAGGTGCTGCTCTGCGTCCAGACCGGCAAGACCATCCATGACCCCGGCCGCTTCAAATTCTCGACCGACGAGCTCTACTTCAAATCTCCGGCCGACATACGAAAAAGCTTTGCCTTCTGCCCGGAGGCGGTTGACAATACCCGGCTGGTCGCGGACCGCTGCAACCTGGAACTCTCCTTTGGCGAACATCATTTCCCGGTTTTCCCGGTGCCTGAGGATGAGACCCTTGACAGCCTCTTCGAAAAACAGACCCGCCAGGGTCTGCAGGAAAGACTGGCCGCGCTTCGGGCACGCAATCAGTTGACTCCGGAGCTCGACCGGACCTACCACGAACGGCTCGACCACGAGATCGAGGTCATCAAGGCCATGGGGTTCCCGGTCTATTTTTTAATAGTCGCCGATTTCATCAACTGGGCCAAGAATAACGGCATCCCGGTCGGACCGGGCCGCGGCTCCGGGGCCGGCAGCCTGGCCGCTTACTCTCTGCGGATCACCGACATCGACCCGTTGCCCTACGGCCTCATCTTTGAACGTTTTCTCAATATCGAGCGGAAGAGCCTGCCGGATTTCGACGTGGATTTCTGCCAGGAACGCCGCGGCGAGGTGCTCCATTACGTCCAGGAGAAATACGGCGGCGCCAACCATGTGGCCCAGATCATCACCTACGGCTCCATGAAGGCGCGGGCGGTCATCCGGGATGTGGGCCGCGCCCTGGCCATGCCCTACGGCGATGTGGATCGCATTGCCAAGCTGATCCCGGAACAGCTGAAAATCACGATCAAGGAGGCGATCGAGCAGGAACCCAGGCTGAAGGATGCGGCCAAGCAGGATCCCGACGTAGCGGAGCTTTTGCAAGTGGCCCAGGTTCTGGAGGGGCTGGCCCGCCACACCTCCACCCACGCCGCCGGCGTTGTCATCTCGCCGCGACCCATGGACGAATACCTGCCGTTATGCAGAGGCCAGAAGGACGAGACCCTCACCCAGTACGACATGGTCTACACCGAGATGACCGGGCTTATCAAGTTCGACTTCCTCGGCCTCAAGACCCTGACCGTCATCGATCGGGCTCTCAAGCTCATCGAGGTCGATATCGGCCACAAGCTGGAGATCGACACCATACCGCTCGACGACCTGAAGACCTATCATCTGCTCTGCCGGGGCGATGCCCTCGGGGTGTTCCAGCTGGAAAGCGCCGGCATGCGCAACCTGCTCATAAGCATGCAGCCCGAGGTCTTCTCCGACCTCATCGCCCTGGTGGCGCTCTACCGGCCAGGCCCCATGGAAAGCGGCATGGTCGGCGCCTTTACCGATACCAAGCACGGCAAAATTCAGGCGGTTTATCCACTGCCCCAGTTGAAGCCCATCCTGGAGGAGACCTACGGCGTCATCGTCTACCAGGAACAGGTCATGAAGATCGCCAACGTCCTGGCCGGCTACTCCCTGGGCGATGCCGATATCCTGCGACGCGCCATGGGCAAGAAGAAACCGGAGGTGATGGCCGCTGAAAAGGCAAAATTCATGGCCGGCGCGGCCCGCAACCATATTCCAACCGACAAGGCCGAATACATCTTCGACCTGATGGCCAAGTTCGCCGGCTACGGTTTCAACAAGTCGCACAGCGCCGCCTACGCGCTCATCGCCTACCAGACCGCTTTCCTGAAGGCCCATTATCCGGCCCAGTTCATGGCCGCCCTCCTCTCCTGCGACGTGAACAACACCGACAAGGTGGTGCTCTACATCAACGAGTGCAAGGATCACAATCTGGAGGTGCTGCCGCCGGATATCAACGAAAGCTCCAGGGACTTCACCGTGATCGAGGACCGGATTCGTTTCGGCCTGGCCGCCGTTAAAAATGTCGGCGATGCCGCCCTGGAATCGATCATGGAGGAGCGAACCAAGGAGGGACCCTTCAGTTCGCTGGAGAATTTCTGCAGCCGGGTGGATCTGCGCCGGGTCAACCGGCGGGTCATTGAAAGCCTGATCAAGGCCGGCGCCTTTGATTCCCTGGGCGGCAAACGGTCCCAGTTCTTCGCCATTCTCGACCAGGCCCTCGAACAGGCGCAGGCGGTGCAGCGCGACCGGTTGAGCGGCCAGATTTCCCTGTTCGCGGTCATGGCCCCGCAGACCGCGGTCCAGCAAAAATCAATCGCCCTGCCCGACCTTCCGGAATGGCCCGAGGCGGAAAAACTCGCCCTTGAAAAAGAGACGGTCGGCTTTTACATCACCGGCCATCCGCTTGACAATTTCCGGGCCGAGATCAAGGCGGTGACCGACCTTGACCTGGCAGGCATCAGCGAACTGACCGACGGCCAGGCGGTCCGGGTCGGCGGCTTAATCCGCGACTGCAAGGAGCACAAGAGCAAACGAGGCGAACGGATGGCCTTTCTCACCCTGGAGGACATTGTCGGCACCACCGAGGTAGTGGTCTTTCCCGAGGCCTTCAGCCGTTGCGCCCATCTGATTAAAAGCGATGCCCCGGTTATTGTCCAGGGCGAGGCCAAAAAGGATGAACGCGGCAACAAGATCATCGCCGACACGATTGAATCCCTGGAAGAAGCGCGCCAGAAGTATACGGCCGCCACCCGGATCATCCTGCAGGCAGAGCGGACCAGCCGCGAAAAGCTTACCGACCTGAAAAAAATCTGCTACCGCTTTCACGGTCCCTGCCCGCTCGCTTTAACCATCCATTATGGCGGCCGGGGCGAGGTGGACATCGAGGTGCCGGCGGATCTGACCGTCCGGCCCTGCGGCGATTTCACCGCCGAAGTGGGCAGGGTCCTGGGCTACAGCGCGGTGAGCTATGAAAAAAAACCAGTGGAGTTGAACAACCAGCGCCGAAAAAACGGCCGGCGGGAAATAGGCGGCCGGCCATGACAGGCTCGCGGCACACCTCTCGGCTTCACCTGTGATCGGTTATCGAAAATCTATGGCGGCCGCCGACAAAAATCCATTATAGTTCCAATACGAACCAGACGGGCACTAACGCAACCAGCCAGGTAACCGGCGGATCGGCAAAAAACAAAAAATGAAACACATCCTAATCGTTGACGATGATATCCTGATGGGCAAAAGCCTGCGCCGCCTGCTGGAGCATGAGGGATACAGGGTTTCGACCGCCGCCTCCGGCAGCGAGGCGCTCGCCGTTCTGCACGAAACAGCCGCGGACCTGGTGATCACGGATATCTTCATGCCGGGCCAGGATGGCATCGGTGCCATCATGGACATCTGCCGGGATTTTCCAAAAATGAAGATCATCGCCATGTCCGGCGGCGGCAGGCTGAAAAATATCGATTATCTGGAACTGGCCCGAAATGTCGGTGCCCACCGCACGTTCCAAAAACCCTTTACCAACAAGGAACTGCTGGCCTCGATTCAGGAATTGCTGCGTTAGGTCTGCTCTGATGCATTGAGGAATTCAGAATACAGCATTCAGGAGTCAGAATGAGTCGAACGATTCGGGCGAAAAAATATTTCTCATTTCTCCTGAATTCTGACTCCTGACTCCTGAATTCTTTCTCACATCCGAAACGCGGTGATCTTGTTGTAGATCCAGCCGAGCAGCGAGCCGCAGAAAGTGCCCACGGCAAACCCGTACGCCGCGCCAATCAGACTCCCCGAAAACGTCACTCGGTAGCCGATAAAATACTGGCTCAACAGCTGCAGATGCGGCCCGACCCGGTTGCCGCCCTTGATGATCAGCCAGTTGGTGGCGACCAAGATGACAAGGCTGCAGATCAGACCGAGCGCCAGCCCCACGACCTTGGCGTTCAGCAGCAGAACGCCGCGGAACAACTTCTCCTCCTCGGCGACCAACCGTTTATTCTCAAGCATGGCATTCCTCCTTACAGATGATCGAAGAAATCCTTAACAGTCAGCAGGGCGCTCTTCTTCTTCAGATGAAACAGATAGACGGCCAGGAAAAAATTCCTGAGATAAGCGAACAGCCAGCCGGCCAGGAACCCCCAGAAAAAGAAATAGGCAAAGCCGACAAAGGCGCCCTGGACCGTGACCGTATAGCCGATGCAGTACTGGGCTAAAAGTCGCAGATGAGAGGCCGCCGGGTTGGGATCCCGGCTGCTGATCCAGAGGGTAGCGGCCAGGACGAGCAGCCCGCAGACCGAACCGATGGCCGTGGCCATGGCCACTTTGTCCATCCTGGCAAAAGACTGAACAAGGATCGACTCCAGGACCGAGCGGCCGATCCCGGCCGCCTTCCCCTCTTCCAGGTATTCCTCCTCATCGTTGACCGCCCACAGATCATGGGCCGCCCCGCGGATATTCTCCACCGCCATGATGCCGGTCTGCATGGAATGATCCATGTTGTTGTAGCGATGCATGCCGTTGCGGCCGATGGTCTGCAGATTTTTGAAGATGGTGAGGTAGTCTTTGATCGTCTTCAGATTCTGGCCGTAATCCCGATCGTAAACCGGATAGGCGGCCGGCTGCCGGATGACGACGCCGTCCGTCACATCCGTCGGCACGGCCAGACCAAGGGCGGCCAGCTCGGCGGTGGCCAGGGCGATCAGTTCGGCATCCGTCATGCGCCAGAGTTCGTCGTCCGTATTACAAAAATACTCCATGCCGATGCTGGTCGTGTAAGCATCGGGCACCATGGCCGCGCTCCAGTTCTTGAAATTCTGGATGCGGCCGACCCGGACGTCGGGGCTGTGCACATAGATCCACTGATCAGGAAAGAGATCGGCCTGCTTGACGATGAGGCCGACGATCAGAAAGGCGCGGTAGGATAAAGCGCGGGCCGCAACCACCACCTCGGCCGGCGGCGGCGGTTCCAGCAACTGTACAAGCCGGGTGATCGGCACGCTCGATATGAAATGGTCGGCCGCAATGGTCTGCAGACAACCGCCTTCCTGCAGGACAACACCGCTGACCAGCCCCTTGCCATGCTCGACGCGGATCACCTCGCTTTGCAGCCGCACCGTGCCGCCGTGCGCGACAATTTCTTCCTGAAAGCGCTGCCACATCATGCCCGGCCCCCGGGCCGGATAATCAAAGGCGTCGATCAGGCTCTTGCTGCGGGCGTTGCCGAACAGGGCGTTGGCTAAAGCCACCATCAGCGACAACCCCTTAATCCGCTGGGCCGCCCAGTCGGCCCGGATCTCATCGCAGGGAATGCCCCAGACCTTCTCGGTATAGGTCTTAAAAAACGTCAGGTATAAACGGCGGCCGAAGCGGTTCGACACCCACTGCTCAAAGGTTTCCTCCACGGCCGAGGGCCGTACCTGTGCCCGGCCGTAGCTTACGACGATCAGCAGGCTCTCCAGCAAACCCAGCTTGACAAGGGCGTCGACGCATTCAAGCGGATACCGGAAAAATTTCCCCTGATAATAGATCCTGGACAGCCGCGGCACCCGCAGCAGGTCAGGGCCCAGCATCTCCTGCCAGAGCCGGTTCACCCTTTCGATCTTGCTGAAAAACCGATGGCCGCCGATATCGAAGAGGTAGTCGTTATAACTCTCGGTGCGGGCGATGCCGCCGACCATGCCGGACCCTTCCAGGACCACGGGCCGCAGCTGCCGCCCGATGCACTCCCAGGCAGCAGCAAGACCGGCCGGCCCGGCGCCGATGATCACCACCGGTTCATCGCTCATGCAGCACGACCCTGTGCGGAAGCCCCGGTTGTCGGAGGCCGTCTCTGTTTTTCTCCCGCTGTCCGGCCATTCTCACCCGAAACAGAGCCCGCAGTCGGGGCAGGTGCTGGTCGTGGTGGAAAAGGCATGGCCGCAGGCCGGGCAGACCGCTTCCTCGGTAGCGGCATCATAGACGGCGTTGGCATGCTTGACATCATGGCCATCCAGGCCTGTGGTCCGCCGGAAATCCCAATCGAGCAGTTCCATGGCCTCGCGGGCATCCTGCCGCCGCACCCGCAAAAAAAACGAGGTAGGGCAGCAGCCTTTGCCGCAGGCGCTTTCATCGGCGGCGATTAATGTGCCGATCCGCTCCTCCCGGAACAGATTTTCCAACCGTTTAATATCAGCCAGCGGCCCGCGCCGGATGTTTACCAGTTCGTCGTCCGGCGTTAACTCCACAACCCGGGATTCCAGGCGCCGCTGGCGGGCCTCAACCCTGGCCAGTTTTTCCGTGCCGGAAATCAGTTCGATCCCGCATGCGGCACAGAGCCGGATCTCCGGCAGGTATTCATCATCGCACTGCGGGCAGTATTTCAGGTCTGGCTCAATCATAAGACAATATCCTCGTAAAAAATGATGCATTCGCAAAACATTAGTCGCGCTGAGATGCAGCGGCGCAGAGAAACAATAGATTTTGAGTTATCTCTGCGAGCCCTGCGCCTCTGCGGGATGCAAAGATTTCAACGCCATCAAAAAATAATAATCAAAGTACGAAACGGCTCAGGTCCTCATCCTTCGTGATCTCGGCGACCTGGGCACGCACATAATCGGCGTCGATCACAAAACGCTCCTCCTTGAGATGCGCCGCATCAAAAGAGAGCTTCTCCACCACCCTTTCCAGGACGGTATGCAGACGGCGGGCACCGATGTCCTCGGTCTTGCCATTGACCTCCGCCGCCAGGCGGGCAATCTCTCGGATCGCCTCATCTTCAAAAACCAAATCGATGTTCTCGGTAGCCAGCAGGGCGACATACTGTTTGATCAACGCGTTCTGCGGTTCGGTCAGGATCTGGTAAAACTCCTCCTCACACAGGGCGGAGAGTTCCACCCGGATGGGGAAACGGCCCTGCAGTTCCGGCACCAGGTCGGAAGGTTTGCTGACGTGAAAGGCGCCGCTGGCAATGAACAGGATATGGTCGGTATGCACCATGCCGTACTTGGTGTTGACCGTGGTGCCTTCGACAATGGGCAGCAAATCGCGCTGCACCCCCTGCCGGGAAACCTCCGGGCCATGCACCCCTTCCCGAGAGGCGATCTTGTCGATCTCATCCAGAAAAATAATGCCGCTCTGTTCGGTGCGCTGGATGGCCAACCGCAGGATCTTGTCGTTGTCGATCAGCTTGTCCGCCTCCTCCATCTGCAAAATCTTCATGGCCTCCGGCACCTTGAGCTGCCTGGCCTTGCCCTTCTGCGGAAAGATGCGGCTGAAGGCGTCCCGCAGGCTGGACTCCATCTCCTCCATGCCGGCGTTGGAGAAGACCTCGATCATGGGCGTGGCCGGCGAACCCGCCACCTTCATCTCCACCTCCCGCTCGTCCATCCGGCCCTCCCGCAACATGACCCGGAATTTCTCACGGGTCGAATCGCGACCGGACTCGACCGGCTCGGGCAGATGCTCGGCAGCCGTTTCCGGCGGCCGGCCACGGAAGGTCGCCGGTGCCGGCAGCAGCAGGTCAAGCATCCGCTCCTCGGCCATCTCCCAAGCCTTCAACTCCACCGTCTTGCGCTCCTCCTTCTTCAGCATGTTCACTGCCAGTTCGGTGAGATCCCGAATCATCGATTCCACGTCGCGGCCCACATAGCCGACCTCGGTAAACTTGGTCGCCTCGATCTTCAGAAACGGCGACTGGGCAAGGGAAGCGAGCCGCCGGGCGATTTCGGTCTTGCCGACGCCGGTCGGGCCGATCATGATGATGTTTTTCGGGGCGATTTCGTCCCGCAGGGGCAGAGGCACCTGCTGCCGCCGCCAGCGGTTGCGGAGGGCCACGGCCACCGAGCGCTTGGCATTCTGCTGGCCGATGATATATTTATCCAGTTCCTTAACGATTTCCTGGGGGGTAAGGGCATTTAGACTGTTCATCATAGTTTTGGTAGACTCGCTAATAGTGACGGCATGGCTAAGCAAAAAGCTCGCTATCATAGTTTTTCCAGGGTTATTTCCTGATTGGTATAGACACAGATGGAAGCGGCGACCTGCATGGAGGCCCGGCAAATGGCCTCGGCGTCCAGCTCGCTGTGCTCTACAAGGGAGAGGGCCGAGGCCCGGGCATAGGGGCCGCCGGAGCCGATGGCCAGGATGCCGTCGTCCGGCTCGATCACATCGCCGTTGCCGCTCAACAACAGGGAGGTCTCCCGATCAACCGCAATCAGCAACGCCTCCAAGCGCCGCAGCATCTTGTCGGTCCGCCAGTCCTTGGCCAGTTCAACCGCCGAGCGCAGAAGGTTGCCCTTATACTGGTCCAGTTTCTTCTCAAGCTTGTCGAACAGCGTAAAGGCATCGGCCGTGGCCCCGGCAAACCCGGTGATGACCGTGCCGTTATAGAGCCGCCGTACCTTGCGAGCCGCATGTTTGACCACCGTATCGCCCATGGTGACCTGACCGTCGCCGGCGACCACCACCTCGCCTCTGTGCCGCACCGAAATAATGGTGGTTGATCGTATCTTCAAGGAAATTCTCCAGCTTTGTTTAAGTAACGTGCTGCTATTACATCTACTTGGTCACATGGTTGGATTCAGAATTCAGGAGTCAGAATTCAGAATCCAGAATAAATCTAGCCAGTTGACTGAAAGAATGTTCCTCTTTGTCTCCTGAATTCTGACTCCTGAATTCCGCCCTTTTTCATTTCCCCTTGTGCGCCTTCGGATGAGCGCGATCGTACACCGCCATCAGATGATCCATGTTGAGATGGGTATACCGCTGGGTGGTCGACAGGCTCGCATGTCCGAGCAACTCCTGAACAGCCCGCAGATCCGCCCCCATCTCCAGTAGATGGGTGGCAAAGGAATGCCGCAGGGCATGAGGAGTAACCCGCACGGTGATTCCGGCCCGCAGAGCATAGGCGCCGACCAGCCGCTCAACGCTGCGGGCGGTCAGCCGACCGCCCCGGCCGCTCAGAAAGACCGCAGTCCGTTCGGGCAGTTGTCCGCGACGCACCCGCTCCGCGGTCAGTTGTTCCCGCTGCGGCAGATAAACCAGCAAAGACTCCACGGCCGGCCGGCCGATGGGCACGAGCCGCTGCCGGTTCCCCTTGCCAGTCACCCGCACCATGCCCTGATCAAAATCAAAATCCGGCAGATTGCTGGCTACGAGTTCCGCCACTCGCATGCCGGTCGAATACAAAATCTCCAAAATCGCCAGATCGCGGGCCGCAAAGGCATCATCCCGACCCGGCGCCTCCATGAGGCTGAACACCTCGTCCACGGTCAGAAACACCGGCATGTACCGGGCCTGCCTTGGCATAGAAACCGCCACGGCCGGATCCTGGCGCACAATCCGATTCCGGACCAGATACCGGTAGAATGTCCGCAGGGCGGACAGCTTTCTGGCCACCGAAGAGGCCTTGTTCCTGGCATTCAACTGATAAACGAACGCCCGGAGTAAATGGGCGTCAACCGCATCAACCGCAGTCTCCTGGCCAACGAACTTGGCGAACTCCCGCAAATCCCGCAGGTAACCATCCACCGTGTTGCCGGAATACCCCTTTTCAACGGCCAACCAGGCGGCAAACCGCTCAATATGTTCGACCAGCATCAGACACGATCCATCTATCATACACAACGAATATATTCGTCAAAGAACAAGCCTGATCCCGGATTACGGTAGCGATCTTTTGGCCCCCTGGAAACTCATGTCTCATACCATACAACGGATTTTTTTGTAAAGTCGTTGCTCATTGCTTTTGATTCATTTATCATGATGCGTTATTTTCAGCCGCCTGGAATCCACGGTTTTGGCGGCCGGAGTTCATCCGGATATTGGCCGCGCCGTGGCATCATTATCTCGTTCCTCACCCAGCGGAGCTGGATAAGTCCCTTAACACCATGAACACCTGCATGTCCTGTGGGCATAAGGTTAACGAAATTTTGTCCGCAAATTGCTGAAACTCAACGCGTCAGGAACTAAATTTCCAAACCTCTGCCACACCGAACAACGTCATGAAAAAGAAAAATTTTGAAGACGCCCTCAAGGATCTGGAACAGATCACCCGGGAGTTGGACGAGGGGGCCCTGAGCCTGGAAGACTCGCTGGACAGGTTCGAAAAAGGCATCAAACTGGTTGAGTACTGCTCCCGAAAATTAAACGACGTCCAAAAAAAAGTGGATACCCTTCTGAAAAAAGATGGCGCCCTGAATGCCGTGCCCTTTGAAGATAACGAAACAGAGTAACAAAAAAACGTCATGGATATCAGCGACTACATAAGCAGCAGACGCGCCCGGGTTGAAGAGGCGTTGCAGCAATACATGCTGCGGGCCGAGCCGCCCCTGACCGAGCATATCGAGGCCATGCGTTACAGCCTTTTTGCCGACGGCAAACGCGTTCGGCCCATTCTCTGTCTGGCTGCGGCTGAAGCGGTCATGCCGACAACCGATAACCAGGCAGCCGTGCTGCCGGCCGCCTGCGCCCTGGAGTGCATCCACACTTATTCCCTCATCCACGACGACCTGCCGGCCATGGACAACGACGATCTGCGGCGTGGCAACCCAACGAGCCACAAGGTCTTCGGTGAAGCCGGCGCCATTTTAGCCGGTGACGGACTTCTCACCTTTGCCTTCGAATTGCTGAGCCGGCCGGAGCCGGCCGGTGTACCGGATTACGACCGTCTGCGGGTCATCTTGCTGATCAGCCGGGCCGCCGGGCCGCTGGGCATGGTCGGTGGCCAGGTGCTCGACTTGGCCGGCGAGGGGCAACAGATCTCCCTTGAAACTCTGCGGGAAATTCACAGCCGCAAGACCGGCGCGCTGATCACCGCCGCCGTCCAGACCGGCGCCATCCTGGGAGGGGCGGACATAGCCGGATTTCAGGCCCTCACCACCTACGGCGAAAAAATCGGCCTGGCCTTCCAGATCGTTGACGACCTCCTCAACGTCGAAGGAACGGCCGAACAGCTTGGCAAGGCGGTCGGTTCCGACGCCGCCCGCCAGAAAGCCACCTACCCGGCTTTCATCGGCGTGGCCGCCACCAGACAGATGGCCCAAGAAACCGCCACTGCGGCGATGGAAGCGCTGGCCGGCTTCGATCACCGGGCTGAGCCGCTCCGGGAACTGGCCCGCTATATCGTCAATCGGAAAAAATGACCCGGGCTCGCGCCGGACGAATCTTCAGAGCAGCCATGCAAGATAAAACCATGAAGAAACAGCCGCCAATTCTCAACACCATCAACTCGCCGGCCGACCTCCGTCGCCTGCCCGAAAAAATCCTGCCGCAACTGGCCGCAGAAATCCGCCGGGAGATCATCGAAACTGTTGCCCGATCCGGCGGACATCTGGCCCCGAGCCTCGGGGTGGTGGAACTGACCCTGGCCCTGCATTATATCTTTAACACACCGACCGACAAACTTATCTGGGACGTCGGCCACCAGAGCTATGCCCATAAGCTGATCACCGGCCGCCGCGAACTTTTTCATACCCTGCGGCAGTATAAGGGCATCAGCGGCTTTCCCAAACGAAGCGAAAGCCCGTATGACACCTTTGACCCCGGCCACAGCAGTACGTCGCTCTCGGCCGGCTTGGGCATTTCCTCGGCCAAGCATCTGAAGGGCGACACCAACCGGGTAATCGCCGTCATCGGTGACGGCTCCATGACCGGCGGCATGGCCTTCGAGGCCTTAAACCAGGCCGGCCATCTGGACCGCGATCTGATCGTAGTGCTGAACGACAATGAGATGTCGATCTCAGCCAACGTCGGCGCTTTATCAAGCTTTCTGAGTCGAAAAATGACCGGTAAAACCGTGGTCCGCGCCAAGGAGGAATTGAAACACCTCCTCAAATCACTCTCCAATGTCGGCGAAAACATTCTCCAGGTTCTGAAACGGACCGAGGAGAGCTTCAAGACCTTCTTCACGCCGGGCATGCTGTTCGAGGCCCTAAAATTCGAATATGTGGGTCCGATTCCCGGCCACCAGTTAGACAGCCTCCTGGCGACCTTCAAAAATGTCCGAGATTTCAGCAAGGGGCCGGTGTTGATCCATGTACTCACCACCAAGGGCAAGGGCTACCCGCCGGCGGAAAAGAATCCGGGAGATTACCACGGCGTAGGGCCGTTCGACATCCTGACCGGCACGCCGCTGCCGACCCCGGCCAATCCCATCTCCTACACCAGATGCTTTGGCGACACCCTGGTGCACCTGGCGGAAAAAGATCAGACCATCATCGCGATCACCGCGGCCATGCCGGCCGGCACCGGACTCACCAAATTCGCCGCCCGCTTTCCGGACCGTTTCTTCGACGTGGGCATTGCCGAGCAGCATGCCGTCACCTTTGCCGCCGGCCTGGCCACGGAAGGCATGCGGCCGGTGGTGGCCGTCTACTCAACATTTTTCCAGCGAGCCCTGGATCAGGTCATCCACGACGTCTGCCTGCCGAACTTGCCGGTCACCTTTGCCTTGGATCGAAGCGGCGTGGTGGGCGATGACGGACCGACCCACCACGGCATGTTCGATATCGCCTTCCTGCGCTACATCCCCAATCTGGTGCTGATGGCGCCCAAGGATGAAAACGAGTTGCAACATATGCTGTATACCGCTGTCCGCTATCCGGGACCGGTCGTGGTTCGCTATCCGCGTGGTGAAGGTGAAGGGGTGGCGCTGTCCGCCGAACTGGAGGAACTGCCGCTTGGCAAGGGTGAACTGCTCAGGTCCGGCAACGATGTCCTGCTGCTGCCGATCGGCAACCGGGTCTTTGCCGCGCTGACTGCGGCCGACGGCCTGAAAAAACTGGGAATCGAAGCGGCGGTCATCAACCCCAGGTTCATCAAGCCCCTGGACGGCGATCTCATCGCCGAGTGGGCTGCCAAAACCGGCCGGGTCGTGACCGTGGAAGACGCTGCCCGCCAGGGCGGATTCGGCAGCACCGTGCTGGAACTCCTGGCCCGGCGCAAACTGATGGGGACCAGAATCAAAATGCTCGGCTTCCCGGACCAGTTCGTCGAACACGGCCCCCAGGATGTACTCCGAAAAAAATGGCAGATCGATGCGCCTGCCATCATCAATGCTGCCATGGAATTACTGGAAGACAACCGGCCGGCGGCTAAAGCTGAAGAACTCCCGGCGTCGAACTCCGGCTGAACTTACACTTTATAATACCCGCGGTACCAGTCCACGAACCGCCTGATGCCCTGCTCAATCGCTGTGTCTGGTTTGAATCCCACATCGCGGACCAGATCATCGACATCGGCATAGGTAGCCGGCACATCCCCCATCTGCATGGGTAGAAAATTCTTTACCGCCTTTTTGCCGAGACATTCCTCCAGCACCTCGATATAACGCAGCAGATCCACCTTCTGGTTGTTGCCGATATTGTAGATCCGGTACGGGCCGGCGCTGGTGGCCGGGTCCGGCGCATCGGCGCGCCAGTCAGGGTTGGCGGTCGGTCGCCGCTGAATGACCCGGAACACCCCCTCGACGATGTCATCGATATAGGTGAAATCGCGCACCATGCGGCCGTAGTTGAAGACATCAATGGGCCGGTCTTCGAGAATGGCCCGGGTGAAAAGAAAAAGGGCCATGTCCGGCCGGCCCCAGGGGCCGTAAACCGTAAAGAATCTGAGACCGGTCACGGGCAGACCGAAAAGATGGCTGTAGGTATGGGCCATCAATTCATTGGCTTTCTTGGAGGCGGCATACAAAGAAAGAGGATGATCAACGTTGTCATGCACCGAAAAGGGCATTTTGGTATTGGCGCCGTAGACTGAACTGGATGAGGCGAACACCAGGTGTTTAACGCCGGAATGGCGGCATCCCTCCAGCAGGTTGACAAAGCCCACCAGGTTAGTGTCCACGTAGGAATGGGGATTCTCAAGGGAATAGCGGACGCCGGCCTGGGCGGCCAGATTGACCACGGCATCGAATTTCTCACCGGCGAAAAGCGCGGCCATGGCCGGTCGGTCCGCCAGGTCAGTGCTCACATGGCAAAAGCGGGCATCCGGCGCGAGCAGAGCGAGCCGAGCCCGCTTCAGGTTCGGATCGTAATAATCGTTGAGATTATCCAGTCCCACCACCTGGGCACCGTTCTCCAGAAGTTTTTTCGAAAGATGAAAGCCGATAAAACCTGCGGCGCCGGTTACAAGTATTTTTTGATTCTGCATGAATATGTTTCCATAAGTTGAAGTACGCCGCCCTACACGGCCGGCGGCCGGTCACTGGCCGATCAGTCGTCGAAATTGCCTGCCGGCCCCTTGTCCGTCTCCAGGGTGGCGGCTCGAGCCCGGCATCTGGCCTCGGTCCATTCAGTCGGGTCCTCAAGGCGGACCGCCTTGGGACCGAGATCGTAAGAGCCGGCCGCCAGAATGGCCTCAACGGCTAAAGGCGCCGTATCGGTCGCGTTGAACACCTCGACCAGCAGCCGATAAACAAAATCCTCCACCCGGCGCGCCATGCGTTCGCGGATTGCTGCCGGCTGCCCCATGAGTTTCGTTTCAAAGGGCAGATTCAATTTTTTGTAGTCACCGATTTTCCATTCACGGGCTCTGGCATAGGAAACCATCTCCTGCCACATCTCCTCGGTGGCGCCTTCGCCCGGAACCTTGATAAAATTCCTATCGCCGTCCAATTGGGCATTGCCGTAGTCGTTCACCTCCAGGCCCCAGGAAATCATCTGCAGAGCAGTGGCAACGTTGGCCTTGGTGGTCCTGGTCTGCGCCGCGATCTCCCGAAGGCGGTCAGAACTGTTGCCGGAGGTGCCGTGCTGGGCACCGGATATGCCGTAACGGGCCAGCTGCTCATGAATGGCGGCGGTAAGTCCCACCTGAATGCCCTGGGCGCTCGCCTCAATGCCGTGGGTGGTGCCATTGTTTAACGCGATCCAGTCAGGGAAGATATCGTGGGCATTGAGTCCCTGAATGTGAAACAGGGCCTCGTCCACAGTGGACAGCCCCTGCGAGCCTTTAATCTCGCCGACCTCGGTTTCCAGGCTGGCCCAGCCAGGAATACAGGAACTCAGGGCAATGTTGGCCTGGAGGTTCTCGACGTCCGGCAGGTGTGAGGCGTCAATGGCGATGGAGGTGATGCCAGCCTCAAACATGGTCGGAATCTCCTGACGGGCAAAGCCGAGATCCGCCGGCTTCTTGATCCCGTAATGGTCGGCATGAATTGCCACCGGCACCATGATGGCCAGTTCGTTGCACAGCGCATCGACCAACCGGGCCATATTCCAGTAGTTGACCGCGCAGTAGGCGCCGGCCCCGCCCTCCGAGCGGGCGATTTCAATGATGATCGCGGCATTGGCTCGCTGGGCCGCCTGTAGTGCCCCGCGGATCACAAAGTAATTCCTGCCGTTCGCCGCCATGGTCATGGCTTGGCCCTTGGCCATCAGGGCCCGGTCGATCACCTTGCCGCTGACCAGCAGGGCGCGGGAATTGGGGAAAAGTCTCACCACATTCGGTGGCCGGCCGATGGCAAGTGCCTGGTCGAATTGCGCGCCGTTTACTGTTGGCATAATGCTGCTCCCTCATTCTGGTTATTGGATTTTTTTCACGGACAACATTTTTCAATGCCACGGGCAACAGGACGCTCTAGCGAACTCGCCGCTAAAAAACCGCGCAAGCCCCTGTGAACTCACGTCTCCGTCCCCTGGCATTCTACCATAACGCGGTCGCCGCCATTATGCAAAGCCCGGTTTATTGCCGGCCGTCATCTACGTCGGCCGCAGCCGAATCAGCAACCGACGTGCCAGCGCCGGTGAATTCGGTAAACCGGCGGCGTCCGAAAAAATAGACCGCCACGACACTGATTTCGTAGAGCACCACAAGCGGCACCGCCATGAGCAGCTGATTCACCACGTCCGGGGTAGGGGTTAAAATAGCGGCGATCACAAAGTTAAGCAGCACGGCATACTTGCGGTTCCGACGCAGGAAGGCGCTGTCAACCAGGCCGATCTTGGCGAGAAAGACCATGAGAATGGGCAGCTCAAACACAACGCCAAAGGCGATCAGCAAGCGGATGGCCAGCGAAAAATATTCATTCACCGCCGGCATCGGCGTGAGATAATCGGTGGAATAACCGACCAGAAAACGAAAGGCGGGCGGAAAGACCACGCTGTACCCGAATGCGGCACCGCCGAGAAAAAAAAGGGTGGAGAAGACGACAAAAGGCAGAATCACCTTCTTCTCGTGGCGGTACAAGCCGGGCGCCACAAAACGCCAGAACTGCCAGAAGAGCACCGGGCTGGCCAGCACCACCCCGGCAACCAGGGCCAATTTTAGATAAAAAAAAAGGCCTCCTGGTAGGAGGTGAAGATAAGACTCGCGCCCGCCGGCAGCACATCAAACAACGGTTTGAAAAACCAGTTGCCGATCTCCTGCACAAAACTGTAGGCCACGCCGAAGCCAGCCAGAACAGCGCCCAGTGCCCAGATCAGGCATTTCCTGAGTTCGGTGAGATGCTCGGTGATATGCTGCTGCTTGAATTCATCCATACGGCTGGCGTTGGTTTGAAATGACAGGTGCGTTATCGGTTGCGAAGAAGCTTTACCATAAAACCGTTGTTATGAAAATTCAAAATTTCTGTTCGGAGAAAAGACCGGATTGCCGAAATCAAGAGCAACCCTTACTTCAGGTTGACAAATCACAGCGGAATATTGTAGAAAACGGCACTTGTTTATTTCAGGTGACAGAAAGAAACCGGCAGACCGCTTTCCATTGCGGCACCGGCCAAAACGCCTTTAGCGAGTCCGGAGCAAAACATATGGAAACCATTCGGGAAAACATCCTGCAATGTTTTGATAAATTTGCCGATGACGACAAAAGGCTGATCGCCGAACTCAACGGCCTCATTGCCCTGTACGGCGAAAGCGCCTTTCCCGTCATCATCCACATATTGACCAACCTGGAAATGGAGCCCGCCCGGGCAGCAAAATGCTGGAAACTTGTCACCGCCCATACCCAGGGCATGCATGCACTCCTCAACCGGGAAGTGAACCTGCGCACCGCGGTCTGCGATTATTTCTGTACGATCAGCAAGGATCTGCGCAATCCCAAGGTAATCGAAATCAAGCTCTTTGAGGAAACCGCCAGGTCCTCAAAATACGACAGCCTCACCAGCTTGTTGAACCGCCGCTCCTTTGATGAGGATCTCAACCAGGAGATCGCCCGGGCTAAACGCCACAACATCGACGTTTCCGTGCTGTTCTTTGACATGGACGACTTCAAAAACATCAACGACTCGTTCGGCCACCAGGCAGGGGATGCGGTTCTGAAACGCGTCGCCCATATCATCATGACCGAAAAAAGAATCGAGGACATCGCGGCCCGCTTTGGCGGCGAAGAGCTGGCACTCATTCTACCGGAAACCACGAAGTTGAATGCCATGGTTCTGGGGGAAAGAATCCGCGACAGAGTCGAACGGGAACAGATATCATACGATGACTACACCATCCGCTTCACCCTGAGCGGCGGCCTGGCCGCTTTTCCGCTGGATGCCACCGAAGCGGATACCCTGCTGGGTTTTGCCGATCAGGCCCTCTATCGCGCCAAACGAAGCGGCAAGAATACCATCTGTTTCTACTCCGATGACAAGCGGCGCGAAACCAGGATCGATTTTTCCGGCGAAGTCCTGTTCAGAAAACTCGGCTTCGGCGAAGCCAGCGAGATGCCGGCCCGCAGCAAGAGCATCAGCATCAGCGGTATCCGGTTCGAAAGCTCGCACCCCATCCAGGTCGGGACAAAAATGCAGCTCACCCTGAGTCTGGCGCGCGAGGCGCCCTTCTTTCTGGTCGGCACGGTTGTCCGGGTTGACACCTGCGGTCCGGGCAGCTATGAAATCAGTTCGGCGTTTTCCGAGCCGGATCGGGTCACGAAAAAAGAACTCAACAAATATCTCGGTCAATACCGGGACGAAACCAAAAGAGCTACCGCCGGTTCGCGGTATTAACAGCTTATCCATAAATAAACTTTTCAGGGATTGCGCCGAATTTTGCGACGGATTTGGCCGTGACGATTGCGCAAAACTCCAGTGCTGGCGGCCGGACAGGGGCGCTCCGCAACCGCGAACAGGCATGACTCCGACCTTTTCGACGTCGAACGCCACGGTCTATGAAATAACACCCACAACCGCAGACGAGATCGTCCTCTCTATATATAGAAGAAACGCATAGTCCCGCAGACGGCAAAAACAGGTTCCTGCCCTTTTCCCCCTCGCCGATTAACGGACCGGCAGTATCCATTCGACCAGCTCACGGATAATAGATTGATATTAAAAGATATTTTTTTGCAAGCCACAGAAGTGTCGCGACACTGTTGTTGCTTGCCACACTTCTGAGCGACACCTTCTAACAGGGTCTGACGAGCACAAAACAATGCGCCGTGCGCAGCAATTTGCTCGCCCGCCGCGCCCCTATCGAGTCAACCATTTGTTTTTATTTAAAATAACAACAAAAAATTCAGCAAAGCCCAGGCAGTCTCCGGCTTGAAGCGGCCCTGTTCCGCCCGGGAAGGACCCAATTTCAAGTCTGGCATCAATCGTGCATATACAATGGCGACAAACGAATCAACGGACGAAACATCCGAAAATTTTGTCTCCGGGGAGAAACAACATGTACGACGCAATGGACATCACCGAAGAAGGGCTTGGCACCTACGTTGACAACGAAGCAGAGGTATCGGAATTTGAACTGGGCAATTCACGGCTCGGGATCACGGTCATCATGGTCATGGCCGCTCTAGTCGGCGCGTGGGGAACGGCCTGCATCGTTAGCGGACTGGCCAACAGCAGCGTCAACGAACTCGGCCGCCATCTGCTGACCGCCTTCACCGGCATGTAGCCAACAGGAACACTTCCGGACAGTACGGAGAAATATCATGACACAGGCCAGAACAAAAAACGGGTTGCGACTTCTCTGGCACGCGACAATTCTCTGCGGCACCATTTTTGGCATCTGGTCGACGGCAGCTTTACTCAGTGGCTTGGCGCAGGCCAACTGGCAATTCTCCGAATTCCTGCGCCAATACCTCATCGCCATCGGCGTCATGAGGGAATTTCACACATTCGTCGATTTCTATACCCATATCAAGGGGGTTGAATATATAATCTGCCTGCTGTTTCTCGGCATATTCCCGGCCTTCTACACCTTGGTCAACAACGCAAAACAACACGTTGAGGCGGCATCTTAGGGCAACCCAATAAGGTCATTGAGCCTGGCGGAATACCTTCTCTCCAACCAGGCTCTTTTTTTTACCGAAATTCCTGGACAACATTTTACATATATCTTTTAATATCAAGCTGTTAGCAATATCGGTCAGGGGAAACAACACAACAACTTTCAAGGAGGGGAAATGCAAATGGATCACATTCCGAAACTTACAATGAGAATCATCTTAGCGATGGTCCTGGCCTTTGGGACGGCCCAGATATCCTCGGCAATGGACGGGCCGGACGCGGTCGAACTGAATGCGTTGGCCGAGCTTTATGGGCCGGTCAATTTTGACCACACCATGCACACCGACATCGCGGGTGATTGCGCGGTCTGTCATCATCATACCACCGGCACCCCGCCCCAGGATCCACGCTGCGCAAAATGTCATGCCAAAAGCGGCCCGGCCGACGAGGTAGCATGCCAGAGCTGCCATGCCGCCAAGCGATTTGAGGCAGAATATCTCAACAAGCTGGCAGCAGACAACACCATCTATCATGTGGATAGGTTAGGGCTGAAAGCGGCTTACCATCAACGCTGCATGGGTTGCCACGAGGAAAGCGGCGCCCCGAACGGCTGCCAGGACTGTCATACGCGCAACGATGCCGGCGACAAGGTTTTTCACGCCGGGCAGTACGCACCGCCACCGAGCGCGCACAAAGCAAAAGAAGGCCATTGATCCGCAATCGCTAATGAGATAACGAAACTATTCGATTGAGTTGAACCGGAGGGAACATAATGAACGAATTAAGTCGTAGAAAATTTCTGAAAGGCGGCCTTGCCGGCGGGGCAATGGTTTCGCTGCTCGGCAAAAGCAGCAAAAGCGAGGCGGCCCCGTCATTCGGCGGCTATCCCGACAGCATGGGCGTCCTGGTGGACCTGACTCGATGTGTGGGTTGCCGGAGCTGCGAGGCAGCCTGCAACAAGGAACAGGGCCTGCCGGCCCCAGACCTTCCCTTTGACGATATGTCCGTCCTGGAAGAAAAAAGGCGCACCAGCGAAGGGGCCTACACCGTGGTGAACAAATATGAAATCCCCGGCAAGGACCACCCGCTCTATCGCAAAATGCAGTGCAACCACTGCAATGAACCAGCCTGTCTTACCTCCTGCTTTGTCAATGCCTACCGGAAAACACCGGAGGGAGCGGTGATGTATGACCCGACCGTCTGCGTCGGCTGCCGCACCTGCATGATTGCCTGCCCGTTTTATGTACCGGCCTACAGCTACTCGAGCGTGCTCAACCCGGTTATCAAGAAATGCATTTTCTGCTATGAAACGAGGTTGAAGTTTGGCCGGCCACCGGCCTGTGTCGAGGCCTGTCCCAAGGAAGTGCTCACCTTTGGCAAGCGCACCAACCTGCTGAAAATAGCCCATGACCGGATCAGGAACTACCCGGATAAATATGTCGATCAAGTTTACGGCGAAAAGGAAGTCGGCGGCACCGCCTGGATGTATCTCTCCAGCGCCCCCTTCGAGGAGGTCGGCTTCGACACCCACCTTGGCAACGATCCGATCATCAACTATGTCAAGGAGTTTCTGACCGTCGTT
Organism: Deltaproteobacteria bacterium RIFOXYD12_FULL_57_12; assembly: GCA_001799275.1. Taxonomy (GTDB): domain Bacteria; phylum Desulfobacterota; class Desulfobulbia; order Desulfobulbales; family BM004; genus YD12-FULL-57-12. The sequence continues at coordinate 25,168 of MGTE01000036.1, forward strand.
CCCATGGTCTTGACCATCTGGCCAGCCCTGTTTGCCGGATTCCATCTGCTGGCCACCCGCAAGGACGTCCAAAATAAAGAAAATTCCGCAGGAAAATAGGAGGGGAGATAACAATGAACAGATTCATTGCACAGGGGAAAACCCCATTAGCCGCACATGTAAGCACGGACGGCATGACCATGTGGTCCGTGAAAGAAAAACTACTACTCGGCCTGACCCCGAAGGAGTATGTGGCCCAGGCGATCCGCAACCCGCTCAACTGGTTGTTTGCCGTGATCTTCATCTTTGGCGGCGCCATTACCGTCGGCCGCTTCATCTTCGGTCTCAGCTATGTGACCCACAGTTCCTATGACTACCCATGGGGGCTCTTCCTCGGCTGGGGCCTCTTCGTCATGGTGCCTCTTTCCGCCTCCGGCTTCATGCTGGGAACCACGGTGGAGGTTTTCGGCCGCCACGATTTCAAACCCATTGAGCGCCTGGCCCTGTTAAACGGCCTGCTCGGCTATTTATTCGCGGTCATTTTTCTGCAGGTCGACCTGGGTCAGCCCTGGCGGCTGATCTATCCGATGTTTGTCTCCCTTGGCCCAGCCGCCGTGCTCTTCCTCGTTGCCTGGCACGTCGCCACCTATCTTTCCGTGCAGGTTGCCGAACTATTGCCGGCTTTTGCCGAATGGGTCAACTGGCCGGGACTGAAAAAAACCGTCAAAAGCATGATCCTGGGGCTGACCATATCCGGCATCATTCTCTCCACCCTGCACCAGGGTGCGCTGGGTGCCCTGTTCACCTATGCGCCCGGCAAGGTGCACCCGCTCTGGATTTCTGCACCGTTTCAGTGGTTCCACTTCTTTTGCTCCTCGATTTTCGCCGGCCTCTGCATGCTCATCGTGGTCAGCACGCTCTGCAAGAAGTTCATGGCCTGGCGCTGTGACGACAACTTCCTGAACAACCTTGACAGACTCACCCTCGGCCTGGCGAAAGGCTCGGCGCTCGCACTGATCACCTATCTGGTAATCAAGATCATCGGTGTTGCCCATGACGGCGACTGGGGATACCTGGCATCAGGCTGGGGCCAGTGGTTCATGTTGGAAATGTTCATTGGCGTGATCCTGCCCATTATCCTCTTCACCATCGCCATCAAAAACAACATGGTCGGGCTGGCCCGCTTTACCGCCTTCATCACGGTACTTGGCATTGCCCTCAACCGGCTCAACACCGCCCTGATCACCTTCAACTGGAAACTGTACCAGGAGATTCCCCACTGGCGCGAGGTGGTGATCGTCATCACCATCTATTCCCTATTCATCGTTACGTACCGCTTCATCCTCTACCGGCTGCCGATTCTGTACACCTGGAAGAAGTAACAACGTTTACCCAAAAAAACAGATTCACGCAGAGAACCCCATCTTGTCGCCGGACGTCGGGAGCAATCAACCCGACGCCCGGCGACCTCCCTGAAAAAATTTACCGCGACCCTGGCGGCAAGGCTGAAAACGCCCCTTCTCCTTAGGCAGAAAAAACATGCCGCTTTCACTGAAAACAACCACCTACACCGCCGCGCTCTTTGTCGCGCTTGTTCTCGGTGTCCTTTTATTGCTTGGCTCACGCCAGTACCGTTCATACAAGGATTACGATCGGATCATTGACCAGAACGAAAAGATCGTCTTTCAGTTTGCCACCATCCGGGAACACATCAACGAATCCCTGCTCGAAGGTCGTCTGCATCAGCTCAAGGACATCACCACCGAAGTAGAGGCCCTGAACACCAATCTGGCGCGCATCCTGGAGGAACAGCTGATCCCGGCCGAATACAAACTGTCATTCGCCGGGCAGGTGGATCTGGCCGGCATTATTCTCCTGCTCCGCAGCATTGGCACGGATAATGAGAATCCGCAGAAAATCCGCCAGCTCAACCAGGAAATTCGCGTTCTCAACGACCGGCTGCTGCTGTTCGACCGGGTGATCGTCAACCATGTCAAGAAAAAGCTGGTCGGTTTCCAGAGTGTGGTTATCGGCATCCTGGCCATTGTGGTCTTTGCCGTCATCTACATTCTTGTCTTCTGGCACCACCAGGTGGCGGTGCCATTGCTCGATTTGAGAAAACAGATCAGGCAGGTGTTCCAGGGCCGCCGCAGCGAAGTCACCCCCCTCCGGAAATCCGGCGAAATCGCCGAACTCGCCGGCGCCTTTCATGAACTGCTCCTGCAGCAGGCTCTGTCTTCGAGGAAATCCTCCCGCCACAGCAGCCTGCTGACCTCGACACAAAAAATTGCGGAACTGAGTTGGCAATCCGCAACCCGGGATAATATCTTCACCGAGACCTGCAGGTCACTGCTTGCCAACGAAGATTACAGTCTGGTCTGGATCGGCGTGCCTGGCCCTGATGAACGGTTGGTTGCCAAGGCGACCGACGCATCAACCACCATGAGCTGCCAGGAATGCGATGACTGCATGAATGTGTTGCTCACCGCTTCAAAAAACGCTCCCGAACAAGACGCCGCAACGCTCGCCCTGAAGAAACGCCAACCGGTGGTGATTAAAGACGCCCTGCGGGAAATCCCCAAAGGCCACCTCAAGAATACACCGTTTGCCGCCGGCTATGCCAACTGCTGCGCCATGCCGTTGCTCCTGGGCCAGACGCTTTACGGAGTGCTCACTGTTTACTCCCCTTCCCCGCAGAGTTTTTCAGAGGAAGAAATCAGCCTGCTGAACACCATGGCCCATGAGGTGGCACTGGCCCTCTTTGCCCTGGAAACGAAAACAGCCCTTGCCCAAGAACAGGTTGTCAACCAGCAGATCCAAGCAGGCTTTCAGATCATGCAGGTCGTCATCTCCCGGACCGGCGCCATTGTTTCGATGAACCGACCGGCGGCTGCCATCCTAGGACTGCCGGATCGACAGCCGGCCGGCCTGCAATGGCTTGCCCTGATCCCGGAGCCGGAACAGAAAATTCACGAACTGGCCTGCCAACGGCTCCTGGACCGCAAAGACACGAACTCCGACCTGGCCGAGATGACCGTCCTCTCGAAAACCGACGGGTACCACAGCATCCGTTACCAGTATACCGCCCTGCCCGCTTCTGCAGATGGCGACGAGGCCATTCTCTGGCTCGGCCTGGACATCACCGAGCCGACTGCCTGGCTCAACCGGGCGCAAAACGTACACCGGGCGGTCCGCGAACAATTTTTCGCAGCCGCGCCAGCCCTCTTTCTTGCTCTCCGCGAAGACGGCACCATTGAGGAAGTCAATCCGGCACTGCAAAAGCTCCTTGCCACCACGTCCGAACTCCTGGTCGGCAAAAATGTGCTGCAGGTTCTCTGTCGGGAATCTTCCCCTCCTCCAGCCCTGACAGCGGCACTTGCGGCCGGCAGAGGCGAGGCAACGGTCCGCCTCGATGCGCTGACCGGGGAATTCCGTGTCCTCATCATCCCGGTCGCCGGAAGCACAAAAGAAGACAATCGGCTCATCATGATCGCCGACGACATTTCCGAGGAACAACGGCTGCAGGCCGATTTAATCAGGGCCGCAAGGCTGGCGGCCATGGGCGAACTGACCGTCGGGGTCGCCAATGAGATCAACAATCTCAGCAACGGGTTAATCAACTATACCCAAATTCTGAGTGAGGAAATCGAGTCGGTCGCCGGCGAGAATCAAACCCCGCTGGAACTGCTGCAACACGTGATCAGGGACGGGGAACGGATATCCCATATCGTCCAACAGATCCTGCTGTTCAATGCCAACCGAACGCAGCTGATCGAAACCGTGCATATCGAAAAGGTCATTGACGACTCAATGGCCATGATTGCCAATCTCCTGAAACAGGATGGCATCCAGGCGACCCTCTCCTTCCCCGCGGCTCTGCCGGCGATCCGCATCAATGTCCAACAGATGCAGCATGTTTTCCTCGCCTTGCTGAGCAACGCCAGATACGCGCTCAATCTCCGCTACTCGGGAACACATGCCAGCAAACGCCTGGAAATCATCGGCGAGACGGTGGACAGGGATGGGAAACAGTGGGTGCGGATCAGCTGTGCCGACTTCGGGGCGGGCATCCCGGCCCATGTCATCCCTAGGATTTTCGAACCGTTCTTTTCCACCAAACCGCCGGGCGACGGAACTGGCCTGGGCCTCAGCATCGCCCAGGCCCTAGTTCAGGAGAACAGGGGAGCCCTGCAGGTGGAAAGCATGATCAACGACCACACCACGATCATGATCGAGCTGCCGATTTCCTGATGGCTTGCTCGGGTGGAGCAAGACCAGGACAAGCAATAACATCTCCCGGCACGGTACAGCTTCCAGCGCCAATGAATAGCCCGGCCGGCTAGCTAACAAAACTGTGGCATGCAACGGTTTCCGCCGCTACACCCCTGCCGCATGCGACACTCCCCGGCATCAATCATCACCCTTCCGCCTGCCACTCGCCAGGCAACACCGGCCCGACGCACCTTCTCCCTAGAACGGTCTGCCGCAGAGAAACGCTTTGCAATTACGATATGTTATCCTATTAACACCGAACCGGCTAAACAGTTCTGCTTGCATCCCTCCCGATAAATCAGCTGATTTCCGCTAAAATATTGGGCAGCGCAACATTCCGGCATTGATTATGCATTAAAACAGGTAAACAGAAACACTCCAATCGTACAAAAATTTATAAAAAAGAGATCGAACCGGACCAATTCCAGGAGGATACCACCATGTCGAACACGATGAATACCACAAGAGAACAAGCAGCGAGCGTTGCTGAAACCAAGACACAAAAAGATGCGAGCAAGGCGGAGATTTGCTTCGGCGCCATGATGGCAATCGCCGCCATCGCCGGCCTCTGGGGTGCTGTTTCTTTGCTGATCTCCTACTTTGTTCAATAATCAAGTCAGTCAGTTCCCCTTTCCCCGCCATAAACGGCCAGGCATTGCCTGGCCGTTTATTTTTTCCTCTTCCCTTTTCTTTCCATAAATCCTTCGCACAATCTGGCAGAGCCCCGACCAGAATGAGCAACAGGCCGCCATCAATCAGCAAAACGATCGAGTCATGTGGACGATGGCGGTCTTTGTCGCCACAGTACTGTTGCGACATTTACGTTGCGTCTTTAGCGGAATGCCACACAATTACAACAGGACATCTGATAAATGGACGTCCGGATACTTCGTAATGGGCATGCCATGACAAAATATCTTTCTCGGGCCAGACCGCTTTCTCTCGCTGACAACCCCATGCCTACAACGGTAACAACCATGAATAATTTGATTATTTTACGGGGCGACCAACTGACCCCCATGGCCGAGCACACAGCCGGACACGACGGAATCTCTTCACATCAACATCGCTCTATATTTTGGCACCATTCATGCAAGAAGAAACACAAAGCAACATGCGACAATGCGCAAAGAATCTGGCATAGCAAATAGAAAATGCAAAAAGGGAGGCACGCCATGTACGAAATGGAAATCACTGAAGGGCGGACCGACAGTTATAGTGAAGCGGCAATCAGAACCCCTTATGAACTTGGGGAATCAAGACTCGGATTCGGCATCATCATGACCACCGCAGCCCTGATCGGCGTCTGGGGTATCACCTGCCTGGTAAACGGTCTGTCGCAAGCCGGCACACTGCAGGAACTTGGGAATCATATCCTGATGGCGCTCACCGGAATATAGGCCTGAAACGTATAGTAAACCATCCATAATTAACAGGAGGCAAGGCATGGCAGAACAAAAAGCCCAGAAAGGCACCAGGGCATTCAGACATTTATCTATTTTCCTTGGCTCGGCCATCAGTCTCTGGTCCGCAGCCGCGGTCCTCAGCGGATTGGCCCAAGTCAACTGGCAGGTATCTGAGTTAGTCCGGCAGTATCTGGTTGCAGTGGGACTGATGCAGGAATTTCATACATTCGTGGATTTCTACACCCACATCAAAGGGGTTGAGTACATTATCGCGGTCATGTTTCTTGTCGGCTTTCCCGTATTCTACTCAAACCTTAACAAAACCAACGAGGCGACCGAAACCTCCGCTTGATTCCCTCTTGTCGAACTCATAAGAAAAGCCCGGCATCGCAAGATGCCGGGCTTTTCTTATTTGCGCGGCTGTTACTGGCAGCAGATGCGCACAGGTTGAAACGTACTATCGAGTAGACCGGATTCTCCAGGGAAGCAAAAATAACTTGTAATCTGAAGTACGTCCCGCATTGCCTATACGCATTGCCCGCCCAAGTTCGAATCTTGCCAGGCGCGCCAGAAATATCAAGGGCTTGCGGTTCATTCCGTAAGCCTTTTTTGCTCCCTCCTTCTGTTTCTCCTGTCCCTTAAACTTTGATATCTCCATGCAAATTAAACGGCTGGTTCCAGAAGAAGAATTATTTGTGCGGGTTGCGTGCGCCAGTGACGCTTTGTGCTCCAATAGCAACTTCCCAATATCATGAACGGAACCTGTTGACAGTCTAACAAATGTCGGCTAACAAGAGGTTTCGCAACCTGATGCGGGAAATCCCCGTGCCAACCCTGTTTCCTGCCAAAGTGCAAGTTCAACTCCCCCCCGTCGGGAGCAGCCATGCCACAGAACAAGCGACGAATACCATGGATATCGGTTTAGCCCTGCCGTTTTATGATCATTTCCTGAAAACTCCTTCCCGGGTCGCGCTCCATGTGGACGGAGTCTCTTATTCCTACGGAGAACTGGGGGCGATAGCCGGCAGAATCGCGGCTCTTCTGCGCGACCGCGGCAATATCGAACGGGTCGGTATTCTTGCCGGTCGCTCGGTGGA
>MGTE01000036.1:31947-50643 GCA_001799275.1 Deltaproteobacteria bacterium RIFOXYD12_FULL_57_12
CCTGGGCCGGGGCCACTTTTGTTCCCCTGAATCCGAAATACCCGGAGGAACGACTTCTTTCGATAATCCGTCGGTCAAGACTTGACGCTGTGGTCCTCGATCGTTCCGGGGCCGGGGTTCTGACCCCAAGGGTGCTGAATGCCTGTCCGGCGCTGCTTCTGGCCCCCGCCCTGGAGGAAGAGACCGGAGCCGGGATGGCCCTGGTGGGTCGCCGGACCATTGCGACCCAGGCGATGTCCGTTCCGCCGGTCCGGGCGGCGGCGGAGAAGAACGCCTATATCCTTTTCACCTCCGGCACCACCGGCGAGCCCAAAGGGGTCATGGTGACCAACGCCAATGTGGCTCATTTTCTCCGGGTCTCCCAGGAACGCTATTGTCTGGGGCCGGAAGACCGACTCTCCCAACAGTCCGAACTGACCTTCGACCATATCGTCTTTGACCTGTTCATGGCCTGGGGGTACGGGGCCGGGGTTTATGTGGTGCCGGAAAACATGGTCATGGCCCCGGCCGAATTTATCCGGCAGCAGGGTCTGACCGTCTGGTTTGCCGTGCCTTCGGTGATTTCCTTTCTTAAAGAGATGAAGCTCCTTCGGCCGGGAATATTCCCTTCTCTGCGCCTGTCGCTTTTTGCCGGAGAACCGCTGCCCCGGGAACTGGCCGATGCCTGGCAGGAGGCGGCGCCGCATAGCCGGATCGACAACCTCTACGGACCCACCGAGGCTACGGTGGACTGCCTGTGGCAGCCCTATATCTCCCCTTTGCGGATCACCCCGGGCCGTGGGGTGGTGGCCATCGGCCAGCCTTACGAAGGGATGTGTGCCGAGATCGTCGATGTTGCGGGCAACTTTCTCAAATCGGGCGAGGTCGGCGAGCTGGCAGTCTCCGGACCCCAGGTGTCGGCCGGCTACCTGGATAACCCGGAGCTTACCGCCAGGCGATATCCCTGCCTGAAGCATCCCGAACTCGGTGCTTCCACCTGGTACCTCACCGGCGACCTGTCCTACCGGGATGCCGACGGAATTTTCCACTATCTGGGCCGAGTCGACAACCAGGTCAAGGTTATGGGCCAGCGGCTGGAACTGGAGGATGTGGAATTTCATCTTCGGGCTGTGTGTCAGAGAGACTCGGTGGCGGTGATCGGCTGGCCGGTGAAATATGGGACAGCCCAGGGACTGGTCGCCTTTGTCACCGGGGAGAAGCCGGACCAGCGCCGGATCAAGGAAATTCTCCGGCACCGGCTCCAGGCCTACATGGTTCCCCGGCGAATCGTGCACCTGGAGAAAATGCCGCTGAATCTGAACGGCAAGGTGGACCGCAAAGCCCTTGCCGACCTGCTGGCTGCGGAGTGCGACCCGCATGGCTGAACGCACCGGTTTTCGGCTGATCCCGCCTCTGGAGACCTACCCGTGGCTTGTCGCCTTCAGCCAGGGGCTGCCGGGCCGGGTCCTGCTGCTGGCGGTGTTCAGCGTCGGGCTTTATTTTCACACTGCCAACTGGTTGCCGGTATCGGTCTTCCTGGCCGTTCTAACCCTGCTGCCGCAATACCGGCCCGTCCTGCTAGTCGTGGCCACCCTGGGCAGTCTCGCCCTGGCCGACTGGCCCCCCCTTTCTATGCTGCGGTCGATTATGCCGCCGGACTACGTTCCAGGCCCTCTGCTTAAACCCCTGGTCATTGCCGTGGCCCTGGCCATTTTCGCTCTCTGCTATCAGGCGGTGCGGGAAAACCCGGACCGCTGGTACGGTCGGCGGCCGGTCCGGACCCTGCTTGTCTTTTATGTCTTGCTGATCGTGGTTGCCGCCGAGGCGCCGTTGTCCGGCCTTCCGGCCCTGTACCTGTGGACCTTTCTGGTGGTGCTCGGTAAATATCTGTGGTATTTCAACTATGCCCTGCTGGACCGCCAGGCCCGGGACACCTCGCCCCTGGCCCTTCAGGTCGGCCATTTCGTCCCCTTCTGGGGCGGCTCCAACACCCCGTTTCCCAAGGGTGCGGCATATCTGCGCCGGATCGTTGCCAAGGACCCGGAACAACTGGCCCGCTGCCAACTCAAAGGGATCAAGCTGCTGTACTGGGCTCTGCTCCTCGGCCTGGTTGAAAGGGTGCTCCGCCAGATCCTGCACGGCAGTGGGGATGCCCTGTGGGGCATCTCCTTTTCCCTGGACATTCCCTCGTTTACCGCCGTGTTGCATGACATTGCCGGCACGCAGTATCCCTGGCATGCCAACTGGCTGGCCCTGGTAACCAATTTCTTTCTAAACCTTCTCGGTCTGTCCATTTGGGGACACGGCATCATCGCCTGCTGCCGGATGGCCGGCTACAATGCCCTGCGCAATACCTGCCGGCCGCTGCAGGCCACCAGCATCGCCGATTTCTGGAACCGGTACTATTACTATTTCAAGGAACTGCTGGTGGAGATTTTTTTTTATCCGGCCTTTCTCCGGCACTTCAAAAAACGGCCAAAACTGCGACTCTTCTTCGCCACCATGGCGGCGGCCTGCTTCGGCAACATTCTCTACCATTTTCTCCGCGACCTGGAATATATCGTCGAACTAGGCTTGTGGCCGGCTGTCCTCTCTTTCCAGGTTTACCTGTTCTACGGCCTGGTTCTGGGCACGGCCATCGGCATCTCCCAGCTCTTTGAAAAAAAGAGTGCCCGGAATCTCTCCTGGTTCTGGAAGAACGTTGTAAATCCCGGGTATATTGTCGGCTTCTACTGCCTCCTGTCCATCTTCGACGACCCGGACCGCAGCCTGACCATAAAGTACAATTTTTTATTTTTATTGAGACTTTTCAATATCAACCTGAGCTGAGCCTGCCATGGACACCAAGGTAAGACTGAGAGAATTTCTGCAAGCATTGCTGGCGGAGTACGGGGAAGGGCCTGATTTCGAAGATGACGATTCGCTGGTGTTGAGCGGTCTGCTGGATTCCCAGGCCGTCCTGAGGATCGTCGTGTTTCTCGAAGATGAGTTCGGCCTCGATCTGGCCGCGCACGGTTTTGATCAGAACGAGTTCGATTCGCTTACCGGGATCATGGGGATTATCGGCCGGGAATAACCTTCCCGCCCCGGATAACCCACAAGGGAGACTGCGGTACTCAACATTGGTTATTATGGCCCTTCAGGAGAATTCGCATCGTCTTGTAGTCAAGGTTCAGGCTTGATAGCCAGATATTCTTTCAGGCCAGGCTCGTGACTAATGACCAGTAACCTGAGTTGCCCGATAGATTCCCAGGACTTTTCAGGGGTGGAAGTTGTCCGTCTCCACCCTGAAAACCGGTTGAGATTGCATGCAGCCGGTGAAACTGGCCAGAGGCAAGGCAGAAGGGCGGTTTGCGGAGTATACGCTGGTGTCCTGTACGACCGGGATCGAGATTTCGAATCGCCGACTCATGCCTCGGAGTGCTCGGGCGGCGGCGCATACGAGACAACCCCCATGTCAACACCAGAGAATGGCAAAGCCCTACCCAGCCGCCATCTCACGCCTCGTCATCAGAACTCGGCCCGGTGCCGGCATCAATGAGCACCGTATGGCATTCGATCGCGAACCATTTTTGAACCTGATTAGCGTTAATCAGGTTTTTGAATAACTTCAGATCCCTGTTCTGCGGCCAGAGCGATTCGTCCGTGTACCAATCCTCAAGCTCACTTTCAAACAGGTTCGCACAATTGAGCGCGACCCATTCTTCCAGATTTTCTGCCTCCAGATCATCAATCAGGTACACGGTTCTGTCTTCGTTGACCTCGGCCAGGCTGGTGCGGAAGGATTTATCATATGGGTCCGACTCGTTGATCCACTGCACAAACGGCTTTTTTGCCTTCAGAATTAAAGCGGCGCGATTTATCATGACAACACACCTCCAACGGGTCGTGTTTCTGGTGAGGAGCAGGGCACATCAGGTCATGCACAGGCTCGTTGTGGTGATGGCGGCGCGGTCAAGGCCCGGTGAGAAAAAGCTGGCCCGCCCCATATCTGCCAAGAACTCCGGCCGGGAAACAAACGTCGATAACAGGTGGTTGGATTTCTTTAGCACAGAGCCGGCACCGGGGCAATGGAAAAGGTGCGGCGATCAAACCTGGTATGTTTCTTCCTTTTTTCGGATCGGCCGAACAGGCGGGATAGAGATCAGGCACGACGCAACCGACCCGATTCATCCTGCTGTTTCCTGTCAATCTTTCATCGCATTGCTGCCAATTTCGACCGCTCAAACCTGTCGCATGCAACAGCTTTGCAGCAACACCAGTGTTGCATGCGACACCAGCGCAACGTATTTTGGCGCCGCCCCGCCAGTCTGCCGGGAAATGATATCACGCCGCCGGCCCAAAATCTTATTTTTTTTGTTATTTTCGTTTTGTTTCAATAAGTTAAACATGTGAGGACCGTTGCGTCTTAATCAGCTCCCGACACACTGTATCTTTAATAGGGGATTCCTTGCCGCGAAAAAAATTATCTCAAAAATGCTTCTGGCATTCTTAATGCAAAGAAGCAAATCAAACAAACAACTCTTCAAGAACACACAGTTGATACTACAAAAAACATAAAACCAAAAAAGGGGAGACACCGCCATGACGAACACGATGAATGCCACCAGAGATCAGGTCGATGCGATTGTGAACACGAAAAAGGCCGAAGCAACCAAAGCGGAAATATGCCTGGGCGCCTTGATGGCAACCGCCACCATCGCAGGAATATGGGGCGCGGCTTCCTTTCTGATCTCTCTCTTTGTGCAATAAGACTAGACAACCATACAGCTCTTGCTGGCAACCAGCCGGCAACAAGTTTCACAAACCAGGATAACCGAACAAATCAAAAAACCACGGAGGAACACAATGAAAAAGAATAACCGCGCATTCCGGCATGCCACCATCTTCATGGGTTCGATCATCAGCCTCTGGTCCGTCGCGGCAGTGCTCGGCGGGTTGGCCCAGGTCAACTGGCAGGTATCAGAACTGGTCAGACAGTATCTGGTTGCGGTCGGCCTGATGAAGGAATTCCATACATTTGTCGATTTCTACACCCACATCAAAGGGGTTGAATACATTATCGCTGTCATGTTCCTGGTCGGCTTCCCGGTATTCTACTCAAACCTCAACAAAACTTCCGAGGCGACTGAAGCCGCCTCCTGATAACCGCATCCGCCCGACACACAAAAACCCGGCAGGCAACAGCCTGTCGGTTTTTTGCGTTTACCGGATAAAAACACGCCACAGAGACGGTCCGGCACTACACACCATGGCGACGACATAGACCAGCATCTCCCAAGAATGCTCCTGCTGGCGCCCCCTTTGCCTTCATCACAAGCTCACCTGATCCCATCAAACGACCAAGCCGCTTCTGTCGCATGCAACAGAAGCGGCGCGACAAACCTGTCGCATGCGACACAGGCGCAACACCTCTCCCTGAAAAATCTTCTTACCCCGCAAGCCCGGGCAGCAACTTTTGCCGCGGCCGGCAGCCGCAACTATTCATTCCATTGTTTCAGCATGTTAACAACAGCGAATCGTCTGCAAACCCACTGATTTCGCCAATATTCAACAGAATTACCTACAAAACAAATTTCTGGCATCGATAATGCAAGATACAAATCAAAAGAACATAACGGAACCAAACACAACCAACACAAATATAAAAGATACACCGGGAGGGTAAAGCCATGACGAACACAGTGAACATCGCCAACACGGAAGTCTCCACGATCGAAGCAACCAAAACACAAAAAACTGATGCAACCAGAACCGAAATCTGCTTCGGTGCCCTGATGGCAACCGCGACCATCGCCGGAATCTGGGGCGCGGTCTCTTTACTTATCTCCTACTTCGTGCGCTGAGCAGGATCGCATCAAACACACTTTTCTCCGCAATACAAACTATGGCCAGGGCAGACACCCTGGCCATTTTTTTTCGCCGTATCCACACCCCGAATCAATTCATTGCGCTTCTGAAGCAGTGCCCCACTACAACCTGATCCAGCGCCTCTTGCGCCAGGTCCGCCCAGAGCCACAGCCTCCAGCCCTCCCCGGAAATATAACAACCGTCTTTGCCACATGACAGGCGACCCACCGGGCCGAACCTCGAACCGGGCCGGTGCGGGAATAGAATGCAATCTTGACAAGGCTTGCAAAGGAAAGGTATGAACAAAAACAACACGCGTACACGGCAGGCAGCCACAGCTTTGCAATAGAGGTTTTGAGAAATGGGACACACCACGGATGCGGATCAGGAGTATCACTTTCTGCAGGAACGGATCTGCCAGAAAATTCAGGGGAATCCCGCTTCGCCGACCCTGATGAAAATTCTCCGGCTCCTGTTCTCGCCAGAAGACGCGCGGCTAGCCAGCCGACTTCCCCACAACCTCACCCCGGTGGAGGCGTTAACCGACAATCTCGGAATTCCCCTGGCTGAACTGAACGACAGGCTGACAGAAATGGCCCAGCGCGGGGTAGTGTTTGACCTTGAATACAACGGCCGCCGTTATGTTACCCTGCCGCCGGTCGTGATCGGATTTTTCGAGCTGGTCTTCATGCGCACCCGGCCGGATCTGCCCATGCAGGAACTGGCCCACCTTTTCGAGCAGTATTTCACCGAGAACAACGGCGCTTTAGCCCACTCGGTCTGGCAAGGGCAGACGCAGCTTGCCAGAGCCTATGTCAGGGAGGAGACCATCCCGGAAAACACTACCGAGGTCCTTGACTGGGAACGGGCCACCCACATCATCTCCTCGGCAACGGCGATATCGGTTTCGATCTGTCAGTGCCTGCACACGGCCCAGCATCACGGCAAGGGCTGTGACAAACCGACGGAGGTGTGTCTTTCCTTCAATTATGCGGCGGAGAGTCTGCACCGAAACGGCCATGGCCGGGCAATTACCACAAAAGAGGCCATGGACATCCTTGCCAGATGCAAGGAGGCCAACCTTGTACAGCTGGGCGATAATGTGCAACGCAAAGTGAGCTTCATCTGCAACTGCTGCGGCTGCTGCTGCCACATGCTCCGGGGGATGAGAATCTATACCTCCGGCAAGGGTGTGGTCACCTCAAACTGGATCATGGAGGTGAACCCAGCCACGTGCAAGGGCTGCGGCGAGTGCGCCCGGGTCTGCCCGCTGGATGCGATCAGAATTGCCGGCCGGCCCGGGGAACACAACGGGAAAGGACTAGCAATCCGCGATGAGCACACCTGTCTGGGCTGCGGGGTCTGCAGCACGGTCTGCAAAACCGGCAGCGCCACCATGCGATCCCGGCCGCAGCGGGTGTTGGTGCCGGAAACAATTTTCGACCAGAGAGTGGCAATGGCCATCGAGCGCGGCCAGCTGGCCGATCTGCTCTTTGACGACCCGGAAAAACTCAGCCACCGGGCCCTGGGGAGGGTCCTCCATTTCCTGGAGAAATCACCGCCCTTCAAGGCGGCAATGGCCTGCAGCTCAATAAAATCATCATTCTTGCACACCTTGGTCAGGGCTGCAGAAAAACAGTCCGGCGATCTCGCCGACGTTTTCAAATAAACCAAAGCCATAGTCGTGCTGAAGCGCTGAGACGCAGAAGTATATGTATTGTTTTAATGCTTCACCTCTGCGAACCCTGCGCCTCTGCGGAATGCAATGACTTTTTACGAGACCAACAAATAAGCTAAAACCCGCTCGCCTCATCGGCCATGGCGAAAAAGGTCGGGCACACAATGTAGCCGCGCGCACCCGGAACAGACGGGTCTGGCGCGGCTGCGGAATTCAGGAGGAATACCGGATGGCAGCCATCGGAAAATCGGCCAGCATTCTGATAAAAAAACCGCTCACCCAAGTCTTCAACTTTGTTGCCAACCCCGACAACTTCCACATCTGGCAGCCATTTGCCGTTGAGGCTAAGATCACCTCACCGGGACCGATGGCTGCCGGCTCCACCTACCTCTATACCTTTCAGACAATGGGCCAGCGGATCGAGACTACGGGCGTGATCACCGAATTTGAACCTTTCCGCCGCTACGCCTACCAGTCCGTTTCCGGACCGTTTCCCATCAGGGGCGGCTTCCTGTTTCAGGAAGTTGACGGTTTTGTGGAAGTCACCGCGTTCGGGATGGCAGAGCCCAGTGGTTATTTTTCCATGGCCGGGGCAGTGATCGGCATTCTGCTGAGCCGACAGATCAACGCCACATTGCGCACCCTGAAAGATATCCTTGAGGGCAAGGGTTGACGCCTTCGCAGACGTGTCGCCTCTTCTTCACTAGCCTAATCAGCCGCCGCCATCACCCCGGGAATATGCTATGAAATCAATCATCCTCAAGCCGAAGCGTGAAAAAAACCTACTCCGCCGCCATCCCTGGATTTTTTCAGGCGCGGTTGCCGAGGTGCGTGGCCAGCCGCAGCCGGGAGAAACCGTGGAGATCCTAAGCGCCAACGGTACCTGGTGCGGTCGCGGCGCCTATTCGCCCCGCTCACAGATTGCCGTGCGGCTCTGGACTTTTGCGCCGGACGAGGCAATCGACGACGCCTTCTTCCGGTCTCGACTCGCCCGGGCCCTAACCGCGCGTCAGGCCCAGATGAACACGGACGGGCCGCTGGCCGGCTGCCGCCTGGTGAACGCCGAGGCGGACGGCCTGCCGGGCCTGATTGTCGACCGCTACGCCGATTTCCTGGTCTGTCAGATCCAGGCGACCGGGCCGGAATACTGGCGCGAAGCCATTGTCCGCGGCCTGCGCGAACTGTTGCCCGCCTTTTCCATCTACGAGCGGTCCGACGCCAGGGTCCGCGACAAGGAGGGGCTGCCGGCGCGGGTTGGTATCTTGGCCGGCCGGGAACCGGATGATCTTATCGAAATAACGGAAGGCCGTTGCCGATTTCTGGTCGACATCAAAACCGGCCACAAAACCGGCTTCTACCTGGATCAGCGACCAAACCGCGCCATGGCCTCCGAATATGCGACCGGCAACGCGGTACTGAACTGCTTTGCCTATACCGGTGGCTTTGCCGTGGCATGCGCCATGGCCGGCGCCGCCGAGATCACCAACATCGAGACCTCGGCGGCCGCATTAGACCTCTGCCGCCGCAATCTCGAATTAAACGGCATTGATCATGCCAGAATCGACAATGTCGAAGGCGATGTCTTTGTCGTGCTTCGCCAATACCGTGACGCCGGCCGCCAGTTTGATCTGATCATCCTCGACCCGCCCAAGTTCGCCGAATCCCGACATCAACTGGAACGGGCCAGCCGCGGTTACAAGGATATCAACCTGCTCGCCTTCAAGCTGCTGCGACCCGGCGGCATCCTCTTCACCTTTTCCTGCTCCGGCCTGCTGGACCGTGATCTCTTCCAGAAAATCGTGGCCGGCGCGGCTTTGGATGCCGGCCGCGACGCCCAGATCGTCCGCTGGCTGACCCAAGGCCCGGATCACCCGTCCGCCCTGCACTTCCCGGAAGGTGGCTATCTGAAGGGACTGGCCTGCCGGGTATGGGAATAAACCAAGTCGACCGCAGCGTGTTCGGCACAACTTCACCGCTCATTTTCTCATGTGTTGTCGCCGTAATCTCCCTGTGGCGGACTCATTTTTTTTAGCCGCCTCTTGCCAACAACGTGCGGCTCCTGTAATAGTCATGCTCAGCGACCTGAGATTTACACCGATTCCCCGACCCTGGAAAATGACCACATGAAAATACTCATTGCGGAAGATGATCCGGCTCCGCGGCAGTTTCTGGAGACTGCCCTGTCACAGATGGGCTATGAGGTGTGGACCGCGGAAGATGGCCTGACTGCCCGGGAGATTGTCGAAAAGGAAAAAATTTCCTTTGTCATTGCCGACTGGCTGATGCCGGGCATGGACGGCCCGCATCTCTGCCGCGCCCTCCGGAGGCAGGAGGGCGACGGCTATGTCTACTTCATCCTGGTGACCGCCAGGGACGGGACTGAAGACGTAATCGAGGGCTTCAACGCCGGCGCCGACGACTATCTGACCAAACCCTTTGTCCTTGAGGAACTGGAAAGCCGGGTGCGGGCCGGCGAACGAGTCCTGAAACTCGAGGCAACCCTGCGCGCCGCCAACGAAAACCTGATAACGCTGAACAAGAGGCTGGAGGAACTGGTTCGCATCGACCCCCTGCTGGGAATCGGCAACCGTCGTAGCTTTCACGAGGTGATCGAGAAATCCCATGATCGCTCCTGCCGGTACAGACATTCCTACGGCGTTATCATGTGCGACATCGATTTTTTCAAGGCATACAACGACACATACGGCCACATCCGCGGCGATCACATTCTGCAGAAAGTCGCCGGCGCCATCAAGGAGTCAGCCCGGACATCGGACGAGGTTTTTCGATACGGCGGCGAGGAAATCGTCGTCATCCTGCCGGATCAGCATCTGGAGACGACCATGACGGCGGCCAACCGCATCCACCGCGCCATCGCGGCCCTCGACATCGAGCATAAAAACTCGCCATTCGGCAGAGTAACAATCAGTTGCGGGGTGGCGGTCTTTGACCGGGATTGCAACGACCAGAAATGGTCCACGGTAGTGGAACGGGCGGACCAGGCTTTATACCGAGCAAAAAAAGCGGGCCGTAACCGGGCCGATTTCTGAGTCCCTCAGGCCAAGTTTCAAACAGGATGACATTCCGGAAACCATTCGAATTAAAACCGCAAAGGTCAGCGAACAGCAACGAGACCGGACATGGAACAAACCACCTTTCGACTGCGGATATCCCTGGCCATCTTTCTGGTGACCATGCTGCTGGGCACCGGTGGTTTCATGCTTGTCGAGGGCCTGAGCCTGGGCGACGCCTTCTATTTCAACATCGTTACCATGGCCACGGTCGGCTACGGCGACATCCATCCGGTGACGCCAACCGGCAAGCTGCTCGCCATCCTGCTGATTGTCTTGGGTACCGGCACCTTCCTGGGCGTGGTGGCCAATGCCACCGAGATCATGCTAAGCCGCCGGGAAAGCAGGAGCCGCGAGAAAAAACTGCACATCATCATCGGCGTCTACTTCAGTGAACTGGGCACACGGCTTCTGGCCATCTTCGCGGCTGCCGATCCGGATATCGAAACCATGCGGCAGGACCTGATGGTTGAAAACAACTGGAGCGACCGGGAGTTCCAGAAGGTCTTCTCCCGAACCGCCGCCTACAGATGCCGCCCCGAAATCAACCGGGTGAACCTGCCGGAACTGCGCGCTTTGCTGGTGTCCCGCCGAAATACTTTAGTCGATCTGCTGGAGCATCCGATCCTCCTGGAGCAGGAGTCCTTTACCGAACACCTGCAGGCGGTCTTTCACCTCACCGAGGAACTCACCTGCCGGCCCGATTTCATCGATCTGCCCGCAACCGACCTCCAGCACCTGACCGGCGACATGCACCGGGCCTATTCCTCTTTAGTCCAGCAGTGGATCGCCTACATGAAGTATCTAAAATTCCACTATCCCTATCTCTTTTCCCTGGCCCTGCGCACCAATCCCTTCGACCCGGCGGCCACGCCCGTTGTGCTCTGATCCGGACTTCCGTGAATGGCAACGGCAGCCGACTGCCGACACATCCCCATACCAATTGATCCCTTGGCGGCAAAACGCTATAATGGCTACGGTTCGACGGCCCACAAAAAAACACTTCGAAACAAGGAGGATAGACAACATGAAGAGCCACGCGGTGGACTATGAGATATTCGGCAATGACATGCAGGTGGTTGAGGTGGAGCTCGATCCGGGCGAGACCGTGGTGGCCGAGGCCGGGGCCATGAACTGGATGGAGGACGGCATCGAGTTCGAGGCAAAAATGGGCGACGGCTCCGAGTCGGACCAGGGTCTCTTCGGCAAGGTGCTTGGAGCAGCCAAGCGGTCGCTCACCGGCGAATCAATCTTCATGACCCATTTCACCAATCACGGCAGTGCGAAGCGACGGGTGGCCTTTGCCGCGCCCTATCCCGGCCGGGTCATGCCCATTGACCTGACCAAGATCGGCGGCGAGCTCATCTGCCAGAAAGACGCCTTCCTGTGCGCCGCCCTCGGCACTCAGATCAGCATTGCCTTTGTCAAGCGTTTCGGCGTCGGCTTTTTCGGCGGCGAGGGCTTCATCCTGCAACGGCTGCGCGGCGACGGTATGGCCTTTGTGCACGCCGGTGGCACGGTCATTGAAAAAAAACTCAACAACGGACGGTTGAGGGTCGACACCGGCTGTATCGTCGGGTTTTCGGCCGGCATCGACTATGACATCGAGCGGGCTGGCGGCCTGAAATCAATGTTCTTCGGCGGCGAGGGCCTGTTTCTTGCCACCCTTCGGGGTACCGGCACCGTCTATTTGCAGACCCTGCCCTTCTCCCGCCTGGCAGAAAGGGTGCTGGCCCACGCACCCCAGGCCGGTGGCCGCTCCAAGGACGAAGGCTCGATCCTGGGCGGACTCGGTAACCTGCTGGACGGCGACAACCGGTGAGCGGAAAAAAACATGCCCGAGAAGACCGTCTGCCACTGTTTTGGCTACACTGAAGATGCAATAGCAAACGAGGTGCGCCGCCATGGCCGCTCCCTGATCATGGCCAGGATAGTGGCAGACAAAAAGGCGGGCCGCTGCGAATGCCATGAAAAAAATCCAAGCGGGCGCTGATGCCTGGCCGACGTTCGCCGGGTGGTGAACGAAGCGGGCGGCACGACGATGCCGGAACTTTCAGCCATCGCCGGGCGAAAACACTTTGACCCCGGCTCTGACCAGGACAACCAGGAATAAGCGGAGAGAGTATATTGTCCCCGACCGGCAACCAATCGGAACAGAAAGACAACCGGCACGCCCCGGCCCCCGACCTCTGCGAGGCCTGCGGCGCGTCCTGCCCGGCCGCGCAACTCATCTGGAAGCCTTCCTGGGAAAAGTGGGTCTGCCAGCAATGCCAGGATGAAGACGACAACTGCGGCTGCAGTGATTAACATTGATGGCGTCACAAAAAGTTATTGTCACCCGCAGAGGCGAAGGGCTCGCAGAGATAACAAGCTATAATAAAAAGATATTTTTCAATCTGCGTCTCTGTGTCTCGGCGCGAGCATAATGTTTTTACGAATCCATCAACATGCAGGAGAATATATGGATCACTTCACCCAATTGACCGGCGCCATCGCCTTAACCATGGGCGTGGCCTGGGCCAGCGGCATCAACCTCTATGCCGCCATCCTGGTTCTGGGCATCCTGGGCGTCACCAACAACATCGTATTGCCTGAACACCTGCAGGTACTGATGAACCCGATGGTGATCACCGCGGCCGGCATCATGTATTTGGTGGAATTCTGCACCGACAAGATACCGGGGGTTGACACCGGCTGGGATACGATCCACACCTTTATCCGGATCCCAGCCGGCGCCCTGCTGGCGGCCGGGGCCGTTGGTGATGTCACCCCGGCCGTGGCAATAACCGCCGGCATCCTGGGCGGAGGCCTGGCGGCCGGCACCCATGCCACCAAGGCCGGCACCCGGGTGCTGATCAACGCCTCGCCGGAACCTTTTTCCAACTGGCTCGCCTCGCTCACCGAGGACGCGGTGGTGATCGGCGGCCTGTGGACTGCCCTGCACTACCCACTGGTCTTCCTCGGCCTACTGGTTCTCTTCATCCTGCTGATGGTCTGGCTGCTGCCCAAGATCTGGCAGGGTGTCAAGGCACTGTTCGCCGGAATCGGCCGCCTCTTCAGCGGCCAATCACCGGGCACAAAATAACGCAACCACGACGGATGAAGTCCTAACCCCGATAAACGGGACAAGTACCTTCACGAAATAATTTTCTGCAAAAAACGCGCAGCATATTATTTCTAAGGTACTAATAACTGCAGTGCAGGCGGTAAATCCGTTCAAACCCTCTGGCTGCGGCCTCAATGGCCGGCTTGAATCTTTTCCAGTCCATGTCGTCCCAGGTCTGCCGCATGATCTCGACCTGCAGACCGAGATCCTCGTCATCCATTGCTTCGGCAAGCACGGCCAGTCCCTCGATCAGCTCCCCCATGTTCCGATCCAGTGCGCTTCCTTCGTTGATCTTTCCGGACCTGTCGAGCATCTCGACCACCGCATCAAGCTCCCGTGCCATCACCGCCAAATCGCGGCAGGCAGGCATATCCGCCGCCGCGGAAGCCCCGGCCGGCCCGCAGACCATCAGCCCGAGAATGACGAGCAATCGACGCAACCTGCGCATCACCAATCCTTTCCTGGCAATATGCCAGCAAGCTTTATCCGACAACAGCCATCCGAGCCGACAAGCCAAACTTGTCATGCCAGGGTCATTCGTGGTAAAAGACAACAAACGGCA
The DNA here is from genome assembly GCA_001799275.1 of Deltaproteobacteria bacterium RIFOXYD12_FULL_57_12. GTDB lineage: Bacteria > Desulfobacterota > Desulfobulbia > Desulfobulbales > BM004 > YD12-FULL-57-12. The sequence goes on from MGTE01000036.1 coordinate 46,194, forward strand.
GGACGCTGACATTCGACCCGGCCGGCCATCATGTCCTTGACAGATTGTTCTTTGCCCCTCATGACACACCGACCTGCTGGATACGGCCGCCACCATCGCGCCAGGCCATGACCGGACGAAGCCCGACCAGCCTCTTCAGCCCGGAGGAACGCCCATGACCGATGCCCTGCATATGCACATCGTCTGCCCACACTGCGGCGCCGTCAACCGGGTGCCGGACGCTCGGCTCAACCAGGGTCCCAACTGCGGGAGCTGCCGGCAAAAGCTGTTTACCGGCCAGCCGCTGGAACTGACCATGGCAAATTTCGACAAGCAGGCCACCCGCAACGATATTCCGCTGGTGGTGGATTTCTGGGCGCCATGGTGCGGACCCTGCCGAATGATGACTCCGGTCTTTGCCCAGGCCTGCGCCCAACTGGAGCCTAAAGCTCGACTGGCCAAACTCAATACCGAGGCCGAACAGGAGCTTGCAGCACGATTCGGCATCCGCAGCATCCCCACCATCGTCGTCTTCAATAAGGGAAAAGAAGTCTTGCGCCAGCCAGGAGCCATGGATCTGGCCAGCCTCCTCCAGATGGTCCGGGCATCTCTTTGAAAAACAGGAAGTCGGAAAAAAATCAGCCGCCGGCTTTATCGGGTCGGAGATCATCGGATCGCCCATGGCCTGCGCAAGCCGGGCTTTCGTCGCAAAATGGATAAAACCGACCCGAGAGGACCGGTGAAAACATACTGAGCGACATACGGCCGGGACGTCCGGCCAGGCGGGAAACTTGGGGGCGGGTTCAGGCAACGCGGTCTGGCACCGCCGCGCACACGGCAAAGCCGGGAGGGTAGCAAGCGGGCTTATTATGGTGCCGCGAAAATTCGGGGGCAGGCCCTCTGTCAGCGGGCGGAGGCCGTGCGGGTTTCGGTGGCGTAACTGTTGATAAACTGCTCCAGTTTGATACGTTGTTCAGCGGTCAATTCACCGAACTCGATACTGCAGCGCCGCACCGGTAACAGGCTGAAGGAAAAATCATTGCCCGTTTCAAAGTCCGCCACAACCTGCACAGGCACATCCTCCAGCAGGAAGCCGTCGGAACCGACAATTATTTCCAGAACCGCGGCCTCACCGGCCTGCCCCTGGGAGCCATCGATATAGCGGAGGGCCAGCCCTCCCTTGCTCACATCGAGAATGATACCGAGCCGATGGGCTTCCCCGCTCCGCAGGGCGGCCACCCCACCCTCCTTGACTGAAAATCGCCGATGCTGCCGTTTGTCCGAAGCTTCTTTCTGGTCCGCCAAGGTCGACCCCCTTCAAGTAACCCGCTAGAAGTGTAGCAAAAAACATCAAAGCGCTTACGGCACCATCACCCGAATTACCTGACAAGCTGTGTTTTTATATTGGTTTTATAATATGTGTTTGCCGCCTGAAACACAATACAAATTTTCCATAAAATCATCCATGCAGGCTCAAGACACGGCCGAAACGAGGCGCGGCGTCTCTTGCCGGCCGGACTCGACAGACACGAACGCAGGTGTCCAAAAAAATCTTGAAACTTGTTTTTTTCTCACCGTCATGATAAAAACCCACTGCATCATATCCCGGCATGGGAAATGCCCTCGTAGCTCAGGGGATAGAGCACAGGATTCCTAATCCTGGGGCCGTAGGTTCGATTCCTACCGGGGGCACCAGGCAAACACAGGCTGAAACTCCAACCAGCAAGGGGTTTCGGCCTTTTTCTTTTCCCTTGATCTTTGGCCGTGTTTAGCATAAATTAGCCTCAAACAGTATTGTTTTGCAGAAAATTACGCCTGAAATTACGCCTGACTTGCAGGTGGAAAAATGGCCAGGATCGCCAAGGTTAAAAGGAAAAGGGGAATCGCATACAAGGCGGAGGTCCGTCTGAAGGGCCATCCCTATGTGTCCCAGACCTTTGATCGCCTCTCCGATGCGCAGCGCTGGGCGGAAGACACCGAGAAGGCCCTGCGCTCCGGTGGCTACGTGGGAGATACGCCACTAGGCGACTTGCGTTTTACAGCGGCGCTGGACAGGTATCTTCTGGAAATTTCAAGCCGGAAAAGGCCCAACACCAAGGCTAGAGAAGAAACTTCCGGCTGTCGTCTGCTGGAGGGATTTCGAGGTGTTACCCTGCGGGAAATCACGCCGGCCCGGGTGGCATCATATCGTGACAAACGGCTCAAGGACATAGGACCATCAACCATCCAGAAGGAACTGGCCCTGCTCTCGCATCTTTATCCCATTGCCAGGACGGAGTGGAATCTTGATGTTGCGAATCCCGTGGCGAGTATCAGAAAGCCGTCCCAGCCAAACGGCAGGTTACGTTTTTTGACCAGAGATGAAGCCCGGCATCTACTGGATGTCTGCAAAACCAGCCGCAACCCGAAACTTCATATCTTCGTCCAATTATTACTGCATACGGGGATGCGTCCTTCCGAGGGGGCCGGCCTACGCTGGAGTCAAATTGACGTCGATGCCAGGATAGTTGACCTGACCATCACGAAAACTAAGCCTCGGCGGGTACCCTTAACCGTTGCCGCCGTGGAGATTATTCTGGAAATCATGCCCGAGAGGTGTATGCAAGACCGGCCTGTCTTTCTGCCTGAAAAAATCTCCTCGACGATCAAAAGGCGGCCGAACCTATTTTTCCGTAGAGCCTTTGACAACGCAGTCAAGAAGGCCGGAATCGATGACTTTCATATGCACGATCTCCGGCATACCGCCGCCAGCCATCTGCTCATGTCCGGTGCCGATCTCAGGACACTTGCGGAAATCCTCGGCCATAGCACCATGCAGATGGTACAGCGATACACCCACCTGCTGGATGATCACAAGTTGAAAGCCATCGACCGAATCGAACACCTGGGCGGATGACCCGGATGTACTGATGCGCGCCTAAACCACGCCGGGCGGACGGGGATTAGAGCAACCTTTCTGTTTAATTCCAATTCTAAATCAAAAGTGTAATAATTATTCCATTATCATATTGATTTTGCTTATTTTTGCAAAGTTGCCATACGTCATCTGAATTAGAAATGGAATAAGATGGCCTACTTCATCGACCCGGTCAGTTTGCTGCCGGCCTTGAACTTGACCACTTTGCGGGCCGGGATCTTGATGGCCTTGCCGGTCCGGGGGTTGCGGCCCTCGCGGGCGGCCCGTTCGGATACCGCAAAGGTGCCGAAGCCGAGTAGCGCCACCTTGTCCCCTGTGGCCAGGGCGCCGGTGATGACACCGAGAACGCCGTTCACGGCCCTTTCCGCATCAGTTTTGCTGATGCCGCCTTCCGCTGCCACCTTGTTAACCAAGTCTCCCTTGTTCATGTTGTCTCCGTGTCTGTGGTTGTTGGATAGTTGATGTCGATTGGAATGGATTCCGCTCAGTTAGCAGAACTTCATGTTTCTTGCAAGAATTAATCACCGGCTCCATTGGCGGCTTCTTCCTCCGCCATGAATTCCTTCAGCTCCCTTGGCACGAAGTACCGGAACCGGATTCTTCTGCTCAGCCTGGCGGTGTAATCGGAAAAGGCCACGACGATCTCCCTGCCCTCGGTCATCAGTTTTTCCCCCTCCTCGTGGGAGATGCCGTCCATCTCGCCGAGTCGGGCTTTGAAATGGGCGTAGGCCATGTCGAACTGGCGCAGGATGTTGAACATGGTGGAGCCCAGGGGTGAGTTGATCTTGAGCACCCGGGAACCCCGTTCCTTGACCATGTTGATCTTTTTTTCCTGAATCTCCTGCCAGGTCGGCTTAGGCCCTCTATCCGAATCATTTGTAGTCGTTGATGGATGTGGTGATCGGGCGGAATTATCACCAGCATTTTTTGAACGGTAGAGGGCCTTATCCAGCTTCGCAGGGTTAAGCTTGGCGCTGTTTGTTTCGTCATTCATCGTTTCGTCTCCTTCAGATTTTATTTCATCAGCCGGATATGGCCCGCGCATTGCGCCTCAGCCTGTAACGGTGCCACAGGTCCAGGAGATAAACCGAACCGTACGGCACGACGGCAGCGACCACCATGAGCAGGGCGCTCTCCGAGGCCACCGACACCAGGTACGGTTTGATCTCCAAGTACCCGTAATATATTTTCTCGGCCCTGGACCCGAAATGCACCGCCGCCTTCCAGACATTGGCCGGCGTGCTCACCCGGAAAAGGATCAGGTAAACGACATAGAGCAGAAAGGCCTTGATCACCAGGGACATGGCCCGGCCGACCAGGAGCGAGTTGAGGGCCTTCCGGGTGATGTTGCCCACGTAGTACCGGCTGATGTAGCTGCACATCAGGGTGTTGATGATCAGGGCCATGTACGGCACGCAGCCGAACAGGAAGCGGCTCACGCCATCGAGTTTCTGGAATACGAAGGGAAAGAGGTAGAAACTCAACTTTCTGAGTTGCGCCAACTCAGTGAGATGGCGATATTATTTGCCTTGATTGCCGGAGCGATTTGATGAT
>MGTE01000037.1:0-7489 GCA_001799275.1 Deltaproteobacteria bacterium RIFOXYD12_FULL_57_12
CGGGTGACTCGACTCCCGGTGGTGCCAGTTGATGATCGCTGGGAGTCGATGCAAATTGGCAAGGAACTGATGTATGTCGTTCAAACGGCGGAGCGTGTCATCGAACGCTGCCTCCTGATGACTACCGACCCCGGCGACCTGGTGCTGGACCCGACCTGCGGGTCCGGCACCACCGCCTTTGTCGCTGAAAAATGGGGCCGGCGCTGGATCACCTGCGACACCTCGCGGGTGGCGGTGACGCTCGCCAAGCAGCGGCTCATGACCGCAAGCTTTGACTACTTTGACCTCAAATATCCCACCGAGGGATTGCGCGGCGGTTTCATCTATAAGACCGTGCCGCACGTGACGCTCAAATCCATCGCCAACAACCCCGAGATCGACGAGATCCACGAGCGCCTGCACCCGGCCGTCGTTCAGGCCTTGGCCGACCTCAACGCCGCCCTCGTAGGTTGGGTTAGCTCAAAGGGCGTAACCCAACAAACCGACCGGCGGGTTTGGGAGGTGCCCTTCGACTTCCCCGTTAACTGGCCGGAGGCGGCCAGCGCCCCCTTCGTTGCCTTCCATGCCGCCCGCAAGGCCATACAGAAGAAGATGGACGATTCCATCGCCAGTCACGCCGACCAGGAAACCCTCTACGATCAGCCCCAAGTCTCGAAAACCAAGCTCCGGATCAGCGGCCCTTTTACCGTGGAGGCGGTGCCCTTTCCCTCGGTCCTTGCCCTGGAAGAAGCCGAGCAGTCGGCCAACGCCGATGTGGCCGTGGCCCGTTCCGGCGAGACCTCCCGCCAGGCCCGCTGGCGCGACGAACTGCTGAAGACCGGCATCCGCGGCAAGGGCGGCCAGAAGCTGCAACTCGCCGAACTGGAGCCGCTGCCCGGCGCGAAGTATATCCATGCCGTGGGTACGGTGGCGGAATCCGGCGAGCGGGTGGCGATATCCTTCGGGCCGGAGCACGCGGCCCTGGAGCAGCGGCAGGTGGAAATCGCCATGCGCGAGGCGGGTGAACTCTTTCCGCTGCCTAAAATGCTCGTTTTCTGCGCCTTCACCTTTGACCCGGAAGCTGCCAAGGATATCGACGGCATCCGCGGCATCACCGCCTTTAAAGTCCAGATGAACATCGATCTCCTCACCGAGGATCTCAAAAAAGGTCGGGCCAGTAACGAATCCTTCTGGCTCATGGGCCAGCCGGATGTGGAAGTGCGCACCCGTAAGGATGGACGCTGCCAGGTGGAGGTGCACGGCTTTGACTACTTCGACACCAAGACCGGCGAGCTGATCTCCGGCGGCAAGAACCGGATCGCCATGTGGGCGCTGGATACCGACTATGACGACCGGTCCCTTTTTCCCAAACAGGTGTTTTTCCCCATGGCCGGCGGCAAGGAAGGCTGGCACAGGCTGAAAAAGGACATCCGGGCCGAGCTGAACGAGGAACTGCTGGAGCAGTTCCACGGCACGGTCTCGCTTCCCTTCGAGGCCGGCAAAAACCGGCGCATCGCGGTGAAAATCGTCGACGACCGCGGCATCGAGTCGCTCAAAGTCTTGGATCTGGACTAACGGAGGTTTGGCAATGTACATCACCTCTCTGCACATGAAGAACTGGCGCAACTTCCGCGATGCAGTGATCCATCTGGCGCCGCGCTCCTATGTCATCGGTCCGAACGCGGTCGGAAAATCCAACCTGCTCGATGTGTTTCGATTTTTGCGGGACATCTGCAAGCCTGCGGGCGGCGGTCTACAGAAGGCGGTTGCCGACCGGGGCGGCATCAGCAAGTTGCGGTGTCTGCATGCCCGGAAGGATCCGGAAGTGCGGATCGAAGTTCATTTCTCGGACCGTCCGGAAGATGAAAGCCCTTCCTGGCGATATGTGCTTGGCTTCAGGCCTGAGGGCAAGGGCGCACAGCGACTTTTGGTCTCCACGGAAGAGGTCTGGCAAGGGGAGAAACGCATTTTGTCCAGGCCGGATGCAGGGGACAAAGAGGATACGCAACTCCTGACCGAGACCCATCTGGAACAGACCAGAACCAATGCGGAGTTCCGGAATTTGGCTGATTTTTTCAGTAGTGTCAATTACCTGCATCTGGTCCCCCAACTCCTGAAATACGGCGACAAAATCGGCGGCAATCGGCTGGAGGACGACCCCTTCGGCCAGGGGTTTCTGGAGAGGATTGCCAAATGCACGGCCCGGACCCGCGATGCCCGGTTGCGGAAAATAAACAAAGCGCTCCATGCTGCAGTGCCGCAATTCAAGGAGTTGCGGTTTAAGCCGGATGAGATTACCGGCAGGCCGCATCTAGAGGCGCTTTATGAACATTACCGCCCCAATGCCGGATGGCAGCGCGAAGAAGAGTTTTCCGACGGCACCCTGCGCCTCCTCGGTATCATGTGGTCGCTCCTGGAGGGCGACAGTCTGCTGCTCATCGAAGAGCCTGAGCTCTCGCTCCACCAGGCGGTAGTTGAGCAGATCCCGCTGTTGATGAACAGTATCCAACGGGAGATGAAGCAGCGGAGACAGATCATTGTCAGCACTCATAGCGAGGCCTTCTTAAGCAACAAAGGGATCGACCCAAAGGGTGTGATTGTCCTGGAACCGGAAAAAGAAGGGACAAAGGCCCGGCGCGTGAGCGAGGCGGAGGAAAAAGGCCTGGAGGCCGGGTTGTCCATTGCTGAGGTAGTCCTGCCCCAGACCAGCCCGAAAAAGGTGAGGCAGTTGGGGCTTTGGGAATGATCCAGCTCTATATCGCCACCGAGGATGCGTTGAGCGAGGCAGTGGCCGATCGGCTGGTGGCTGAGGTAAACCATGGTCTGCAGGTAGCGGTCAGAATAGGGCGTGGGGGGAACAGTTATCTCAAAAATAAATTTCCCGAACTGACAAGACTTGCACGCAGTATTCCTGTGTTGCTGCTGACCGATCTGGACAACACTGACTGCGCGCCTATCCTTCTTGGTGCATGGTCCCAGGGCTGTGTTGTTCCCGAAGGAATGCTGTTCCGTGTGGTGGTCCGGGAAATCGAGGCCTGGCTCATGGCCGACCGCAAAGGATTCGCTGATTTTTTCCAGGTGCCGAAGTTCAAAATTCCTGAGTATCCGGAAACGATTGATGATCCCAAACAATTCCTGCTTCATCTTATCCGCCGCTACAGCAACAGGGAAATCAAAGCGGCCATCCTGCCGGAGCGAGGCTCGAAGGCCCGCATCGGTCTGGGATACAACCAGATGTTGAGCCGCTTCGTGGCGGAAGGCTGGGAAATCCGGAGAGCGGCTGCAACCTCCGACAGTCTGGCGAGGGCCTTTCGGCGATTAACCGAGTTGAGCGCACAAGCTCAGGCATACTAACGGCACAATTCTGATGCGTAATGTTGCGAAGTCCCTGATCATCAATTCTCCTTACGAGATGCCGCGACAGCACTGGGGGCAGGACCGGTTCGGCCGGGTGTTCGAGAAGGTGGAAGGCCGCAGGCCGGCGGGCTACGAGATTTTTGACACCCGCACCAACACCAGGCGGGTGGAGGAACTGGAACTGGTCAACCGTATCCGGCCGCGGGTGGATGCATGGCGGGATGCCGGTTATCCGGGAGTAACCAGCGTCACCCGTCGGCTTGTGGAGCACTGGTATGATCACGAGGCCCGACAACTGCCGTTTTACTTTTGCCAGTTGGAAGCCATCGAGACCTTGATCTGGTGGGTGGAGGCACCGCAGGAATTCAAGCAGGGAATATTTTTGCCCGGCGATGGCGGCCCCTGGGAGCGCATCTGCAACAAGATGGCCACCGGTACCGGCAAGACCACCTTGATGGGGTTGATCATCACCTGGCAGGTGTTGAATGCCCTGACCTATCCCAAGCGCAGGGAGTTTTCCGCAGCACTGTTCGTAGTAGCGCCGGGATTGACGGTTAAGGAACGGTTGCAGGTTCTGTATTCCGGCCACGAAAAAAACGTGTACGACGAATTCCGTCTCTGCCCCAACGAGGCCATGCGCCAGAAGATTAACCAGGCGGTTCTGCGGGTGGAGAACTGGCATGTCCTGATGCCGCTCAAGGAACAGGATCGCTCAGTGGTGAAAAAAGGGGCGGAAAGCGACGAGGCATTTACCCGCCGGGTTTTGGGAAAGCTTTCTTCCTGCAAGGATATTGTCATCATCAACGACGAGGCCCATCATGCCTATCGGCAGCGCCCCGAACTCAAGGTGAGCAGGCAGGAGGCGGAAGCGCTGGGGATCGATCTGGATGAGGCCACCCGCTGGATCGAAGGGCTTGATCGTATACATAAAACGAGACGCATCCGCCGTTGTTTTGACCTGACCGCCACGCCGTTTGCACCTACCGGCAAGCGATCGACGGAAAAGGGTCTGTTCGGCTGGATTGTCTCCGATTTTGGCCTGAACGACGCCATTGAGGCAGGCCTGGTGAAGACGCCGCGGGTGGTGGTGCGCGATGACGCCCTGGCCAATGCCCAGACCTACCGGAGCAAGCTCTATCATCTGTATAACGAGGCAGAGGTCCGGGAAGATCTGAATCGCAAGGCCGATCCCTTTGAACCTTTGCCTGATCTGGTGCAGAAGGCCTATGCGTTGCTTGCCTATGACTGGAGGGAAACGGCACGGCAATGGCGCGGAGCCGGGCACGCGATTCCTCCGGTGATACTCACCGTATGCAACCGTACCGAAACCGCGGCCCGTCTTGAGCATTTCTTCAATGGCGGCGATTGCCTGATTTCCGAAACTCAAGCCCCGGAACAAACCCTGCGGGTGGACTCCAGGGTTCTGGAAAAGGCGGAACGGGGCGAGTCGATCACCAGGGACAAGGATTATGCCGCTCGCCTGGAGGCCATTATCCGCGCGGCCGGCCTGCCGGATGACAAGCGTGACGATTTGCTGAACGCCAAACAGGAGGAACAGTTGCGCGCCCTGGTCGATACCGTGGGCAAACGCGGCCAATCCGGGCAACGGCTCCAGAACGTCATTTCCGTGGCCATGCTTTCCGAAGGCTGGGACGCGGCCAATGTTACCCACATCATGGGGCTGCGGGCCTTTACCAGTCAGTTGCTTTGCGAGCAGGTAATCGGACGCGGCCTGCGGCGCGTGTCGTATGAACGGGACGACGATGGTCTGTTCCTGCCGGAATATGTGAACATCTTCGGTGTACCGCTTTCCATATTTCAAGATCTGGGCGGCGATGGACCTCCCCCGCCGCCGCCGAAGCCCAGCGTGCAGATTGAGGTTGTGCCGGGCCGCAACCAGTATGAAATACGTTGGCCGAATGTGTTGCGGGTGGAGGCGGTGCTCAGGCCCACGCTGGTTGTCAATTGGGTGGGTGTTGAGTCCCTCACCCTTGACCCGATGCAGACCCCCATCCATGCCGAAATTGCTCCCGCCCTGACAGGATATGCCGATCTTTCCAAGGTAAGCGATATTGACCTGGAAAAGGCTGTTGGGGAATTCCGCCTGCAGAACCTCATTTTCCGTGCAGCCCGCAAGTTGTATCTGCAAAGTGCAGGCTCATTTACCGGGGACAGGCAGTATCTCGCGGTGCAGCTCATCCACGTGGTGGAGGAGTTTCTGGACAGCGGCAGACTGATTATCCCCAGCCTCTGGCATCAGGATCAGACCCGCCGGCGTATTCTGATCGCCATGAACATGGACACGGTGGTCGGGCATGTCAGTCGGTTCGTGCAGCTGCAGAATACAGAAAAAATGGATGTGCTCTTCGACGAGGAACTGCCCATCGGCTCAACCACCTTCATGCGCACCTGGTACACGACCAAACCGTGTTTCCCAACAGAAAAATCGCAGATCAGCCATGCGGTCTATGACAGTACCTGGGAAAAAGCGGTGGCCGATCTGTGCGAGAAAGAGCCAAACGTGGTTTCCTGGGCGAAAAACGACCACCTGAATTTCAAGGTCCGGTATCTCTATCGGGGGGCTTCTCGCAATTTTGTGCCGGATTATTTCATCCGGCTGAACAATGGTAAAACTTTGGTGCTGGAAGTGAAGGGGCAGGACAGCGAGCAGAACCGGGCCAAGCGGGCAGCCATGCAAATTTGGATAGAAGCCGTCAATGCGAAGGGCGGCTTCGGGCAGTGGGGGTTTGCCGTGGTCTTTGAGCCGGCCAGGATGCGGGATGTGGTTTTGGCGCAGGCGTCTGTTGGCGAAAGTCCGCCAGTTAGCAGAATTAGATGGTTCAATTCATCCAAAGGTTTTGGTCTTACAGATGCGGGGAATATTCCTTTTACAGGTTTTCGAAACCTTGACTCTTCTTCTGTGGGTCAAGAAGAGATTCTGCGGGATCCAAGGAATGTACCCGTATGGTTCGGGACCAACCGCGCACCTATCGAAAGAAAGGATATCTCGAAGGGCTTTGGCAACGAATGGAGCGATACAACAACACTAGGCCGGTGCGTGGTGAACATACCGCAAGGCCATGTGCCGGGTTCTCTCGGTTCATCATGGTGGGTCCGGCTCATCAAAGGTGATGACCGTCTTGCGGTTGTATCAATTGACTCAATTCCAGAAGAGAGTTTTTGGATTAAGCTTGCAAGCGAGATGGCTGAACCGCGCGATGATGAACGTAAGCAGGAAGCTTTGTTTTTTCTGCATGGTTACAACGTCACATTCAATCAAGCTGTACTGCGAACGGCGCAGCTCTCTTATGATTTACGTATCCAACCAGCAGTTTTCTTCAGCTGGCCATCAGGTGGTGACGCGGATGACTACGTGGCGGATGAAGCGGCGATTGAGGCTTCGTACGATTCGGTAACAGAATTTATTGGCCGTCTTGATCAATGTGCTTTGTCCGCGGCTACAACCATCCACGTGGTAGCGCATAGCATGGGAAATCGGGCGCTGTTGCGTGCACTGGAGGCGGTCGCTCAAGGGATGAGGGGAGGCAGGGGTTCAGCAATAGATAAGTTGGTCTTTGCTGCTCCAGATGTGGATGCCCGTGTCTTTATGCAATCGTTACAAAAGATTAAACCTGTCGGCCGCAATAAAACGCTGTATACCTCTCCGTTGGATAAGGCCGTGTGGTTATCGAAGGCTTTGCATAAATTTGCCCGTGCAGGCCTGATTCCACCCGTAACCACGGCAGCAGAGCTGGATACGATAGACGCCTCGGGGGTTGATGACACATTCCTGGGACACAGCTATGTCGCAAGTGTTCGGGCCTTGCTCCATGATCTTTCCAGTCTATTGAAGGCCAGTTTGCCGCCATCGGAGCGTGTAGGTCTTGAGCCAGCCATTACTGAAGATGGACGGCATTATTGGCGCATTAAATAACCATAAAATACATCTGCCGCTGATCGGCACGGAAACGGCGTCTCGTGTGCTGGAGTCATCTTGGAAGTAATCTGTCGTGAGGTGCCGGCGCTACGGCGGGAGTTGGGATTATTTCATTGAAATGCTGATCTCTCTTGACAAGCAAACAAATTAAATTATATTGCTTCCTTCGTAGTGGCTTGCAGGCGGGTGTAGCTCAGCTGGTAGAGCACAAGCTTC
>MGTE01000037.1:7498-10015 GCA_001799275.1 Deltaproteobacteria bacterium RIFOXYD12_FULL_57_12
CACAAGATTCTGACTTTCGGCCGCCTTGTTTTGAGTGCGGCCTTTCTTTGTAGCAGGCTGGGCCGCGGGCAGCAGATTCCCCGGCCCGGGCGGCACCGCAGCCGTCCAAACGTGGGAAAGGGTGCAGGCCGTTGTTCGACGACCTGTGCAGAACTTATGAAAGTGGGCTCTTCGCCCGCTTTTTTTATTTGCGATGCGGCGATGGAAAAAGAAAGCAACATGTTGCTGATCGACCGGGTGACCGCCCTGATCACGCCGGTTCTGGTCGAAATGGCGGCCGAGCTGATCGAGGCCCAGTTCCGGCGGGAGGGACACGGCTGGGTTCTGCGGCTGATCATCGACACGGAGGCCGGCGTCACGCTGGACGACTGCGCCCGGGTCAGCCGGGAGGCGGGCAATCTTTTGGAGATCGAGGAACTCATCACCTATCCGTATCATTTGGAGGTCTCGTCGCCCGGCCTGGACCGGCCGTTGCGCAACGAGAAAGATTTTCGTCGGTTCGTGGGCCGTTTGGCCAAGGTCAAAACCAGTGAGGCGATCAACGGGCAGCAGGTCTTTATCGGCCGGCTTGGACCGGTGAACGATGACGCCATTGCCATGACCATTGAGCAGGGTGAGGTGGTGATTCCCTTTGCCTTGATCGCCAAGGCCAGGCTGGAAGTTGAATTTTAACTAATTCTACTTTGTGGAATTCAGAATACAGAATTCAGAAGACAGAATAAATCGAACGATTCGGGCAGAAGAATGTTTCTCTTGTCTTCTGGATTCTGACTCCTGACTCCTGGATTCTTTTGGTTGGAATGTGGCAAAGTGGAAATAAGAGTAATGCGAGTACAAGCAGCGACAGGTCTTTTTGACTTTTTGCGAGACCATCATATTTGGAGTGTGGGACAATGCTATCGGATTTAAAAAGGATTATCGATCAGATCAGCAGGGACAAGGGTATCAACCGGGAGCTGCTTATCCGCGCCGTTGAAGAGGCGGTGCGTTCCGCCGCCCGGAAGAAATACGGCAGCCGCCGCGAGCTCGAGGTCCGTTACAACGAGGAACTCGGCGAGGTTGAGGTCTTTCAGTTTCGGACCGTGGTGGAGACGGTGGCGGACGAACAGAAGGAGGTTTCGCTCGCCGAGGCCCTGTCGCTCGACCCGGAAGTAAATGTGAACGACGAACTGGGCACCAAGATGGAGAATATCTCCGAACTGGGCCGGATCGCCGCGCAGTCCGCCAAGCAGGTCATCATTCAGAAGATGAAGGATGCCGAGCTTGATGTTATCTACGAGATGTATCGGGACCGCAAGGGTGAGATCATCAACGGCATTGTGCAGCGTTTCGAGCGTGGCGATATGGTCATCAATCTCGGCCGGACCGATGCCATTCTTCCCCAGACCGAGCAGATCCCCAAGAGGTCCTACCGGCAGGGCGACAGGATCCGCGCCTATCTGCTTGATGTGCGCCAGGGAGCCCGGGACCATCAGCTGGTGCTGAGCAGGGTCGCGAATGATTTTTTGGTCAAGCTGTTCGAGATGGAGGTTCCGGAGATCGCCGAGGGCATCGTCAAGATCATGGCCGTGAGTCGCGAACCCGGTTTCCGTGCCAAGATCGCGGTCGCCTCCAGCGAGAGCGATGTGGATCCGGTGGGCGCCTGCGTCGGCATGAAGGGTTCCCGGGTGCAGAACGTGGTGCAGGAACTCCAGGGCGAACGGATTGACATCGTGCCCTGGAATCCGGACCCGGCGAAATATGTCTCCAACGCCATGGCTCCGGCCCAAGTCTCCATGGTGCTGGTGGATGAAGACCGGAAAACCCTGCTGGTCGTGGTGCCTGACGATCAGCTTTCCTTGGCGATCGGTCGGCAGGGACAGAATGTGCGGCTGGCTTCCAAGCTGCTGGGTTGGCGGATCGATGTAAAAAGCGCCAGCCGCTACGCTAAGCTGGCCGAGGATGGCTATAAATCGCTCCTGATTATCACCGGCGCCGACGAAGCCCTGGCGGATGCCCTGCATGGCGAGGGAATTTCCTCGGCCAAGGACGTGCTCGAAGCCGCTCCGGAAGACCTTGCCGAGATCCCGGGCCTTGATAGTGCGCGTCTTGAGGGGCTGTTGGCGATGGCCAAGGAATACCAGCGGGCGCAGGAGCAACGGGCCGAAGAAAACGGTCCTGAAACAAGGGAAGAAGAAGACGCGTCGTCCGACGGCCGGGAGTAAGTGCCTGGCCTGTTGGCCGTGGCGGAACGCGGACCACGCGGCACAGAAGGGAAAGAGCGATGGCCGGTCGGAAAGAGCCAGGAAATGAGCCGGTGCGGACCTGTCTGGCCTGCCGCCGCAGAGCGGCCAAGGAATTGCTGCTGCGCTTTGCCCTGGTCAACGGTGAACCGGCACGGGATGCGGTCGGCACGCTTGCCGGACGCGGCGCTTACTGCTGCGACAACGCAACGTGTCTGCAAAGATTTTATAAGGATAGGAAGAGACTGGCCCGCGCTTTTCGTGTACATTACAAGAAGGCGACGGCTTGAAGTAA
>MGTE01000038.1:0-73 GCA_001799275.1 Deltaproteobacteria bacterium RIFOXYD12_FULL_57_12
GGTTTTGGCATGGCCCTGGCGCTTTGGCTGCCGGGCTGGCTCGATGGCCTGGAGAACAAGACCTGGGACTGGC
>MGTE01000038.1:231-7616 GCA_001799275.1 Deltaproteobacteria bacterium RIFOXYD12_FULL_57_12
CGCTCAGGCCGTCTTTCTCGGTCGGGAGACGGGCAGCGACCTTGTCTGGCCGGCCGGTATTCCCGGCCAGAGGTTTGCGGTGGGTGGTCTTGCCGAGTGGCTGGCTGCCAATCGTGGCGCCGACGTGGTTCTGCCGCGGGCCAGTTTTCCGGTGCCGGAACTGGCCACAACTGCCGCGGTGCTGGCCAATGTCCATCTCAATCCCGACCCGGACGGGATCTATCGGCGGTCCGGGCTGTTTAACGTCTTTGACGGCCATCTGGTGCCGGGCCTTGCCCTGAGCACCTGGCTGGCAGCCAACCCGCAGTCAAACGTAAGTCTTTCGATGGCAGGCCTGACCCTTGCCGGCCACCAGTTGCCCATCGATGCCCGAGCCGAGGCCATTCTTAATTTCCGGGGGCCGGCCGGCACTCACCGAGCCTACAGCGCCGCTGCCGTGCTGCAGAGCGCCCTGCGGCTTGCCGCTGGCGAGGAGCCGACCATCAGGGAGCCGGATGCCTGGCGCGACTGCTATGTGCTCTTCGGCTTCTCGGCGCCCGGCTTGTTAGATCTGCGGCCGACGCCGGTGGACGGCGTCTACGCCGGTGTCGAGATCCAGGCCACCATTCTCGACAACCTGCTTGCCAATGATTTCATTAAACCTCTTTCCCGCGGACCGGTGATTCTGGCCGTGGCCCTCTTCTGTCTGGCAGCCGCTTTTTACCACACCTATCGGATTCGAGTTGTTGACACTCTGCTCGGTTTTTTTCTCTTTATGGGCCTGCCAATGGTTTTCTCGCTCATGGCCTACAGGCGAGGTTGGTGGCTGCCTCTGATCGTCATCCTGGCCGGGGCCGGTTGCAGCATGGCTGGGGCGCTGCTGGTCAACTACGCCAGCGAGGGTCGGCAGAAACGGTTCATCAAGAACGCCTTTAAGCAGTATCTGAGTCCGGCCGTGATCGAGGAGCTGATCCGCCAGCCCGGCCGGCTGCAGTTGGGCGGCGAGCGGAAGGTTCTGTCGATTTTTTTCTCCGACCTGCAGGGATTCACTTCGATTTCCGAGGGGTTGTCGCCAGAGGAGCTGACCTCGCTCTTGAACGAATATCTGTCAGCCATGACCGATATTATCCATGAAGAGGGCGGTACCATTGACAAGTATGAAGGCGATGCGATCATTGCTTTTTGGAACGCGCCGCTGCCGCAGGCCGATCACGCGGCCCGGGCGGTGCGGGCCGCCATGCGCTGCCAGCAACGGCTTGCGGCAATGCGGCCCGCCATCCGCCAGCGGATCGGCCGCGACCTGTTCATGCGGATCGGCCTCAACACCGGCCCGGCCGTGGTCGGCAACATGGGATCGCGCACCCGCTTCGACTACACCATGCTTGGCGATGCTGTCAACCTGGCGGCCCGCCTGGAAGGGATCAATAAGCAGTTCGGCACCTACACCATGCTCTCTGGCGCTACTTTGGCGGCCATGGGTGAGGAGTTTCCGACCTGTGCGCTGGGGAGGGTCACCGTGGTAGGCCGCCGGGAGGCGGTCAACATTTATGAGCCGTTGTTTCCCGAAGAGCATGCGGACCGCCAGCCGCAACTGCAGCGGTTTCAAAAGGGTCTGGCCGCTTATGAACGGGGCGATTTTCTTGCCGCGGTCGCGGATTTTGAGGAGCTTGCCACCGTCATGCCGCCGGCCGCCGCTTATCTTGCCAGATGCAGAAAATTTGTTGCGCCGCCGCCGGCCGAGTGGCAGGGGGTCTGGGAAATCAACAGCAAGTAACTACTCAGGTATTCAGGAGTCAGAATTCAGGAGCCTGAATGAGAGAGTCGGCAAAGAAGTTTGAAGACTTGGTGGTGTGGCAAAAAGCCCATCAGTTCGTGCTTGCTGTCTATCGCTTGACGCAACCATTTCCGAAGTCTGAGATCTACGGCTGGTGGTTTATTCCAAGGCCATTCTGAATTCTGACTCCTGAATTCTGAATACTGGGCAGTTACAAATAAATCTTGCAACCAGCCGGACTGATTGTTTATAGTCGTTGCACATTTGCATGCCACAATGTGGTATGCGTCTTGGTCGGTTCGCAATTCTTTCGGGGGGAGGACGGGCGCGCCAGATAGTCTGCAAAAAAAGACGTGGGAGGGAGAACTGGTGGCGTACTTGAACGGTATTGGTGCGCAGGAAAGAGGAGAGGGCAGGGCGAAAGAGGTCGGTAGCGGGCCACCGCTGTACAGGCGGTCGGGCCTGGACCGTCGTTGGGAGGGGGACCGCCGCGAAGCCTATCAGGTAGACTGTGCCGTGGAGCGACGGGTGCAGGAGCGCAGAACCAGATGGGAAAACAGGCAGGACTGGGTGCGGATCAGCAAGTGGGTGAGCGTCTGCATTGAAGGCCACTGTGAAGACGCCGCCGAATATGAAGTGGAAGCGGTCGGCCATCACCACCAACAACAAGAGCGCCAATCCGGCGGGGAAGAAGTGATTCGGGAGGGCATCGATTCGGTGGTCCATGCGCAACTGCGGGCCGGGAAACCGGCGGTTGTCGTGCATATCATGGATCGTCTGCTCAGTGACGGCTGCTCATCAGCGGAAGCCATGCGGCAGATAGGAGATGCCTATGCCTTGAGTCTGTTCCGCTCCATCCGGGAGCAGCGCCTTTTTGACGAGGCTGAGTATACGGCACTTCTGACCGCTTTGCCGGCCGGAAGCTGGTAGTGCGGTTTTCCGGCACCCTTGGCAGGAAGTCGGAAATGGGGCGGTATCCCTGGAGGGGCCGCCCCGTTTGCTTTTTATGCGCCCTGCTGTTTTTTATTAACCTGTCATATTCCTAGTTCTGTCCGTATAGCTAAAAGGGAAAACATCTTTTCTCCGCGTCTCCGCGTCTCAGCGCGAGTATGAGGCGCTTACTTCGACTTTGTTGCATTGTGGAATTCAGAATCCAGAATTCAGGAGGCAGAATAAATCGAACGATTCGGGCAAAAGAATGTTTCTTTTTCTCCTGAATTCTGACTCCTGGCTCCTGGATTCTTTCGGAATATGACAAAGTAGGATTCCGAATTCATCAGTATTGACCAGGGAAGGCACTTTGTGTTATATGAGTCTATGATCATATAGTCGTGAGGAGCTATGCCGCCACAAAATGATTTGTGTGACTGTCGGGTGATCCACCGGGATCTGGTGGAGGCCGCCCGGACCGAGGCCCTGGCGCTGGCTGTGCTTGAAGATCTCAGTCAGACATTCAAGGCGTTGGGGGACGTCTCCCGGCTGAAAATTCTCTGGGCGCTGGAGCAGCGCGAGATGTGCGTCTGCGATCTGGCGGCGCTGCTCGGCATCAGCGAGTCGGCGGTCAGCCATCAGTTAAGGCTGTTGCGGACCATGCGTTTGGTGAGAAATCGTCGGGATGGAACCATTCTCTACTACCGGCTGGATGACGACCATGTGGCAGCGCTGATCCGGCTGGCCCTGGAACATGTGGCGGAAGGATAGAAATACTTGCAAGCGAATTCAGAATTCAGGAGACAGAATCCAGGAGAAAACGTAACAAAACAGGGACCCGGCGACGACATCCGAGTCGTAGCTGGTTCGTGAGATGTCTCAAATAGCTACTGGATGTGTATTCAAACACTATTCTGACTCCTGAATTCTGACTCCTGAATCCCTATGTCATTTATATTTCGCGTTTTTGAGGAATCATGGCATCTCTTTACGGATGCGGCGGTCTATATTCTGTTCGGCCTCCTGGTGGGTGGCCTGCTCAAGGTTTTTCTTAATCCCGCCTATGTGGCGGCCCATCTTGGACGGGGCCGTTTTCTTCCAGTACTCAAGGCCGCTTTATTCGGCATTCCCATTCCCCTCTGTTCCTGCGGCGTACTGCCGGCGGCCGCCTCCCTCAAGAGGCAGGGGGCCAACAACGGCGCTACCACCGCATTTCTGATCTCTACGCCGGAATCCGGGGTCGATTCCATTGTGATCTCGTATGCCCTGCTTGACCCGCTCTTAACCGTGGCCCGGCCGTTGGCCGCACTTTTCACCGCGGTAGCAGCCGGGTTTGCTGAGAATCTGCTGCACAAGCAGGATGAAACGGACTGGCTGCGGGGGGTGGACAGAAGTTGCCCGGTGGCCAACTGCTGCGACGGCACTGACTGTCCGCCGGCCGCTCATGCCAGCCATCACAGTTTTGTCGAAAAGCTGACGGCCGGCCTGCGTTTCGCGTTCAATGACCTCTGGGCCGAGCTGGCCGGTTGGTTTTTTGCCGGGCTGCTCCTGGCCGGGGTTATCGCCGTGCTGGTGCCGTCTGACTTGCTGGGTCGTTATCTGGGCGGCGGGCTTTCATCCATGTTGATCATGCTTGCCGCCGGCATCCCCATGTATATCTGCGCCACCGCCTCGACACCGGTGGCCGCCGCCTTAATCCTGAAAGGGGTAAGTCCGGGCGCCGCTTTAGTTTTTCTCCTGGCAGGACCGGCCACCAATATTGCCTCGCTCTCGATGCTGGTCGGGCTTCTGGGCCGGCGGGCGACAATGGTCTATCTGGTGATGCTTGCCATCTGCACGGTGCTGAGCGGGCTAGTGCTGGATCAGGTTTACGCCGGCCTGGGGTTGTCGGCGCAAGCCGCGGTCGGCGCGGCCGCCGAGATGGTGCCTGATTGGCTGCAGACAGCCGCCGCCCTGCTCCTGCTGGTACTTTCCGTCAAGCCGCTTTTGGGTGTATTCAGGCGATATTTCAGGGGCACGCCAGCCGGCCCGGAAACATGCCAATCGAGCTGCTGTTCGCCACAGCCTTTGTCTCTTCAGCCAGCACCGCCTTCGGAAAAGACCGAATGCCGGAGCCCTTCCTGAGGCTGTTCCTGACGGATCGGTTCGATCCGGATTCCTTCCTGCTAACAAGCAAAGCTTCTTGCTTATTCTCTTATAAAACGTTATCATTTTTATGACCATGGTTATGACCATAATCAGAACAGGCGGGCAAGGAGATACGTTCATGCAAACGATAAAAGCTTCTGAGTTTAAAGCAAAATGCCTCAGTATCATGGATAAAGTTAACCAGACAGGCGAAGAAATCGTGATAACCAAAAATGGCAAGCCGGTCTCACGGCTTGTCCCCTACCGGCCTGTGCCGAAGAGCCTCCTGGGGTTACATCGAGGAAAGGTCAGTAGCACTGGTGACTTAATCGCTCCTCTTGACGAAAACTGGGATGCTGAAAAATGATCCTGCTTGATACCCATGTTTTAATCTGGATGGATGAAGGGAATATGAGCCTTGGCAATAAAGCCATCGAGTTGATTAATCATGCGTTGCTGGCAGGGGAGTTGGCTGTTTCGGCAATAAGTTTTTGGGAGGTCGCCATGCTGCTTCAGAAGCAACGCCTTGCCATGCAGCTTGAGGTTGATATCTGGAGAAAGGAATTGCTTGAAAATGGTCTGTTGGAAATTTCGTTAGATGGTGCAACCGGAATTCGGGCTGGGGGCCTACAGAAATTTCATGGCGATCCTGCAGACCGTCTGATTGTTGCCACTGCTTTGGATAATTCGGCAACCCTGCTTACGGCTGATGAAAAAATATTGACCTGGGATAAACGATTACGGACGATTGACGCACGTATTTGAAAGTAAGCCCCAGTTATAACCAGCCAGGATTATTGCCGGATCTCCTCCGAGGGAAATTTGATGCGTGCGGCCAGTGCCAGGCGCATCACCTTGCCGCTTTCATTCCTCGGCAGGGCATCGAATTGCACGATGGCATGCGGCCTGTACATCTTGCCTAGACGCTCTTGACACAACCGTTTCAAGGCTGCTGAGTCGACTGGCGCCTGTGCTTCCACGGCGGCGACCAGCGCCAGCTTTCCCGTGTGCCTCTTAACGACTACCACAGCGGACTCGATGATTTCCGGCTGCTCATCGAGTAGTTTTTCAATCAGGTCCGGATTAATCTTGTTTCCGCCCAGATTGAGCATGTGATCGATCCGGCCATTCAGAAAGAGATAGCCTGCCGTACCCACCGAGCCGCTATCTCCGGGGTAGAACCAGCCATTGCGGAAGGCCTGTTCCGTTGCTTGCTCATCGTCAAGATAGCCATTGGTGAGCAGCAGTGACTTGAAACGCAGTATTCCCTGCTGACCAGGAGGCAGGGGGTGATCGTTTTCATCCACCGCTTCCGCCTGCACCCAGGAGTTGAGGCGTCCTGTCGATCCAGGGCGCACCGCATGGGTCTCCGGGGTGGAAAACGCCAGACTGCCTGTTTCGGTTGCACCGTAATCCACCTCCAGCCGGGAACAAATCCGGTGCGTGATGCCGTCCCGCAGGGCCTTCGACACGAAACCTCCGGCTACCATGATGGATTTGAGGCTGGCGCAGGCCGTCAAACTTTCGGGGAGGGTTTTGGCTGCATGGGCCCAGAGCAGAGTGGCATTTGCCGTTGTCGTGACAACCCTGGTGGGCTGGTCGCGCTGAACCGTCGCATAAAAGCCCTCGGGTTTTATTGACTGCGTCAGCACGGTCGTTGCGCCACGATATAACTGCCGCATGACTGTGCTGATTCCGTATTCGATCCCCAATGAGGTGAACAGGAATACGCGTTCCTGGTCGTCCTGATTGGCTCGTGGCGACAGGCTGGCTAAAAGGGCGCCACGGGCGTGGTTCTGTGGATTTCTTTTCGGTTTGCCGGTAGTCGTCCCAGAAGAGAGAGCGATCAGCCACGGCTGTTCGTCCAGACCCTGCGCAACCGGCGGCACCTCGAGACGTTCGTCAGTCGCCGGCGGTGCCAACAACATGCTTGCTTCAAGATAACACGATGCCGGCAGGCTGCTGCTGCGCCAACTTTCGTCCTTGTCCAGCACAATGGTGCGTACGCGATTTGCTGCAACCAGTTCTTCCCGGTATTCCGCGGGCAGCCCGTTCCACAGCGGTGTGGCAACGGCGCCCAGCCGCGTCACCGCAAGCAGAACAGTCAGATATGACAACCGGTTGCGAATCGACAGCGCAACCACATCACCGCGTGTGACGCCCGCAGCCGCCAAGCGAGCCGATGCCAGTTCTGCTCTAAGCCGCAGGGCGCCGTAACTGGCCGGATGTCCCTCATACAGGAGCGCTACACGGTCAGGATGTGCATAACAGTTTCGCCAGATGGTATTCGTGATATTCATTTTCCTTTCCTGTAAGGGCTCAAGTCCCATCCTGTTACTTCTTGTGTTTTTGAGGCAGTTGCCAGTTGGAACTTTGTTTGTCTGAAACATTCCGTAACTCGAAATTCGCTGCAGAGTCAAGAGATTAATTGGGTGGCAGTGAGGAGTGAGGAGTGAAAAGTGAGGAGTGAGGAGCAAGAATTACCCGATTATTCTGTTACTCTTCACTCCTTACTTTTCACTCCTCACTACACCACAAAAAAAGCCCCCGGCTCGTGAGAGCCGGGGGCTTTTTT
>MGTE01000039.1 GCA_001799275.1 Deltaproteobacteria bacterium RIFOXYD12_FULL_57_12
TGTTGAACTCCTCCGCCTTCGAAGTTCCTGAACAATGGCCGGCGCCCCTTTCTTGTTGACAGCCGCATCGGCAGGGAATAAAAAAGGATAATGGTTAGCTGTTGAATTTTGAAAGAAAATCCGGGATGTTCGCCGATGCGATTTTTCAAGAATTCCGAGGAAAAGGTCCAGGCCGCGACCGTCGATGAGTTGCAGGACATGATCCGGTCGGCCCGGCTGCCTGAACATGTCCGGCGGATCGCCCAGAATGAGACCGATCTCCTCGCCAAGATCAGCCCGGCCTCGTCCGAGTATACGATCAGCTTTACCTACATAAATTTTCTGCTGACCATCCCCTGGGACAAGAAAACGCCGGACAGTCTTGATCTCGAACTCGCGGAGCGCATTCTTGATGAATATCATTACGGGCTGCATAAGACCAAGGCCCGGATTCTGGAGCATCTGGCCGTCAGGATTCTGCGGCTGGGTGAACGGCCGCGTATCCTGGTGGTGGACGACGAAGAGGTGGCGCGCCGGAATCTCAGCCATATCCTGCAAAAGGAAGATTATGAGGTTGAGGTGGCGGTGGATGGCGAAGACGCTTGCCGGAAGCTGGAAACGACGCAGTTTGATGTTGTTTTCTGCGACCTCAAGATGCCCAAGGTCAGCGGCCTCGACGTCCTTGAACAAACGAGGATTAAGTGTCCGGATACGCCGGTTGTCATCATCACCGGCTTTGCCTCTGTCGATACGGCCGTCCAGTCCTTGAGGAAGGGGGCTTATCATTACATTGCCAAACCTTTCAAGCTGGACGAGGTACGGGCTACGGCCCGGGAAGCCTTGATGAAAAAGGCGGCCCGGCGGGAGACCAAAGGGTCGGTCCTCTGTTTCGCCGGCCCCCCTGGTACCGGCAAGACCTCACTGGGCAGATCGATCGCCCATGCCCTGGGCCGCAAGTTTGTGCGAATCTCTCTGGGCGGCATGAAGGATGAGGCGGAGCTCATGGGGCACCGACGGACTTATGCCGGTGCCAGGCCGGGCCGGATTATCGAAGAGATCCGGCGGGCCGAGTCTGCCAATCCGGTCATAATTCTCGATGAAATCGATAAAATCGGCAAGGATTTCAAGGGGGACCCGGCAGCCGCGTTGCTGGAGGTCCTGGACTCTGAGCAGAACGCCGCCTTTGTGGATCGTTACCTCGATATACCGTTTGACCTGTCCGGCGTTCTGTTTATCTTGACCGCCAATGTCGTTGACAATATTCTCGAACCCCTTCTTGATCGGACCGAACTGATCGAATTTACCGGGTACACTGAAGAGGAGAAGTTTCAGATTGCCTCCCGCTTCCTCATTCCAAAACAGATCAGGGAGACAGGCCTGTCCGGCTATCCGACTCGAATTGCCCCCGAGGCGATCTACAGGATCATTCAGAGTTACACACGGGAGGCCGGGATCAGGAATCTGGAGCGTCAGATTGCCACGGTATGCCGTAAGATTGCCAAGGGGTTTGTAAGTACGCGGGAACGGAGCGGGACCGTTGAGGTGGCCGCCGCTTCGCTGGAAAAATATCTGGGGCCCCGCAGGTACTCCTTTGAGGTGGCGGAGGAAAACGGGCGGGTGGGCGTGACCACCGGTCTCGTCTGGACCGAAGTCGGTGGAGATATCATCTTTATCGAAACCGCGAAGATGAAAGGGGGAAAGGAGCTTATCCTGACCGGTTCCCTGGGAGAGGTGATGCGCGAATCTGCCCAGACGGCCCTGAGCTATGTCAGGAGTAATGCCAGTTCAATCGGTATTGCCGAAGACTTCTTTGAACATTATGACCTGCATGTCCATGTGCCGGCCGGTGCTATTCCCAAGGATGGACCGTCCTCCGGCGCCGCCATCGCGCTCGCCTTGATCTCGCTGCTGACCGGGCGGACGACCAGGCGGGATGTTGCCATGACCGGAGAGCTGACACTGACCGGCAGGATTCTACCGGTCGGCGGGGTCAAGGAGAAAATACTGGCGGCGCGGCGCTCCGGGATTCGGACGGTTATCCTGCCGGGAAGAAACTCGGTCGATCTTGATGACATCCCGTTGCAGATTCTCGAAGACATCACGATTCAGTGGGTGGACCGGATTGATGAAATGGTCGATGCGGTGCTCATGCCCTGATTCCGGCAGAACCGGATAAAAAACGGCAGGCTAATTCATGGCGCTGGCAGGGCGGTGTCCCGTGGAAGAAGAAACATGGGGGGAGCAGTCTTGCGACCGCCCCCCATTTTTTGTTTTTTTTCAGGCTAGGCGTCAAGCCCGCAATTCCTGCCGGGGCTGCACCCGTGCTACCGGCCGTTCCTCCTCCCGCATGATCTCCCGGGCAGTCTCATACTCACCGGCCTCGGCAAAGGCTACGGCTGCGAAGATTCTCTGCAGACGTCCCACGCGTTTCCGCGCTTCAGGCCTTTCTTCGTGCAACAGCTGCCGGGCGTATTCATGTTCGCCGGCCTCGGCATAGGTTGCAGCTGCCATCGTGGTGTCGAATTTATTTATTCTCGGTGTCATTGTCGTACCTCCATGTTGCATATTAGGTGTTTGGTTGCGTGGTGTGGCTTGTTTACTCTTATAGATACATTTTCTATGCCAGCAGCCATTGTTTTCTGGCAACATATTGTTTTCATGAGATGATTATTTTTTTGCTGGTTTTTTCGGGCGCCACGGCCAGGTTGTTTGTTGCAGAAACGAAACGTGCCGTTTCAATTGGCAACGAATGGTGCCTTGTCGAAAGGGCGCGGACATCGCGACGGGAATAACGGGGCGGCAAACGAGATGGTGCAAAGACTGAAACAGGGAAGGGGGAACTATCGCACGGCCCGCAAAGGATGATGCCGGCAGGAGAGGGTTCATGAAAAGGTGCTGACTCCGGCCCGGTTGCCACGTCATCCGCCGGTCCAGGGCGAGTCCGCCGGTTACTTTTCAGAACTGCCTGGTCGAGTCGAGGAGCAAGGTAACCGGCCCGTTGTTGACCAGGGCCACTTCCATCATCGCCTGGAATTCGCCGGTGGCAGCGGGCACGCCATGTTTCCGTACTTCGGTGACAAAGGCCTCGTACAGGGTGTTGGCCAGCGCCGGCGGCGCGGCCGAGGAATAGGAGGGCCGACGGCCCTTGCGGCAGTCGCCGTACAGGGTGAACTGGGAGACCACCAGAATTTCGCCGCCCGCCTCGATCACCGAGCGGTTCATCAGGCCGCGTTCGTCGGCGAATATCCGCAGATTGACGATCTTGTCCGCCAGGAGGGCCGCATCTTTTTCCGTGTCGTCGCGATGCACACCCAAAAGAACCAGCAACCCGCTGCCGATGCTGCCGGTGATGCGCCGGTCGACCCGCACTGAGGCCTCGCTTACCAGTTGTACAACTGCCCGCATTTTTTTATTACCAGTCTGGATTACGCCGTAGCGCGGCAGGCGTTGAACCGGAAGGTTCGGTCTTGCCGCCCGGAGTCGGCGCTTCGAAAAGAGGTTGCCGTTTTTTCATTCATCGCCTATCGTAACATAGCTTGTCGCAGATGGACATCTACAACAGTAACTTCCCGATACAAAGAGAATATTTTTGTTTTGCAAACGAGGCGGCCAGAAGAAGATGGATGCGGCAAAGGTCTCTCTCCATGAGTTGCTCGATATTGAAAACCCCCAGGCCATCCTGGTGGAAATCGAGCACATCGTCTCATTGCTGACCCGGGAGTTCGATCTTGCCGTGCTCAGGCAGGGGTATGCCGATATCATCCGGCTCTTCAACGGTCAGTTTCCCGGCTATCAGGCCAGCAATACCGCCTATCACGATCTGTCGCACACCACCCTGGTCGCTCTGGCCATGAGCAGACTGATGCACGGCCTTGCCGTGGACGGTCATCGGTTCACCGGCCGCGAGATACTGCTTGGCATCATGACCGCCTTGTTTCACGACACCGGGCTCATTCAGGCGGTGGACGACACTGTGGGCACCGGTGCCAAATACACCATCGGCCACGAAGAGCGCAGCATCGCCCGCCTACGCTCTTACCTGGCAACACACGACTTTACCGCGGCCGAGATTGAGGAAGGCGCCTCTATTATCCGCTGCACGGTCCTGAACAATTCCATCGCGGGAATGCAGTTCCCTTCAGCCATTGCCGAACTGCTTGGCAAAATTCTGGGCTCCGCCGACCTGCTCGCCCAGATGGCCGACCGGAAGTATCTGGAGAAGCTGCCCTTGCTTTTTCAGGAGTTTGAAGAAGCCGGCATTCCCGGCTACAAATCGGAACTGGAACTCCTGAAGAAGACCGAGCAGTTCTACCGTTCCGTGGCCCAGACCAAGCTGAGCAAGGATTTTGACAATGTCGCCGCGGCCCTGCGCCTGCATTTCCGCGAGCGCTGGGGGGCGGACCGCGACCTGTACGCCGAGGCGATCGCCGTCAACATCAAACATCTGGGTGCCATCGGCGAGGTCTGTCGCGAGCAGTATGAATGCTACCTGGATAGTCTGCGGCGCGGCGGCATCATCAGTGAATTGATCAAAAAGAAGTAAACGTTCACCAGCACCGCATCTGCTTTGTCATCAGCCTGCTCACATAGGCGGGCTATAGCTCGCAGGCCTCTTTCGCGCATCTGCGGCACTGGTAAACGTTTACAGTTTCCGGATAGTCCTTTTTTTGTGCCCCTGGTAAACGGTTACAAGAAGAATACCGCATAAGGTGCCGCGCCCGCCGGCTGTGCCCGTCCCCCGCTTTACTCAAGATTGCCCAGCAGATACTGCAGAATGGCGACTGCCACCAAGGCGGCGGTTTCCGTCCGTAAGATTCGCCGGCCCAGACTGACGGTGGTAAATCCTGCTGCAATTGCCGCTTCAGCCTCATCCCGGCTGAACCCCCCTTCCGGGCCTATCAGGATCATGGCAGCCCGGATGGCGGCCGGCTCGATGGTAAGCCTTGAGAGCGGCACGCAGGCATCATCTTCCCAGAAGAGTAGCTTCAGATCAAGATCGTCTTGGGCTACGGTTGCGGCAAGCAGCACCTCGAAATCTACGGGAGGCCTGCAGAGCGGTGGTACGGGCCGCCCGCATTGCTTGCAGGCCTCCCGGGCAATCCGCGCCCACCGTTGCTGCCGCAACTCTTGCCGCTCATCCGCTGCGTGGCCGGGAATGCTGTAGCGGCAAGCAAAGGGCAGGATGCTCGCCACGCCGAGTTCCGTGGCCTTTTGCACGATGAAATCCATTTTTTTGCCTTTGGCCAGGGCCTGACCGAGATAAAGGCACGGTCCGCTTTCTGTTGTCTTGATTGCCGTACGCAGGATTTCCGCTTCGACCCGATCCCGGCAGATGCTGCTGATCCGCGCCTCGTAGCAAGTGCCGCTGCCGTCAAAAAGCTGGATGGGCTGACCCGGCTTCAGCCGCAGCACGGTCGTGATGTGCCGGGCTTCAGGCCCGATGAGCAGGGCGGTGTTTTTCGAAATCTGCGTGTGATCGATGAAAAAACGGCGCATGATTACCCGGGAATACAGAATTCAGAAGTCAGAAGCCAGCATATGCATGAACAGGCCTTCCGCAGCCTGATAACATCTTCAGGCAACTGGCTCGACGCGAATTTTGTCGCCATTTTTCTCATTCTGACTCCTGTATTCTGACTTCTTGGTTTTGACAAAGTCCATCGCCACCCATTCCTCGCCGGACACGGTTGTCATGTGCTGCAGGCCGTGGCCGGCAAAGGTGGCGCGGATGGAATCCGCCTGGGCGCCGGCCAGAATGCCGGCCAGGATCAGATGGCCGCCCGCAGCCAGCAGACCGTTCAGGGTCGGGGCCAGGGCGATGAGCACATCGTGGGTGATGTTGGCGACGATCAGGTCGAAATAGCAGAAAAATTCTGTCATGTCCGTTACATCACGGCCGCTGACCCTGACGATTCCTTCCAGGCCGTTGCGGCTGACGTTGTCAGCGGCCGCGGCCACCGCATCGGGATCATTGTCAACGGCCAGCACTTCGCGGGCGCCGAACAGGCCGCAGGCCATGCCGAGCACGCCGGTGCCGGTGCCCACATCAAGCACCCGGTCCGGAATGCAGTGCTGCGCGAAACAGAGATCGTCGATCAGGCGCAGGGCCAGTCTGGTGCTCTGATGGTGGCCGGTGCCAAAGGCCAGGCCCGGGTCCATTTCGATGACCGCGCAATCACCGGTTTCGGCGGTCGGCTCCCAGGAGGGGCGGATCATAAGATGCGGCGTGATGGCGAACGGTTTGAAGTGCTGCTTCCAATCGTTCCCCCAATCCTCCTCGGCCAACGGTTCAATGCGCAGTTCCGGGGCCGACCGCTCCGGGAAATACCGATGCACGGCGGCCAGCATGCCACGGAGCAGCTCAATGGTCCCTTCCGCCTGCTCGGGCGGGCCGTCGGGCATCAGTTCCAGATAGCCGATCACCTGCTCGGCATCAACGGCCGGCGTCGGTGCGATCTCGATGCCACCGTTGGTCAGTTCGGTGAGCAGTCCGGCCGCGGCCTCGGTCATGGCCGGATCGGTGGTCAGGATGATTTTCAGCCATTTTCTTCGGGCACGATGGGAAAAAGCAGCAGCCATGGGGGTATCTCGTTTGCCAACGGGAAAGGCACTTGTTTTAAAGAGGCCTGATCCCGGGGTCATTGTTTATTGGAATTATTGGCGCGGGGCGGCCGCCGGGGTGCCACGACCTCCTGGACGGTCCAGCGCCTGGGTTCGCCTGCCTCGCTCTGGCGGACGTCGCAGGGTTCGAGGTGGCAGATCGGGCAGTAATCCGGCTCGCAGGGGTCGATGTGGATCATGATATCGCCTTCCTCGCCGAGGGCGGTGAGCAGGGATTCGGTGATCTCCTTTTCAGTCGCATGGATTTTGTCGAGCGACCAGTAATGGGGCAGCGAGATGTGCAGGTCCACATGGTGGTAAC
>MGTE01000040.1:0-784 GCA_001799275.1 Deltaproteobacteria bacterium RIFOXYD12_FULL_57_12
AGCAGGATCCTCCTGATCTCGCTCGCCTTGCCGGCGCTCACGCGGTTCTCGTTCTCGATGCGGACGGACGCCGTTTCGATGAGCTGCTCGATCCCGAGCGCCTGCATCCGGTCCCCGGGCCCGCCTTCTCCCTTTGCCTTCTCCAGCTCAGCGGAGAGGTTCGTCCTCTCGACGCCCAGCCGCTCCGCTTCCAGCACCGCGGCGTCGAACTGCGCGATCAGCTCCCGGGCGCGCTGCGACTCGATGGCATCGATCGGCACCGTCGCCGTCTGCGAGTACCCGGTGAGCCACGACACCAGGACGGAGAGCACCACGGCGATCAGCACGAACGGGATCCTCTGATCGAGCCGCTTGAGGCCGTACATCAGCGCGAAGGCCCCCGCGCCCATCGCGAGGGTCGGCCAGTGCGTGTAGTAGACCGCCTCCCGGACGACCGCGATGATGGTCTCGTAGTGGTGCTCTCCGCTGTCCACGTTGACCCCGAACATCTTCGAGAGCTGCGAGGTGGCGATGATGATCGCCGCCCCGTTCGTGAAGCCGTTCACCACGGGGTGCGACAGGAAGTTGACGACGAGCCCGAGGCGCAGCAACCCCAGCGCGAGCTGGAACAGCCCCACTCCCAGCGCCAGCAGGATCGCGTACGCGATGAAACCGTCGCTGCCGGCCGTCGCGATCGGCGCCAGCGACGCGGCGGTCATCAGCGACACCACCGCGACCGGCCCGGTCGCGAGCTGGCGGCTCGATCCGAAGAGCGCGGCGATCATGGGCGGCAGGAACGAGGCGT
>MGTE01000040.1:1024-5146 GCA_001799275.1 Deltaproteobacteria bacterium RIFOXYD12_FULL_57_12
CGTATATTCTTTCGGAGCCATCACGCGCATGGGGCGCAACAGGAAAATGTGGACAGGTTTCTGGACGTTGATCCTTACGGTTGGCGGGTGCTATGCGGCAATTGTCCTGGTGTTTTACTGGGCTCAGCCGCGGCTGCTCTACTATCCAGAACTGCCGGGACGGGCGATCGACAGCCGGCCCGATAGCATCGGCCTGCCGTATGAAGAGGTCGCTATCCAGACGGAGGACGGAGTGCGGCTGGCTGGTTGGTTTCTCCCCGGCCGGCAGGGCCGGGGCGCCCTGCTGTTTTTTCACGGGAATGCCGGCAATATCTCGCATCGTCTTGATTCTCTCCGGATATTCCATCAGCTTGGACTCTCGGTGTTGATCGTTGACTACCGGGGGTATGGCCAGAGTACCGGCACGATTTCGGAGCAGGGCTTGTATCGCGACGCAGAGGCGGCATGGCGGTATCTCACGGAAAACCGGCGGTTCGCCAGCCGCGATATCGTGGTCTTCGGCCGTTCCCTCGGGGCGGCCGTGGCGGCCGGCTTAGCTGCCCGGCAGGCGCCCGGTGCCCTGATTGTCGAATCTGGTTTTACATCGGTGCCGGATCTGGCAACGGAACTGTATCCCTTTCTGCCGGTGCGCTGGCTGTGCCGCTTCCGGTACGATACAAGAGAGTTCCTTCGGGATGCCCGCTGTCCGGTCCTGGTGGTTCACAGCCGGGATGACGAGATAATTCCCTGGCGGCACGGCCATAGGTTATACGAGGCCGCTGCTGGGCCGAAGCAGTTTCTGGAGATTCGCGGCGGTCATAATGAGGGGTTCCTGGTCAGCGGCACGCACTACACAACAGGACTGGAAGGGTTTCTTTCGATGTATCTGTGGCAATGATTTGAGCGGGTTTTAGTCCGGGCAGCGGGTATTTTTTATCCGGTGCTGTTTTTGCCTGTATAAAAAGTATCCAGCGCGATTGCCTGGAGGGCAGCAGGCCGGAACGGTTTTTTTATTTTCCTCATTTGTTTAAGTATGTTGCATCGTTGTTTGGCAGGTTGGCATGAAATGTGTATTAAGCAAATCAGAACGAAAAAGAAAACCCCTTCTGTCTCGTTCTCCTTTTTATCCCTCCCCTCCTTTTTACCCCCGGCCGGAGCAATTTCCGGCCGGGGTTTTTTTTCGAGTTCTTGCCTTCTCTGGCGCGTGCTGTTCGGCGGATCGGTCAGTCTGGTTTGTCCGCCGGCAGTAGCGGATTAAGAATGGTGAACGGCAACATCAACGTCTCTTTCACCAGTTCGATAACCGCATCGCCGATGGCCTCGGGCGACAGCGGCGTCACCGTCGGATTCGTGATATTCCCTTTAATCCCCACCGGGATGGTGATAACGGTGGCGTGTTTTCCGCCGACAACCCGGCCGATCACGGGGATATTCGAGACAATGGCGTCCAGGGTCTTGAGCGGGGCGATAAGCACGGTGAAATTCGCCTCCTTGCTGGCCAGATCCATATCGCCGCTGCCAAAGAGATTAAGCCCTTCGCCGCGGATAACCGCTTTATTCAGCAGTAACGTATTTTCCTCGACCGTGGCGGCCAGTTTCATTTCTGAGTAGAAAAACCCCTGATCCCCAGCCTGCAACTGTGCATCCTGCGTGAAGAGATCCGTGATGTTGATGACGCTGAATATCTGGGAGAGCAACCGCATGCGCAGGATGCGGCCGTTGGTCGAGTTGATGGCAACGCTGCCCGACTCCCATATGTCATTCCGGCGGCGGCCCTTGGCCTGCAGGGTGAAATCGCCCTCCACCAGATCCTGTTTGACTCCGAGACACGGCAAGGCATCCTGAAATTTGCCCTCTCCGTCCGCCGGGGTGGCAAGATCGTAGCTCTGTTCAAGGTTCGCATCGGAAAACCAGTTGCCGGTGAAATTCAGGCCGCAGAGTTGGGCGCCGGAAATCTGGGCGGCAAGGTGGTTTTCCGGCTGCAGGCGGACCACGCCCTGGAAAGGCCGCCATTGGTACAAAGGTGCTGCCACCTCCGGGGCTTTTGGGGCAAGGGAAAAGGATGGGCTGGTAAAGGTGGCCACATCAAAGGCGAGGTCGCCGGTCACCGTGAAGGATGGTTTTTGCGTGGTGTCACCGCGTAGGTTCTTCAGAAAGCGGTTCACGTTTTCCCAAGATAGGGCAGCGGCCTTCAGGTGCAGATCAATGTCCAGGTTTCTGCGGGCGCCGGCCAGTTGGCCGCTTATCTGGGCGGACTCCTCGCCGAGTCCGAGCAGCATGGAGTCGATCTCGACTCTACTGCCGTTTCCCCGGCAGCGCAGGGAAGGTATGGCATAGGTGATCTCCGGGTCTCGTCGCCAGAACCATTGCAGATCCGTGGCCTGCAGGGTGCCTGCAAAGGTGCTGGCCTTGAGGCTGTCGGCCAGGCGGCCGTTCCAGTTGCCGGCCAGATGGCCGGCCAGCAGATTCGTCTCGAAAAAGGCATTGACCGTATCGACGTCTATGGCACCGCCCCAGGAAAAAAGGAGGCCTTCCTCGGGGTTGTTTTTGTCGAGAATAAGCGATAATTCCCCCTGTTCCTCGGCAGTGGCAAAGGCGATTCTGTTGATCCGCAGCAAATCTGCCGTGGTGCGGATATCCAGCAAGGCCTGTGGGTCGGTCGACTGCCCGGCACCGGCAACCAGGCCCCCGGCAATCGAGGTGGATGCCTTGTCCCAGGTAATGTCAAGATCTTGCAATGTTACCGGCAGGCGGGGAAAAAATGATTCGGGTAGCCAATTTTTTTCCTTGATCCGGTCGACCATGGTCGCCATGACCGTGCCGTTGAGGCGGAGCCGGCCGCTCCAGTTTTCCAGGAGATGGTGGCTGAATTCGCCGGAAATCTGCAGCGGGCTATCGGGAAAGCCGACCAGGGAGTCGACCAGCATGATTTTTTCCTGGTCAATGGTTGCGTTGGTTTTTTTCAGGAGAAGCGGGCCGCCGGCCAGGGGGCTGGCGACATGCAGTGCATCGCTGCGCAGGTCGAGTCGGTATTGCCAGTCGGCCGGCCGGGTTGGCGGGCCATGGAGCGACAGGTTGTTGACCTCCAGGGTGCCGTTGATCGCGGCCAGGGCCGGCGAGACCCGGTCCGGGAGCAGGCCCCGGCCGCGAAGTTCCTCAAAAAGATTCTGGCCGGCCAGCGTTGCCCGGCATTGATCGAGGCGGAGATCGACCGCCTCCTTCCAGGTTACGGCCCCGCCGGCGTCATGGATGGTGTGCGGGCCGGCAACCGCATGGATCTCCTGCCACTCGGCCTTGCCGGGTTGGATGCGGAGTTTGCCGCCCGCGATGGTGAACGGCCAGGGCAGACGGTCATATTCGGCAGATGCCTTCATGCTGTTGACCGTGACCTCGGTTGCGATAGCATGCAGATGATCGCCCAGCCGGAGATGGCCGCTGGCACTACCCTGTACTCCGGTAAATCTTTCCAGCTCATCCCGGAATCCCTGATGGCCGACCAGCCGGCGCAGCACATCCGGCAAGGCCGCGACATCCGCGCTCAGATCCATGTCCAAAAGAAAGGGCTTGTCGCCATGGTGCAGGCCGAGAAAAAGCTGGCCGTTTTCCGCCTGACTCTCTTGCATCTTGGTGCTCAACTCCCGGCCGCTCAGGATGCCGTTGACAATGTTGATGCTGCCGGCCGTCTCGGTAAGCGCCAGGTTGGCGCCGGGAACAAGCAGGGGCACATGTTCGGCCCTTGCCATGATTTGCATGGCTTCCAGCCGATGGAAATCCGCTGCCGGGCCGGCGAAGCGAAAGGCCGCCTGGCGGGCGGTGCCGCCCAAGACGATGGCGCAGACCTCTTTGGCTACCGGGTTTTCCGGCCATAGTTCCAGGAGGTCTTTCCTGATCGCGGCGAGATCAAGATCTCGGCCCTGTAGATCGAGCCGCCAGAAGGACGGCGGCGTGTCTTCCGGGTCGTGTCCGGCTGGCTGTTGCCGTTCGATCGTGCCCTGCAGGCGCAGGCCCGGCTCCTGCATCTCCAGATTTCTGAGAACGAGGCCGGTTCTGCCCGGCTCGTTCTCCAGGGTAAAATCCAGGCGGGTCCCTTTCAGCAGTATCTCCCTGTTGTCCTCTCTTACCATAAAGGCCGGTGCAGTCCCC
>MGTE01000040.1:5251-11407 GCA_001799275.1 Deltaproteobacteria bacterium RIFOXYD12_FULL_57_12
AGTCGCTGGCCTTGAGATTGAGATCATAGGCGGCATCAGTACCGATGCGGCCTGTGGCCGATATTTTTTCGCAGAACGGAGTAGCGGCCCGCACGTCGACCGTGACCTGGCCGGGAAAGAACTGGACGGCGCCGTCAATTTTCGAAAAGGCGAGGGCATCCTCGCGCAGACTGGCCGGTATGCCTTTCCAGGGTTCAACGGTCAGGCGGCCATTCTCAATGATGACACGGGCGAAGGGAAAGGCGGGAAGAGTGCCTTCCCGGCCGTTCATCTGCTTCAGGAGGAAATGCGGCGTGCGGAGATAGATTCTGCCGATCCTGCTCCGGTCGCCGAACAGGACCCGCCAGTGCGGATAGAGGCGGACCTCGGGCAGGTCAACATCCGCCGTTGTCGAGGAGAGGTGTGCCTGGTGCAGGGTAAGATGCGGAAAGGGCAGCCAGGACCAGCGGATATCCTGGCAGGTGACCGTGCTGCCGGTCGCACTGTTCAGGCGGTCGACAATTTCCTGCTGAAGATTCGAGACCGCCAGGAATCGGGGGGCCAGGCCAACGAACAGGGCCATGAGGATGAGGAGAATGGAGATTTTGCCGAGTGTTTTTTTCATGGGGGTGTCAAGTAGTTGGCTGACTTGCCGGGCTTTCCCCGGCTGCCAGGGAGGGTTCCGCAGGTGCGGTTCTCCCGCGGCAGGCGGTGCTGTTGCCGGAGAGCGCGCCGCGGCCGGATCGAACCCGAAGTTAATTTAGGCGAATATGCGGGATTACGCAAAACAAAACATGTGGATGATGCTGCCGTCACTAGGCACGGCCGGGTAATTATGGTATAGGTGGTGCGGATTGGGCCGGAACAAGGCCGGTGTGGCGGTCATGCCGTGCGGTACGGCATGACTTATTTGGTGAATAATCTGCAACGTGCCGCCTGGTTGGCGGTTTTTACACGGAGTTTATGAAATGGCAATGACGGTTACTGAAAAGATACTGGCGGCGCATCTCGTGGAGGGGCGTCTGGAGAAAGGCACGGAGGTAGGCATTCGCATCGATCAGACCCTGACGCAGGATGCCACCGGCACCATGGCCTATCTGGAGTTTGAGGCCACCGGGCTTTCGCGGGTCAGGACCGAGCTGTCGGTCTGCTATGTGGATCATAATTTGGTACAGTCCGATTTTCGCAACGCCGACGACCATCGTTTTCTGCAGTCGGTGGCCCGTCGGTACGGCCTCTATTTTTCGCCGCCCGGTAACGGCATCTCGCACCAGATTCATCTGGAGCGTTTCGGCCGGCCCGGCAAGACGTTGCTGGGGTCCGACAGCCATACGCCGACCGGCGGCGGCTTAGGCATGCTGGCCATCGGCGCCGGCGGGCTGGACGTGGCCATGGCCATGGCCGGCCGGCCATTTTATCTCGTCATGCCGAAGGTCTATGGGGTCAGGTTGACCGGCCGGCTGCCCGCCTGGGTTTCGGCCCGGGATGTGCTTCTGGAGTTGCTGCGGAGGCTGTCGG
The DNA here is from genome assembly GCA_001799275.1 of Deltaproteobacteria bacterium RIFOXYD12_FULL_57_12. GTDB lineage: Bacteria > Desulfobacterota > Desulfobulbia > Desulfobulbales > BM004 > YD12-FULL-57-12. The sequence goes on from MGTE01000040.1 coordinate 6,749, forward strand.
TTAAGGGCGGGGTCGGCTACATCATGGAATACTTCGGACCGGGGGTCAAAGAGTTGTCGGTCACCGATCGGGCTGCCATTACCAATTTCGGGGCCGAACTGGGGGCGACTACCTCGGTGTTCCCATCGGATGGAAACACGAAAAAATTTCTGGAGAGCCAGGGCCGGGGCGATCAGTGGGTGGAACTCGTGGCTGATGCCGATGCCGTCTACGACGAGGTGATCGAGATTGATATGTCCGGCCTGGAGCCGCTGATTGCCTGTCCTTCATCCCCGGACAACGTGGTCCGGGTTCGGGAGGTGGCTGGCCGGCCGGTGAGCCAGGTTCTGGTCGGCTCCTGTTCCAACTCCTCGCTGCGCGACCTGCTCTTGGTGGCCAAGGTCCTGGAGAAGGAAACCGTGCATCCCGACGTAAGCTTCGAGATCAACCCCGGCAGTCGCCAGGTGCTGGAGAATCTGACCGCCCAGGGCGACATGCTCAGCCTGATCCGGGCCGGCGCCCGCGTCCATCAGGCCGGCTGTCTCGGCTGTATCGGCATGGGCCAGGCGCCGGCCACCAACACTATTTCACTCAGGACCTTTCCGCGTAATTTCCCCGGACGCAGCGGCACCAAGGACGATCAGGTTTATCTCTGCAGCCCCGAGGTGGCTGTGGCCTCGGCGATTACCGGCAGAATCACCGACCCCCGCGACCTGGCGGAATATCCGCGGATTGTCTTGCCGGAGCGCTATCTGCCCGGCGATCAGCGGATCGAGCCGCCGCGGCCGGCCGGCGAGGCAGTGGCGATCGTGCGCGGCCCCAACATCGCGCCGTTTCCGGAGATGGACGCCTTGCCGGAAACCTGGCGCGGTTCGGTACTGCTCAAGGTTGGCGACAACATCACCACCGACCACATTATGCCGGCCGGGGCCAAGATTCTGCCGCTGCGCAGCAATATTCCGGCGATCAGCGAATATGTGTTCAACGCTGTAGATCCGGACCTGGTGGCCCGGGCCGGGAAGGCCCGCCAGCAATACGACGGCGGCATGGTCGTGGGCGGCGAGAACTACGGCCAGGGCTCTTCTCGGGAGCATGCCGCCCTGGCGCCCCGCTATCTCGGCATCCGGGTCAAGCTGGTCAAAAGTTTCGCTCGCATCCACAAGGCAAATCTGATCAACTTCGGCATCCTGCCGCTTACCTTTGTCGAACCGGCCGATTACGATACGATCAGGCAGGGCGAGGAGGTGGAGATTTCCGGGCTGCGGGCGGCACTGGTGGCCGGGGCTGAAACCATCACCGTTGCGATAGCCGGCCGGACGGTCCGGGCCAGGCTGGAGGTCTCAGCCCGGCATCGGGAGATCCTTCTGGACGGCAGCCTGTTGAACTGGGCCGCCATGGCAGCCGATGCCGGCCGGTGAGCAAGGGGAAGCCGGCGGTTCGTGCCCGGCCGGATTCATGGCCTTATCCGGTGCGTGCGGCAAAGGAAAAAACACTGATCTCCGGTTCAAAAAATTGTAATAGTTTAATTGGTTGTTTTTTTTAGCTCTTCCCCTCGATGGTTGCCGGCGGCCTTTTTTGGAGGGGTATATTGGTGCAAAAAATTGTACTGAGGGGTGTACGGCTGAAGGGCGTGGTAACTCCCCTCAACCCCTCTGTGATACGAGGAAAGAAAGTTTTTTTGATGGCCGGCCGCTTTTGGCATGCCGCTTGCTATATAAAAGCCAAGAGTATACCTCTTATCTCCTTTCTCCAGAAGAAGGTCGGCTTTGTCCCCCAGAGCCGGCCTTTTTCTATTTGTGCGCCTGGCTGGTTTCTTGTAACCTCAAGAAGAAAGAATTCAGGAGTCAGAATCCAGAAGGCCGCACGAATACACTGCCAGTCGCCTGATGCATCTTCAATCAATTGGATCGTCCCTAATGCCGTCGCCGGCTTCTACATGGTGAACTCCTGGGTTGTTACGATTTGTTTTGCGCTGGCGGTTGTGAGGCGGTCTGCTGCGCAGTCTTTCTTCGAGAGAGAGTACCATGCAGCTTGAGTCTACATCCGTCGCCTTGCTTCGCAGCCCTACCTATCAGCTGGAAACCATCAAACAGGGAATCGAGCGGCTCTGTTCCGCTGTTTCCTTTGCCATGCCGTCGGGGGTCAGGGTTCTGCTGAAGCCCAATCTGATCACCGCCAGCCGGCAGGCCAATGGTCTGCAGTGTACCCATCCCCAGTTCATCGCGGCCGTGGCCGAGTGGTGCATTGATCACGGCGCCCGGGTGCTGGTCGGTGATTCTCCGGCCTTCGGGACCGCCAAGGGTGTCATGGCGGCCTGCGGCATTACCGACGCCTTGCGGCATCTGCCGGTGCAATTGGTCAACTTCAGCCGGGTGCAGCCGGTGTGCCTGGCGGACGGGACCCGGGTCGGACTGGCAGCGGCGGCCCTGGAATGCGATTTTCTGTTCAACCTGCCAAGGGTCAAGACCCATTGTCAGTTCTACGTGACTCTGGCGATAAAGAATTATTTCGGGACAGTGGTCGGTCTGCGTAAACCCTGGTGGCACATGCGGTACGGCGGGTGTCCAGAGCGCTTTGCCCGCCATCTGGTAGACCTGCTGGTACTCCTGCCCGCCGGGGTCTGCCTGGCGGACGGCATTGTCGCCATGCAAGGCGAAGGTCCCGTGTCGGGTCGTCCGTATAACCTGGGGGTGATTGCCGGCTCCCGGAATCCGGTGGCCATGGATACCGCGCTCCTGGATGTTCTCGGCCTGCGGCCGGCCGAGAGCCCGGTCGGTCGGGAATGCCTGCGCCGGGGACTTGCCGGGGCCGAGTCCGCAAGCCTTACCTTTCCTCTCCTGCCTTCGGCCGCGCTACGGGTGGCTGATTTCAGCCCGCCAGCCGTGCTGAAACCGATTCGCTTTCATCCCTACCGGGTGCTGGTCGGTGGAATCCGGCGGTTACTGGCGCATTCAAAACCTTAGCCTGTTGATGGACAGAAGGGGAGAGAAGAGGATGTGGGACATAGAATGTTTGAATGCATAAGTAGAGAAAATGGGAGCCTCCGGGTGCCGTACAGCTTATAATAAGTGAGCGAGCGAATCCGGAATTCGGAGTGCCGGAAACATCCCGACTCGGTCTAGTGTTGGGATGGGGAGGGGCGACGGTTGTCTTGCTGCCCCGGAGTGCCGGCTGACAGGTGGGCCGTGGAATCTGACCTGTAAGGAATACTGATGCAAAAAAATCTGAAGTCGGCATGGTTCTTCATCCTGCTGCTGTTTGTCGTCTGCCTTCCCGGCCCTGGCCTGGGGTGGGCCGAGGAGCAACCCCCCACCCCCGCCCCGGCGGTCGCCGCCACCCCGGATGAGGCGCTGCAGGCGAAAATCAAAGAACTGCAACCGCGTATCAAGAGTTACGCCGAAGCGGAAACGGCGCAGGTGGCCCAGGCCCTGAACGTTACCCTGGAGCAACTTCGGGAACGGACCGCCACCCTGCAGGAGACTCTGAGTTATTATTTCCAGCAGCATCAGGCCCTCTACAAGCATGTTTCCCTGCTCAAGGAACAAGAAACCCTCCAGGGCAAGATCGCCACCGGAGAAGCATTGCAGCTGGACGAGGAGCCGCCTTACTCCCTGAAATATTACGATGATTACAACGCCCGCTATGCGGACAGAAAGCGCAACCAGGATACGACGCAACTGGCGGTGACCGTGGCGGAGAGCGCTTTGCAGAATACCCAGGGCCGCCTCACCGCCGCTGCCGTCCAGGTCCGTTCTCTGCGGGCGGCCGCGGAGGGCGCCGGCAAGGATCAGCCGGAAAAATTACGGAACCAGTGGCTCTTTCAGCAGGCCGAGAGGGAAGAGGCCTTGGCTGCGGCGGCCCTCGCCTATCAGGAACAGGTGCTGGCCAATGCCCAGGTGGAGGCGGAGTTGGCCGTCACCTGGGCCGATCTGGCTCGGCGGATTAGCGAACGGATCCGGGAAAACATCCATTTCGATCAGAGAGACCTGGACAAGCAGCTGGGCGTCATCGACGAAAATCGCAATGCGCAGCAGGCCAAAGTCGATGCGGTCAAGAATGCCCTGCGCCGGGCCAATCGGATGGTTATCCTCGCCCAGCGCGAGGTGGATCGGGCGGTGGGTGAAAGCGAGATCGCCGCGACGAAAGCCGATCTGGCCGTGGCCGAATCCTGGCAGCAGACCTATCGGGTCAAGCTGGACCAGGATGAAACCATCCTGCAGCAGATGGGTTTTAGGAGGCAGTTGTGGAAGCAGCGTTATGATCTGATCAAGGGCGCTATCAAACGGGTCGATCTGCTCAAGTTACGGGAGACCTCGGGCAAGCAGCGCGACAGCCTGCAACAGAGGGTGGCCCTGGAACAGGAACGCCAGACCAGCCTGCAGCTGCAGATTGGCAAACTGGAAGACCAACTGCGGCAGGAAAATCTTAACTGGGGCGGCAAAAGCAACCTCAGTGAACAGCGCCAGGCCCTGATGGAACTGGTGGCCAGCACCATCGATTATCTCACCGCCCTGAACAAAACCGGGCAGATGAATCTCCAGTTCATCGACGAGCTGGATCGGGCCCTGCAGACCTTCTCCGCGGCGGAGACGATCAAGGGCGCTCTCGCCAAGGTCAAGGGGTGGTGGAACATCGAGCTTTTCGTGGTGGACAAGGAAGCCTTGACGGTCCGCAAGATTG
>MGTE01000040.1:11434-12110 GCA_001799275.1 Deltaproteobacteria bacterium RIFOXYD12_FULL_57_12
CCCAAAAACTGATCAACAACTTCATCAGCGGCTTCATCATCATGGCCGAGCAGCCGGTGAAGGTGGGCGACCTGATCATGATGGACAACGAGGCCGGCTGGATCGAGGACATCGGTGCCCGCTCGACCCGAGTGCGGACCCTTGCCAACACCAACATCCTGGTGCCGAACAGCTATTTTCTGGAGAACAACATCACCAACTGGACCCATAACGACAATCTGGTGCGGGGGAAGGTTGCCGTCGGCGTGGCCTACGGATCTTCGACCCGGTCGGTGAAAGAGGCTCTATTGCGGGCGGCGGCAGAGCACGGCGAGATCCGGAAACATCCCAAGCCCTTTGTCTGGTTTGCCGATTTCGGCGACAATGCCCTGGCCTTCGAGCTCTATTTCTGGGTAACAGTCACCGAGCACTTCGGCATCGAGACGGTGTCCAGCGATCTCCGTTTCATGATCGATCAGGAGTTCCGGGAGAACAACATCTCCATAGCCTTCCCGCAACTGGATGTACATTTTGATCGGAAGATTCCGCGAAAAGAGGAGACTCCCGCCCCGGAAAGCAAAGGAGATTCCCCGGCTCCGGGGGCAGGGACTGTCCCGAGTCCGGTACCGGATCAGGAGTAATCAGGCAGGAGACGCCCGGAGAATTCCGAGACGGGCATTTGGGGACTTCAGATTAT
>MGTE01000041.1:0-6729 GCA_001799275.1 Deltaproteobacteria bacterium RIFOXYD12_FULL_57_12
GGACTGGACAAGATCGGTGCCGGCGTTTACGGCCTCGGTGACGAGGTCGCCTGTCTCGTCCACCACATAGGTGTCGTTGCCGGCGTTGCCGGCCATGGTGTCGGCGCCGATGCCGCCGTCCAGAGTATCGTTGCCGGAGGCGCCGGTGAGGGTGTCGTTGCCGGCCAGACCGGTGAGAACGTTATTACCGGAGTTGCCGGTGATGATGTTGTCGAGCGCGTTGCCGGTACCGTTGATGCTGGAGGAACCGGTGAGGGTGAGATTTTCGACGTTGTCGGTGAGGGTGTAGCTGATGGAAGACTGGACAATGTCGATCCCCTCGTCGGCAAGCTCGCTCACCAGGTCGGCCGCGTTGTCCACGATGTAGGTGTCGTTGCCAATGCCGCCGGCCATGGCATCGCCGCCCGAGCCGCCGTCGAGATAGTCGTTGCCCGAGCCGCCAAGCAAGGTGTCGTTGCCGGCATTGCCATATACCGTGTCGTCGCCGGCAAGACCGTCGAGCATGTTGTTGCCGGCGTTGCCGGTGATGACGTTTGCAAGCTCGTTGCCGGTGCCGTCGATATTGGCGGAACCGGTAAGGGTGAGGTTTTCGACGTTGTCGGTAAGGGTGTAGGTGATGGAGGATTGGACAAGATCGGTACCCTCGTTCACGTTTTCGGTGACCAGATCGGCTATGCTGTCCACCACGTAGGTGTCGTTGCCAATGCCGCCGGTCATGACGTCTCCGCCCATGCCGCCGTCCAGGGTATCGTTGCCAGCATTGCCAAACAGCTGATCCATGCCGTCGCCGCCGTACAACGTATCGTTGCCGTCTCCGCCGATCAGGGTGTCGTCGCCCGCGCCGGCGCTGATGGTATCAGCGCCGGCACCGCCGTCCAGGACGTTTGCCCCGGAGTTGCCGGTGATGACGTTGTTGAGAATGTTACCGGTGCCATCGAGATTCTCCGTGCCGGTGAGGGTGAGGTTCTCGACATTGTCGGTGAGGGTGTAGGTGATGGAAGACTGGACAAGATCGGTGCCGGCGTTTACGGCTTCGGTGACGAGGTCGCCTGTCTCGTCCACCACATAGGTGTCGTTGCCGGCGTTGCCGGCCATGGTGTCGGTGCCGATGCCGCCGTCCAGGGTATCGTTGCCGGAACCACCGGTGAGGGTGTCGTCGCCGGCCAGACCGGAGAGCACGTTATTGCCGGAGTTGCCGGTGATGATGTTGTCGAGCGCGTTGCCGGTACCGTTGATGCTGGCCGAGCCGGTGAGGGTGAGATTTTCGACGTTGTCGGTCAAGGTATAGGTGATGGAGGACTGGACCGTGTCGGTACCTTCGTCGGCGTTTTCGATTACCGCATCGCCGCTGTTGTCAACCACATAGGTGTCGTTGCCAAGGCCGCCCAGCATGGTGTCGGCCCCGGTGCCGCCGTTTAAGGTGTTGTTGCCGGTATTGCCGACAATGATGTTGTTCAGAGTGTTGCCGGTACCGGTGATGTCAGCCGTGCCCGTAAGGGTGAGGTTTTCGACGTTGGCCGAAAGAGTATGGCTCACCGACGAATAAACCAGGTCGATGCCCGCATTGGCGGCTTCGGTCACGCTGTCGCCCGCGCTATCGACGATGTAGGTGTCGTTTCCTGCCCCGCCCGCCATGGCATCGGCCCCGGCGCCGCCGTCAATGACGTTGGCTCCGGAGTTGCCGGTGATGACGTTGTTGAGCTCATTGCCGGTGCCATCGATGTCCGCGGTGCCGGTGAGGATGAGGTTTTCGATATTGGCCGCAAGAACATAAGTGGCCGAAGATTGGACGGTATCGGTGCCCTCGGCCACGTTTTCGATAACCACGTCGTCGGTTGCGTCGACAATGTAGGTGTCGTTGCCGGCCAGGCCGGCCAGGATATTGACGCCGCTGTTGGCGGTAATGACGTTGTTGAGGCTGTTGCCGGTGCCGGCAATATCCGCCGAGCCGGTGAGGGTGAGGTTTTCGACGTTGTCGCTCAGGGTGTAGGTGGCGGAGGATTGGACGGTGTCAATGCCTTCGCCCGGGTTTTCGATGACCAGATCGCCGCTGTTGTCCACCCAATAGGTATCGTCGCCCGCCCCACCCGCCATGGTGTCGACACCGGCGCCGCCGTCCAGGACGTTGGCGCCGGAATTGCCGATGATCATGTTGCTCCCGGAGTTGCCGGTGCCGTCGATATCCGCATCGCCGGTAAGGGTGAGGTTTTCGACGTTGTCACTCAGGCCATGGCTGATGGCCGAGCGGATGGAGTCAATGCCCTCATCCTCGTTTTCAATGACCAGGTCGCCGGCCTCGTCCACCTCGTAGGTGTCGTCACCCGCGCCACCGGCCATTATGTCGGCGCCGGCGCCACCGTCGAGCAGGTCGTTGCCGGCCAGCCCGTACAGGGTGTCGTTGCCATCCAGGCCGAGGAGGGTGTTGTTGCCACTGTTGCCAGAGATCACGTTGTCCAGTTCATTGCCGGTACCGTCGAGGTCCGCGCCGCCGGTCAGGATGAGATTCTCGACGTTCTCCACCAGGGTGAAACTGATGGAGGCGCGAACGAGATCAGCGCCCTCGTCCGCGTTTTCAATGACCAGATCGCCGTCGTTGTCCACCACATAGGTGTCGTCGCCCGTGCCACCGGTCATGAGGTCGGCGCCAGCGCCACCGTCGAGCAGGTCATTGCCGTCCAGGCCGTTCAGGGTATCGTTGCCGTTCAGGCCCAGAAGGTTGTTGTCACCGCTGTTGCCATGGAGTGTGTTGTTCAGTTCGTTGCCCGTGCCGTCGAGATCCGCGTCGCCGGTGAGAAGCAGGTTTTCAACGTTGTCGGTCAAGGTATAGCTGATGGAGGAGCGAACGGTATCCGTGCCACCGCCTGGGTTTTCAATGACCAGATCGCCGGTCTCGTCCACCACATAGGTGTCGTCGCCCGCGCCGCCGGTCAAGGTGTCGGCCCCTGCGCCGCCGTCCAGGACGTTGCTGCCTGAGTTGCCATAGAGTGCGTTGTTCAGTTCATTGCCCGTGCCGTCGATATTGGCGGAGCCGGTAAGAATCAGGTTTTCGACGTTGGCGGATAGTGCGTGGCTGACACTGGCCTGGACCGTGTCGGTGCCTTCATCCAGGCCCTCCACCACCACGTCGCCACCGTTGTCCACGATGTAAATGTCGTTGCCAATGCCGCCCAGCATGGTGTCACCACCCGCGCCGCCGTTCAGCAGGTCGTTGCCGGCCAGGCCGGTGAGCACGTTGGCGGCGGCGTTGCCAATAATGCTGTTGTCGAGCTCGTTGCCAATGCCGTCGATGTTGGCGGAACCGGTGAGGGTGAGGTTTTCGACGTTGTCGGAAAGGGTGTAGGTGACAGAGGCCTTGACCAGGTCGGTGCCCTCGTCAGCGCTCTCGATCACCGTATCGCCGGCGTTGTCGACGATGTAGGTGTCGTTGCCGCTGCCGCCGGCCATGGCGTCGGCTTCCATGCCGCCGTCTAGGGTATCGTTGCCGGCAAGACCGGTAAGGGTGTTGGCGGCGGTATTGCCGATGATCACGTTGTCAAGCTCGTTGCCGGTGCCGTTGATGGCCTCGGTGCCGGTGAGGGTCATGTTGTCCAGGTTGTCGGCCAGGGTCCAGGTGAGGTTGCTCTGCACCGTGTCCACACCTTCGTTGGCAAGCTCCACGGTGGTGTCGAGCAGGTTGTCCACCACGTAGGTGTCGTCGCCAATGCCGCCGATCATGGTGTCTGCCCCGGCGCCGCCGTCGAGGGTATCGTTGCCGTCGAGGCCTGAGAGGGTGTTGTCCGCTGCAGTGCCGATGATCACGTTGGCAAGCTCGTTGCCGGTGCCGGTGAGGGCTTCACCGGTGAGGGTGAGGTTTTCGACATTGGCGCCCAGGGTGTAGTCAAAGGGGCTTAGCACCGTGTCGGTGCCCTGTCCCCACTGTTCCGTCACCGTATCGCCCTGGTTGTCGAGGATGTAAGTGTCGTTGCCGCCCCCGCCCGCCATGCTGTCGGCACCTAGGCCACCGTCCAGGGTGTTGCTTCCCCCGTTGCCGATGATGATGTTGTCGAGTTCGTTACCCGTGCCGTTGATGTTGCCATAGCCGGTGAGGGTGAGGTTTTCGACGTTGTCGCCCAGGGTGTAGCTGATGGAGGCCTGGACGGTGTCGGTGCCTTCTTCCGCGTTTTCGATCACGGCGTCTTCGTTGCTCTCGACCACATAGATGTCGTTGCCAATGCCGCCCAGCATGGTGTCGGCGCCCGCGCCGCCGTTGAGCAGGTCGTTGCCGGCCAGGCCGGTGAGTACGTTGGCGGCGTCGTTGCCGATGATGGTGTTGTCGAGTTCATTGCCTGTGCCGTCGATAGTGGCGGTGCCGGTCAGGGTGAGGTTTTCGACGTTGTCGGTCAGGGTGTGGGTGATGGAGGATTTGACGAGATCGGTGCCCTCGTCCGCGTTTTCGATTACGGCATCGCCAATGTTGTCCACCACATAGATGTCGTTGCCAATGCCGCCCAGCATGGTGTCGGCACCCCCGCGGCCGTCTAAAGTGTCGTTGCCGGCCAGGCCGGTGAGCACGTTGGCGGCGTCGTTGCCGATGATGGTGTTATGCAGTTCGTTGCCAACGCCGTCCACCGCCTCGCTGCCGATGAGGGTGAGGTTTTCGAGATTCGCGCCCAGGGTGTAGGAAATGTCCGCGTAGACGGTATCCGTTCCCTGGCCGGCCAGTTCCGTTACCGTATCGGCAAGGGTATCAACCACGTAGCTGTCGTCGCCAATGCCGCCGGACATGGTGTCCGCGCCGACGCCGCCGTCGAGCAGGTCGTTGCCCGCCCCGCCGTAAAGGGTGTCATCGCCCTCCAGGCCGTAGAGGGCGTTGTTGCCGGCGTTGCCGATGATGGTGTTATCGAGTTCATTGCCGATGCCGCTGGTCGAGCCGGTGCCAACCAGGGTCAGGTTCTCCACGTTGGCTGAAAGGGTGTGACTCACCCGGGCCTCCACCGTGTCCATCCCTTCGTCGGTTGCCTCGATGACCGTATCCAGGGCGGAATCCACTACGTAAATGTCGTTGCCAATGCCGCCCGCCATGGTGTCCGCGCCCGTGCCGCCGTAAAGCAGGTCGTCGCCCGCCTCGCCATTAAGCACGTCGTCGCCCGCCCCACCCACGAGGATGTCGCCGGCGTCGGTGCCGGTGAGGGTGTCCGCCGCATCGGTACCCAGTTGCAGGGCATGCAGATCAAAGCTCTTGCCGTCGGCAAAACGCAAGGTATCCAGCCGGTGGCTGTCGGCAACCAGGCTGTCGAACCAGTTGGCAATGGAGACCCGGTCCGTGCCGTTGGTGTGGGCAAAGACCAGCTTGTCGCCATCGGCGTAGATATCCAGGTTGCCCGCTAAGATGCCGGTGCCGAACTGCAGGGTGTCCGTCCCGGTATCGCCATGAGACTCGACAATGGTGTCGGCTCCGTCGCCTGCATTGAAGACGTAGGTGTCGTTGCCGGCGCCGCCGTAAAGCACGTCGCTGCCCGATCCGCCGTTGATGGTATCGTCGCCGTCGCCGCCCAGGACAAGATCGTTGCCGGCATTGCCGTTGAGGACAGCGCCCGCATCGGACCCGATGACGACTTCGCTGGCCGAGGTGCCGTTGCCGTTGGTGCGCAGGCCGGGGTAGCCGAAATCGCCAAGCGCGGCCACAATAGCCGGCACCAAGGTCGGATCATCAGTATTGCCGGCAGCCGCGGCCAGCCAGCTCCGCAGTTGGCCGTAGCCATCCCAGCCCATGGCGGTGAGGTCGGTGCCGGCAATGCGCTCCAGATCGAGGAGGTCGCGCACTGCCTCGGCCGGCGCCGCATCGTAGCGGGCCTGGAAGGTAGCGGCCGTAATACTGTAGTCGAGGGCAAGGCCGGTTTCGTCGATGGTCAGATCGATCCCATCCAGGTAGGGTTTGAGCCGGGTCTGCAGGAGCAGGCCGTCGTAGACGGATTGTCGTAGTGCCGCCCACGCCTGGTCGAGCAGGGCGATCTGGCTGGTGTTCATGTTGACGCGAATCTGCGACTGACCTGCGGCGTCGGTGTCGACTGTCAGGCCGGTGACACCGGCCTGACCGAGTTCCGTTTCCCACGGGAAGCGATAGAAGCCGCGCCCGTTGAACTGTTCGAGTGCGATGAGTCGGGCCTGGTGAACAGTATCGAGATTGGTGATAAAAGCATAACCGTGTTCTGCTGCGCGGTTGGCCATGTCAGCCATACCGGAGGTAGCACCCCAGGCGATCAACAGGGAATCGAGCTGGGCGAGTTGGTCGCTGCGGGTACTAGCGCTGGCATATTGGATGAGCAGGGCAGTGAGATCACTACCTTGGGAGGTGGGAGTGCTGGCGGCTTCCCTTAGGTCGCGCACGACGCCGCTGCCATGCATGTCGGGAAGAATTTCGACTTCCTGGGTGAGGGGAATGCTATCGGTGAAGCTGCGGTGGAACGTATCGGCGGCAAGGTTGACGTCGGCAAGGCCCGCAGTGGTACCGGCGCTGCCGGTGGTGCCATCAGTTCGGGTGTAGCTGCCCAAGTCGGCTATCTCGTTGCCGCCGGGGAGGATGCGGCTGTACTCGGTCTTGGCAACGCTGATGCTGGCAATCCCCGCTTCATCCATAGTTTTTAGCTCACCTTCGTCACTGATGGCGTCCTGGTTGGCGTCTTGCCATATGCGCAGTTCGTTCCAGCGAGCGTCTTGAGCATTGACGACGCCGTCCTGGTTGGTGTCTTC
>MGTE01000041.1:6876-9366 GCA_001799275.1 Deltaproteobacteria bacterium RIFOXYD12_FULL_57_12
AAGCCATCGTCGGCCTTGATCCAGCCGGTGCCGGTCTTGATGCCTTCGCCAGTGTGGTCGAAGAGGATGTTGGTGGAGCTCGGAGGGACGGTTTCCAGACCGTCGCCGTCTAAATCCAGTGTCAATGGGTCGCGGCGGGGGATGAAGCGTTGGGCTGTGCCGAAAAGGTCGGAAATCAAGTAGCTTAGCTCCTGGACTGGGCCATTTAAGGTATCTGCCAAGCTATTCACATAGTTATTCAGCCATTCGCTCAAGGCTTGTACAGGGCCTTCCAAGGCGTCGGCCAAATTGCTCATATTATACGTTAGCCAATCCCTGAGGCCGTCACCATAATCAATTTCACTAATTAAATTTGGCACATCCCAAAATACAATCTTATATGCGAATGCATCCGTTGCAAGATTCTGATAGGTCTTTCCCCAAGAAGGATCTTCGAAGCTACGAGGATCGTTTGAGTCAAGGGCGGAAGTTAGCCCCCAAAACAGATTCAAATCCGCCTCCAAGATAGCCTTTGCCTTAGCAGACCCACTAAGATCATCAGCTTTTTCATAGGCAAGGTCATGTTTTTTAAATAACCTATCAAGGTTATTTATACCATCAACACTCAGTTGGTCAGGAGTTAACTTCTCACCCGGCGGAATTTCCAAATGCGCAGCCCAACCCGGTCCTCCCCAATTTCCATACGTTGGTAAATCGTTAACCCAGGGCATTTTTTTCTCCTCAGCAGTTAGTAAATATTTTATTGATTTTTTGACAATAGAGTGTCTATGTCAATTTTCCTCAACTGATTCTGTGATACATCGAGTATCCAAAGTTGAACTTCACCATTGCGCTCTGACTCCGAAACATAAGCGATCAGGCTGCCATCCGGCGACATCGCCCCGCTACGAAGTGGCCCCTTGAGATTCGTCAGGCGACGATGGCTACCATCCTCCAGCATGAAGAGGTCATAGGTGTAGCCAAGAGTTGACTCACCTGCCAACCTATTCAAATCATCCGATCTTGCCACATACGCCATGCGCTTACCGTCTTTAGAGATCATCGGTGAATGTGATAGTTGGCCATTGGAAAATACAGGACGCAATTCCGCGTTTTTTGCATCAAGTATGAAAATCGTGTTGTCTTGATATTTTTTTTCGTATGCCTCACTGGCTTCTATGCCGACCTTGTCAAGAAAGTGGGAGGGGCCTTCGCCGGAAAAGATAAATTGCTTACCGTCAGGCAGGTAAAATGGTCGCCCTATTAAAAAAAACTGGTAATCGGTCAGGCGGCGCTCTTGTCCGCTATCAATGTCCAGCTCGTACATGTCCCAGCAGGAAAACCTGATTTTTCCGTTTTCCCTCTCTGAATTAGCTTGCGCATAGATCATCCGCTTCTCATCCGGCGAGAAAGAAGGGAATTCTTTTAAAGATTGCGTTTGGGTGAGTTTTTTTAATGAGGCTGTTTCGATATCGTACAGTCCCAGTTGCGACCAGCGGCTGTTTTCTGATCTTCGTTTCACCGCAAAGGCCAAATATTTGCCGCTCGGAGAGAAATACCCAGAACTCCACCATTCGTCAGGGTCAGGCGGGACTATTTTTGTGATATCGCTGGCATGTAAGTCCAACAGCCCGGCATAGCAATTTTTACCGCGGCACACATCGTATGAGAGTAAACGGTTATCCGGCGAAAATCCGCCAAGACGCATTTCGATTTTTTCTGCCTGTGGGGATGACATTCCAACTATGAATTGTCGAATGGCAGGTTGTACATACAGGACAAAAGCCCCCCAGGACAACACGAAGATAATTGCCCATTTCCAGCGGGCTAGACATACGGAAGGTTCTTCCTTTTTCGAAAAAAAAGGCCACGTCCGAACTATTTTGATCCTACTCATGTGGTCACCTCCGAACGAAAAATGGGGACGGAGCCCGATATTCTGTCCTTATTCATCACCACGCTCCGTTCATTTCCTGTCACAACCATATCGCGTCGTGCCTTCCAGAAGGCTGTCCAAATAGTGCTGATAATCCTCGTCAGCGAAAAAACAAGCTGCGCGGTTGGGGTTCCCACGCTGAGTTACGTGTTGGGGAATACCTGCATGTCTTACGCGCGCTCTGTGGGGCATCTGTTTCCTCCGTCTAAATTAGGGTGAGTTCATTGATGCGGGGCTGTGGAATAAGGCTCCGTCTCCATTTTCTTTGGGTGTCGTTGCCAATGCCGCCCGCCATGGTGTCGGCGCCCGTGCCGCCGTAAAGCAGGTCGTCGCCCGCCCCGCCGACCAGGATATCGGCCGCGTCGGTGCCGGTGAGGGTGTCCGCCGCATCGGTGCCCAGTTGCAGGGCATGCAGATCAAAGCTCTTGCCGTCGGCAAAGCGCAAGGTATCCAGCCGGTGGCTGTCAACAACCAGACTGTCGAACCAGTTGGCAATGGAGACCCGGTCCGTGCCATTGGCGTGGGCAAAGACCAGTTTGTCGCCATCGGCATGGATATCCAGGTTGCCCGCCAGG
>MGTE01000041.1:9381-9683 GCA_001799275.1 Deltaproteobacteria bacterium RIFOXYD12_FULL_57_12
GTAGAGCACGTCGCTGCCGCTGCCGCCATTCAGGGTATCGTCGCCGTCGCCGCCCAGGACAAGATCGTTGCCGCCGCGGCCGTTGAGCACCCCACCGGTGTCGTCGCCAATCACCGCCTCGCTGTTGTCGGTGCCGTTGCCATTGGTGCGCAGGCCGGGGTAGCCGAAATCGCCAAGCGCGGCCACAATAGCCGGCACCAGGGTCGGATCATCCGTATTGCCGGCCGCCGTGGCCAGCCAGCTCCGCAGTTGGCCGTAGCCGTCCCAGCCCATGGCGGTGAGATCGGTGCCGGCGATACGCT
>MGTE01000041.1:9690-12530 GCA_001799275.1 Deltaproteobacteria bacterium RIFOXYD12_FULL_57_12
GAGGAGGTCGCGCACCGCTTCCCCCGGTGCCACGTCGTGCCGTGCCTGGAAAGCAGCACTGGTGCCGCTGTAGTCGAGGGCAAGGCCGGTTTCGTCAATGGTCAGATCGATTGCTTCCAGGTAGGGCGAGAGCCGGGTCTGCAGGAGCAGGCCATCGTAGACCGACTGCTTGAGCGCATCATATGCCTGATTGAGGAAGCTCAAGCGGGCGTTGAACAGATTAATGGAAACGCTTTCAGCCCCCGCGGCCGGCGTGCCAAAAGGCCGACCGTTGAAGCGCTCCAGGGTCTGAAGCCTGGTCATCCAGGTCTCATACCCGGCGCTGCCCACAGCGTAGCCGGCAATGCTCACAATGGTTTCCACCCCGTCGTAGGCGCCGTCACCGGTGACCGCGAGTTCAGAGGTCTTGCCCCATTCAATGATGAGCTGGTCGAGCAGCGCCAGTTGTTCGGCCCGGGTGGCGGCCTGGGCGTACTGGTCGAGCAGGGTGGCCAGTTCCGGCGAGAGGCTGGCCGCCTCCCGCAAGGAACGCACCTGGCCCGAACCGTTCATGTCCGGCAAGATTTCGGCCTCGGGGGTGAGCGGAATCGAGTCGGTAAATTCGCTGTGGAAGGTGTCCTCGGCCAGGTCGATGTCGCCCATCTCGGCGCTCACCGCGCCAAGCTCGCCTTCGCTGCCGTCGGCGCGCACGAAGCTGCCAAGGTCGGCGAGCAGGTTGCCGTTGGCCAGGGGCTGTGAGTTCTCGGTCTTGGCGACATGGATGGCGGCGATGCCGGCCTCCGCAAGGCTTTGCAGCTCTCCTTCCTGGCTCACCCCGTCGCTGTTGAGGTCGCGCCAGACCTTGATGTCGGCAAAGCGGGCGTCGCCGGCGTCCACCATCCCGTCGCCGTTGGTGTCTTCCCGTGCCAGGGCCGCAAAGCCGTCTGCGGCAATGCCGACCACATTGCCTTCGCTATCCATGACCGGAGTGGAGTCGCCGAACAACTCGGCGCCGCTGTCGATGGTGCCGTTGCCGTTACGGTCAAGTACCAGAAAGCCGTCATCGGGTTTGATCCAGCCGGTGGCAGTTTTGACGCCGTCGGCGTTGTGATCAAAAAGAATGGGGTTGGCCGGATCGATACCGATGGTCTCCAGACCATCGCCGTCCAAGTCCAGAGTCAATGGGTCACAGCGCAGGACAGCGGCTTGGGCGGTAGAGAAGAGACTGGAGATCAAATCGTCGATGGCGTTGGCGAGGCCGTTGACGAGTGCACCGAAAGCCATATCCATCATCTTGCCCAAAGCGGCAATGCCTCCGGCGATGGCCTTTTCGGCAGCATCAAGACCTTCGCCGATGCCCTCCCCTGCAGCTTCTCCTACTCGTTTTAAAAAATCGCCAACAGCCTCCGCAGCCTGCCCGACATTATCCGCAGTTGATTGTGCGAAATTAGACCAATAGTCTTGAATCGTTCTATCATCAGGAGATTGCATCATTCCTGTTACGCTAAGGCCAGCTGATGCGACGAGCCCAAAAGCGAGAACCGGGACAGAAACGGGAGTCGAGACGGCAGCGGCAACACACGCACCAAGAGCACTTACAACCCCAACAGCGTCACCGGCTATCTCCATCCACTTTCCATCGCTAACAAAGCCGTTTCTTTGAAAGTCGTTATTAGCTTCTAAACAATTTTTGCCAAGAGAGACGGCATCGATCACTCCACCACCAGGAACATAAGGGATTTCTACGCTGGCCTTCGCAGCCATCTCAGCAAATACACTTAATGCGTTAAGAGTACCAAGTGTAGTATCTACTGTTTTTCCTGTGTTTGTCTCTTTTTCAATGGCTGATTTTATATCAGCAGGAACATCTGTTCCAAGCTTTACCCCATTAAGAATTATTATGGTGGCGTCACCCGTAAGATTCGACATAATATCAATCCTCCATATTTCTCAATTTGTTTAGTTTCCTCATATAAAAAATAACGATAAAAGATGTTGTGAAAAGCAAATAACTGATTATGGATATGCTTGCTGTTTTGGCAAAATTACGGTTTTTTATTACTCTTTCTTTGTTGTATTCTTGTATCATTAATTCATTTTTTTTAATTTGCCATACGGAATTCTTTGTTATTGTGCCACTAGCTTGATACCAAATTGTAACATTCTGTCTTTTGTCTATTAATTCATTTAATATTTGTATTTGTTTTTCCGTCAGGCTCGCATTAAGTTTTACCTTTTCACCGTTCTCCGTTACTATATATAGAATATCTCCGCCTCTAGACCTGCGACCGGTTTTTCTTCTGCCAATCTCTTCAATATATGCATTTGTAACAATCATTTGGTCAAGGTCAAGTACAGTCTGAAACCAGACGCGACACTCTACAGACAGAAAAATAACAGGAAGAACACTAAATACTATCCAGGCCGCAGACCATTGCTGCTTCATTGCCATTGCTACAATTTGATAAGAGTTTGTTTTCTGTGCCCAGCCCACAAATGGTTTTGGGAACATAATCGCATTAAATTTTTTTCCCCAATGCTTGGCGAGTAGGCGAATGAGAAAACATAGGACCAGAAAAATAACCATTGAAACCTGGTCGCGGATCATGATGAAGGCCCAGAATAGTGTGCCCCCGAGCAGTATCCACAAGGCAGCAGTGAGAAAAAAATGTTTTTTGGAGTACGACTCTACAAGATGGTCATCTTTTGGAATCATGTTTGGTTCCGCTGACATAAAATACCTCACGGGTGAATGAACATTGGTCCGAAAATTTTAAGCTCAACTTTCTGAGTTGCGCCAACTCAGTGAGATGGCGATATTATTTGCCTTGATTGCCGGAGCGATTTGATGATATCAATTG
>MGTE01000042.1:0-42277 GCA_001799275.1 Deltaproteobacteria bacterium RIFOXYD12_FULL_57_12
CAGCATGCGTTCCGCGCCGACGTTGAAAATCTGAATAACGCCATTCGCGTCAGTGGCGATACTCGAGAAGTTGGCACTGTTGAAAATTGCGCTTTGTAAAGCTCCTGCCTTGAGCAGCGCCTCTTCCGCCTGTTTGCGTGCCGTGTTGTCGGTGCCGATCAGCAGATAGCCGATAATGGCGTCTTGATCGTCGCGTAGCGCCGTGACCGATACCACCGCTGGGAAGCGGCTGCCGTCTTTACGGATATAGGTCAGTTCGTAGATGTCTTCAATGCCCCGCGAGGCCTTGAACACCAAGGCCTCGAAACCCGGCGTAATCGGGGTTCCGAGCTCAACGCTGAGCGCCTCGGCGCGTGCAATTACTTCCTGCGGATCGGAAATATCGGCCGGCGTGATCTTGTTCATCACTTCTTCAGCCGGGTAGCCAAGCATCCTCTCGGCGCCGACGTTGAAAATCTGAATAACGCCCTTCACATCGGTGGCGATGCTCGAGAAGTTGGCGCTGTTGAATATCGCGCTCTGCAAAGCATCCGCCTTGAGCAATGCCTCTTCCGTCTGGTCCTTCGTACTGGATTTCAAAGTGTTTTCCTTTGCAAAATTCACATGGCCTTTTTTTTCTGACGGAGAATACCGTGTTTATGCATCCGGGCGCGAAGAGTGCTGGGATTGAGACCAAGGAGTAACGCCGCCCCGTTTTTCCCCTCGATTCGCCAACCGGTTTTCTTGAGCGCTTGGATGATGTAATCTTGTTCCAGGTCAGCGAGGGCCTTGACGTCCTGCCCTACCGCAGTCTTCTGGCTAGTATCAAACCGGTCCAATATCCGGAGTACGGGCCCTTGGCTGATGATTACCGCCCGCTCGATGACACTTTCCAACTCCCGCACATTGCCGGGCCAGTGGTATTCCTGAAGGGCGTTCAAGGTGTCTTGCAACACGGCCTCTATCTTCTTGCCATTTTTGTTGTTGAATTTGGCAACAAAATGATTGACGAGTAGCGGGATGTCATCCTTCCGCTGCCTGAGTGGCGGCATCGTGATGGGAAAAACGTTGAGCCGGTAGAACAGGTCTTTTCTGAACCTGCCGTTCTTGATTTCTTCCTCCAGATTCCGGTTGCTGGCCGCGATAATCCGCACATCGGTCTTAATGGTGCGGGAACTGCCCAATCGCTCAAACTCGCCGTCCTGAATGACCCGGAGCAGCTTGCATTGCAGTTCTAGAGGCAACTCGCCTAGTTCGTCGAGGAATATTGTGCCGCCGTCGGCAAGTTCGAAGCGTCCGATCTGCCGAGCATCAGCACCGGTAAACGCACCCTTTTCCCGCCCGAAGAGCTCACTTTCCACCAGGGTCGCCGGCAGGGTCGCGCAGTTAACCGTGATTAATGGCCGGTTTTTGCGAACACTCCGACTGTGGATGGCGCGTGCTACCACGCCCTTGCCGGTGCCGGTCTCGCCCAGGAGAAGAACTGTCGCATTCGTGGGCGAGACCTGCTCGACCTGTACGAAGACATGCGAGAGGAGATTGCTTTGACCAATGATCTCGCCGAAGTTGAACTGCCGGTCAACCTCCCTCTGCAGATAGATGTTCTCCTCCTGGAGCCGGTCTTTCAACCGTTTTATTTCCGCATATGTATCTTGGAGGGACGCTTCTGCCCTTTTGCGTACCTCTATTTCCTGCGTGAGCTGCATATTCGCCCTGGTCAGCTCTTCAGTCCGTTCCTGCACTGCCTGTTCAAGCACCTTGTTGTAATTCTCGATTTTCTTATACAACAGCCGCACTTCCAGCATGTTGTGGATACGTGTCTGTAATTCGACCAGATCAAAAGGTTTGCTGATGAAATCCTTCGCGCCGGCGGAAAGCGCTCGCAGCTTGTGACCCGGTTGGGCGGTGATCACAAGGACCGGAACGTAGCTGTCTATTTTGATCTCCTTCAGGCCTTGCATTACCTGGAATCCATCCATGTCGGGCATCTGCAGATCAAGCAAAATCAGGTCGTAGTCATTCTTGCGGTGCAGCTCGCAGACCTCAAGCGGGTCCATCGTAGATGCGATGCAAATATAGCCGGCAGCGCTCAGCATTTGCTCGAGCAGCAGCACATTGGCTTCCTGATCGTCTACGATCAGAATATTGGCATTAAAAATATCGGATAAATGAACCATTTATCGATGATCCTTCTGTTTTTTTGACGCATCCGGCAATGGCGTGCTGAAGGCTGGAGAGTCCTGTTGATTGCGCGCTACCGCTGACAGGTCTTTGCTCTCCGAGATTCGATAGGCGTTTTTGCCCGCGGATTTGGCCTTGTACAAGGCCAGGTCCGCATTCTTCATCAGTGTGTCCGCGTCCTCGCCATGAACTGGATAGATACTTACACCTGCGCTGACGGTTATGTTAACGGTATGGCCCTCAATGTCATAAGGTTGCGACACGGCCTTGATCACTTTTGCCGCCACCGTGGCCGCATAGTCGGAACCGCTGATGTGCCACAGTGCTATTATGAATTCGTCACCGCCCAGGCGCGCCACCGTATCCTCTGCGCGCACCGTTGCTACCAGGCGCCCCGAGACCATTTTTAGCAGAACGTCCCCAGTGCCGTGCCCCAATGTGTCGTTGATCTGCTTGAAGCCGTCCAGATCCAGATACACCATCGCCATGGCGCTCTTGTTTCTTCGCGCATGGACCAGGGCCATCGATATTCTATCGGTTAGGAGTCGTCTGTTCGCAAGTCCTGTCAGCGGGTCATGCAGAGCCAGGGATTCCAGCATCTTGCCGTGATTGCGCGCCGCCTTGTGCAACAGGCGAACTTCCAACATGTTGTGAACCCGCATCAACACCTCGGCCAGATCAAACGGTTTGCTGACGAAATCTTTCGCGCCGCCTTGCAGCGCGCGTAACTTGAGAGCCGGTTGGGCGGTAACGGCCAGCACCGGCAGGTAGCCATCCGTTTCGATTTCTTTCAGGCTTTCCATCACCTGAAATCCGTCGGTGCCGGGCATCTGCAGATCGAGCAGGATCAGGTCGTAGCGGTTTTTGAGGTGAAGCTCGCAGACCTCGCCTGGATTCATCGTGGACGTGATGGAAACATAGCCGGCACCGCGCAGCATCTGCTCGAGCAGAAGGACATCAACGTCCTGATCGTCGACGATCAGGACGTTGCCGTGCAGAATGTCGGATGGACTTATCATGAGAATTGCAGTGCCTTATCCGATTCCCCCCCCCGCAAGTTCCAGCGCCATGTCCAGCGCCTCCATGAACTCGTTGACGTTAATCGGATTGGTGAGATAGCGGAAGAATCCTGCCTACAGACCTTTCTGTATATCGTGCGGCATGGTATTGGCACTGATGGCAAGCACCGGTATGTGCGCCGTCGCCGGATCTTCACGAAGGATTTTTAGCGCCTGGATGCCGCTGGTGCCGGGCAGCAGATAGCCGATGATGGTGTTTGAGCATCGCGCAGCGCCCGTGACCGATTCCACCGTCGGGAACCGTCTCTTATCCTTTGGCTGTCTGAGACCTTTATGTTGAAACTTACCAGGGGTTATCCCGCCTGATTAGTCCCTTACCGGTTGAGAGTTAACAATTTGTGCTAAGATTTTTAATAACCTCATTGCTACAAGACATTCTGGGCGTGGTAGTTTTAAGGGACTTATTTCCGGTTTATCCGGATCAGGCTTATCCAAAGACTTGGGACCACCGCATTTGTCAGCCCTTTTCCTGGCCCTTTATCGAGGCGGCCAGGGTCTCCTTTTCGTGTTTCATTGCCTCCTTACCGGCCTCATAGGCGGCGGACAGTATTTTTTTCTGGTCATCCACATAGTGTTCGCCTTTCGCGATTATGTCCTTGCCATAGTTGACCAGAGGCGCCGCCTGAGTCTTGAGCTGCTCGGGTAGTTCGTTTATTTTCCCTTTGATTTCAGTGCCGAATTCGGCGATTTTTTCCCTGGTATCCTTGCCGGAACGGGGGGCGAACAGCAGAGCGGCGGTGGCGCCCACCATGGCACCGGTAAGAAAGGAAAGGAAAACTACTCCAGTTTGGCTGCAATCGTTTCTATCCATTGTAATACCTCCTGTTAACTGTGTTTATCTGGATTTGTAAGGTAATGGAGAAAGGCCCGTACCCCAACGGAGAATCCGCTTATCTGGGTATAAATCGGGGCGATGCTGTTCTTCACTATGCTGGTAGTGATAAATAGGTTGTCGGCCGCCTCTTTGGCCCTTTCAATCACTTTGTCTGTCCTGTCGGCCTTGTTCTTGATGGTTTCGGTAAGGGTCTGGATTTCTCTTGAGGTGTGGGCCAGAGACCGGAGGAGCGGTGGCAGCTCCTGATTGAGACTGTCGATCAGGGCATCGATCCTACGGGCGCTTTGTTTGATCTGAATCTGGGTCGGCACTATAACGGCAACCAGGGTAACAAGACAGATCGTGATCACGGTCAGAAAGATATCAATCACTGGTATCATTTTTTCTCCCAGGTTATTTGTGAGCAGACACCCGCATATGCATGAAGACCAGAATCATACAGAGAGTTATAGCAATAAGCATGCCAGCAGGCGAAATCAGGCAGAAACTTATGGAAAACCCTTTAGTAGCAAGGGGTGAGAGGAAGCGGAGAGAACGGAAAGGAAGGCCGACAAGGATTCTTCTGGCCTCAATATGTGGTGGGCCCTCATAATATTGAGGGAAGCGTTTTGGGTTGAACTGACGCGTTCATCTCTGGGCGATCGGCGCAACCAAATCTGACCCCAATCTGAGCGCCTTCTTGTGACAGTTATTTCTTTACAGGCCCTTACTGATGACCCGTCCCGATCGACTGCTGAAGCGTCACCTGGTTTATATGTTCTTTTATCTTGAATGCGAGGTAGTCCTTTTTATCCAGATCGAAGAGCTGCTTCCTGTAGCGGGTTGTAAGATCATACCACTCGCTGATTCTGATGCTGAAACGATTTTTTTCGGGATACTGCAACGTAGACATGAAGGACTGGATCGCGAAATAGTACCGGACAGCATTACGCTCGACCGCGCCACGTGGTCCGCCGATATAGACGGGGTTACCGTGGCTGTCTGTACCGATCTCCGTGAATCCTACCTTGTCCCGACCGAGTATCGCAAAATAGATTTTTTCCGTGAGGCGAAGCACAACACTGTCATTGTATGAATAACTGACGTGGACAAAGGTCCTTCCTCCATCAAGGGGCAGGGCCTCGAACCTCATCCTGTGGTCCTGTGTGCCTAAAGGGCCTTCATCAGCATTAAGCATGATATCAAGATACCCTGGCTGCTGATCAACGACCCGGTAATGGTAAAGGACTTGGTCTGTGTCTTCCGGAGGTTGATAGACTTTTTTGCCGATGTAAAAGGTCAACAGTGGTACGCCGGGCTGCACCCTGTAGGTGCATGCCTTGACATTGGGAGAGAGGGTTACGATATCACACCAGTTTGCCGGAACCTTGAGCACGTTGGCAACACTGCTGAAGGGTTGATCGAATATCCCGTAGACATCCACCTCCACCCTGTCATCCCGCTCAAAAGACTCCAGAAAGAGAGGAAGGCCGAAGCTGTTTGTCGCCAATTTGGCCAAATTCCCGTGATAGGTGTCGAGAAGGATATCTTCGCACTGCCGAGGATTTTCGACAGCCGAAGCGGAACCGGCAGAAACAAGAATCGCAACTGCGACCATGAACAAGAAGGATTTCAGAAGGTTTCTGCACTGATACATCTGATTCACATGACTCTCTTCCACCATAATGAATCCACCTGTGACGAAATGTTATAACCATTGGATGAATAAATTCACAAACCACGCCCTGATTTTGGGCAACAAGGGGCCGTTTTTCCACTCATCCCATAGAATCTGATCGGACTCCGCGAGATCCCCGGTAAACAGCTTCTCCATTTCGACGGCAAACTCGCGACTCAGGATAACCGCATTTACCTCGTCATTGTTTAATAAGCTCAGGAAGTCCATGTTGGTTGAACCGACTGTTGACCAGACCTTGTCAACCACCGCGGTTTTCGCGTGCAGCAGGGAAGTGCTGTGTTCGTATAACTTCACCCCCGATTTCAACAACTCGGGATAATGATACCGCTGTGCATATAATGCCAACCGAGAATCGCTGGTCCCGGGGAGAACGATCTTTACGTCAACACCGCGCCTGGCAGCATCAGTAAGGGCCTTTATTATCTGGTCGTCAGGGATGAAATAGGAACTCGTCATGTGAATCGAATGCTCAGCAAAAGTGATGGCTGACACATACATAATAAAGGGGAGCCTGTTGCTCTGTCCCGGGGTGCTGCCGACCACCTGCACCAGGGCATTTCCCTCTTCTTTCAGATCAGGGAAATACTTTGTTCCCGAAAGGTCCGGGCCTTTCTGCTTCTGCCAGGTGTCAAAAAAGAGTTTTTGGCATTCAGCCACAGCAGGGCCTTCAATTTGAACGTCGGTATCGCGCCAGTGGATTGGCGCCTTTTCGTGTCGTTTCCGTTTGAAAGGACTGCTCGAATAAACCCTGCTGATGTTGATACCACCGATAATGGCGACTTTGCCGTCGGCTATCAAAATTTTGCGGTGATCCCGGTGGGTCAGTCCCCACTTTTCCGAGGTCGCCAGTGGATTTATCGGATTGAATCCGATCACCTGTATGCCGCTGTCGCGCAGGCGTTGAAAAAAAGGAGCGGGCGTATTCATACTGCCCACGCTGTCATAAATGACAGCAACCTGGACCCCTTCCGCCTGTTTTTGCACCAGCAGATCGGCAAACGTGCGGCCGGTTTCATCATCTTCAATGAGGTAGCTTTCAAGGTTGATATGGTCTTTGGCATTCTTTATGGCTTTGAACATGGCGGCATAGGTCGCCTGACCATCGGCCAGCAGAGTGACTTTGTTCCCCTTTGTCAGCGGGCTTTCGGTGATTGATTCGAGCACTGCAGTGTGGCGTTCCAAAATGTCCGTTGGGTAGACCGATCGCTTCAGCCGTTCCATGACCGCCCTGCTTTTCTCGTGAGATAACTGGCCCTTGGACGAGACAATTTGACGAGGTTCCTGTGCAGTCGGTGCCTCGTCGATCATTTTAGAGACGTTCGGCAAGGTCGCACATCCATTGCTGATGGGCAAAATGAAAACGAACAGAAAGAAGAAATAGAAAGGTTTGATGATTGTCATATGGTATCTTTTCATGAAAATCTCCCGTGTTCGTTTTTTTCTGTGTTTTTCGTTGGGCCAAGTTCTTCAGGGCAACAGAACATCAGGGCATGGTACCATTCTCAGTATGGTCCAGGGGGCCGGCCGCGAAAGAGTGCAAAAAAGGGGTTAGGAATGAACGACAAGCTTTCACCCAAGACGGACAGTGTCCGGGACAACGACGGGCCGGAATTTCCGGAGCCGGCTCCTTCGGTGTTGCGCACGCCGGTTGATGTCTATAGTTTTTCGCTCGTGCTGCTCGCATTGCTTGCGGTCATCTTCGTGCTGCATTGGGCCAGTGCGGTTTTCATCCCGCTGATGTTGGGCGTGATGATCAGCTATGCGCTTTCTCCCCCGGTCAACCTGATGGAAAAATGGCGAATCCCGCGCGCTATCGGGGCCGCTTTGTTGTTGCTCGGTATTGTCGGAGGGACAGGCTCTCTGGTTTATTCGCTCAGCGACGATGCTGCCAAGCTGATCGAAACTCTTCCCGACGCTGCGCAGAAGGTTCGCCTGGCAAGGTTCAAAGAACGGGGAACGTCCAAAGGCACGATGGAGAACGTACAAAAAACAGCCACCCAACTTGAGCGGGCAGCGAGCGAGACTGGCGCTCCGGCCCCTGACGCCCCGCGTGGGGTGACACGGGTGCAGATCGAAAAACCCAAACTTAATGTCAAAGACTACCTTTGGATGGGAACCAAGGGTGCAGTCGCGTTTGCCGGCCAGCTTACAATTGTATTGTTTCTGGCATATTTTATGCTGGTTTCGGGTGACACGTTCCGGCGCAAATTGGTCAAGATCACCGGTCCCACCCTCAGCAAGAAAAAAATTACGCTCCGGGTGCTGGATGAAATTACCAACCAGATTCAACGCTATCTGCTGGTGCAGATTGTCACCAGTATGCTGGTCGGCGTGCTGACCTGGCTCGCGTTTGTCTGGGTCGGCCTGGAGCATGCGGCAATTTGGGGAATCGCCGCCGGGGTATTCAATACTATCCCCTATCTCGGTCCGGTCATCATTACCGGGGGCACGGCGCTCGTTGCCTTTCTCCAATTCGGCACGATTGGCATGGCACTTCTGGTCTCGGGCATCTCGCTGGTCATCACCAGTCTCGAAGGTTACTTACTGCTGCCTTGGCTTACCGGCCGGGCAAGCCGGATGAGCTCGGTGGTGGTGTTCGTCGGCATCCTGTTTTGGGGCTGGTTGTGGGGTGTATGGGGTTTATTGCTGGGCGTGCCCATCATCATGATTATCAAAGCGGTATGCGATCGGGTGGAAGATTTGAAACCCATTGGTGAACTCCTCGGCGATTAGCGCAGATCGCCAGCGGAATGGGAAAAGCCACCGATCATCGTTCCGCCCGCCGAAAACGTAAAAGGCCCGCAGGGCGATTTCCCTGCGGGCTGTTTGTACAGGCTCGACTAACTATTTACTCTCGGTCGTCGTTGTCGTGGTGCTGGTCCGCTTCTGTTCGATCCCGGGTTTTTCGGTCGTTGTCGTGGTTTTTTGAACCACAACTTTGTTGGCGATCATGCGATCGCCTTCGCGGGTGTAGTAAACCGTCACCGGCAGACCGGACTTAACAGTCTCAATGGAGACGGGCGTACCATTTTGGTCAACATAGGTTGTGCTCTTCGTGTAGGTGTAGCTCATCGGTGATGAACTGGTTTCCGACCGAACCACGATGGTGTCGGGTCTAACTTCGCTGATTGTCCCCGCGGTTTCCGTCGTTGTGGTGGTATTGACAGTCACCTTTTCCTGTTGGGCATATAACCCGCAGGGCATAATCAGAACGGCTAATGCGAATACGAGCGGCTTCATTGTTTTCATAAATCTCTCCTTTTTGTTGAATTTATAAGCATTCGATGTAACTCTACGCTTTCTCTCTGCCACACTCTGCTCACCGTGTTGAAAAGACCAGGCGCCTGACATGGCTCACCCGCCTCTCCGCCTCACAATAATAAAACTCTATCCACGTTCCTGTGGTTGAAGCCTGAAGCCCGCAGAGCCATTCCCTGCAAGCTGCTGAACTTTGTTCGGGCTCGACTAACCGGGCCCTTTTTTAGAGAAGAAATATCCCCTGCCGGCAACTGGTGTTCTTGCACCGGGGAAGGGTGGCGTGAAGAAAACCGGAGAGGGGTATCCGTTGCCGGCAGGGGAAACTCGTTCTATTTATTCTCGATCGTCGTCGTGGTGGTGGTCTTCTTCTCTTCCATCACGGGCCTTTCAGTCGTCGTCGTGGTTTTCCGAATCACTTCTTCCGAACTTTCGTGTTTGGGTTTCGATGCACAGGCCGCCATGGTGGCGATCAGCACAAAAAAGACTAAATAGGGGATAAAGATATTCTTTCTCATGGCGGTTAATCCTCTCTATAACTTGTAGGGAAAAAAATGGTTGTGACTGAAGGGGTCAGATCTACATATTCCATTAAATGTAGAAGGGAACCCCCGCCCTGTTCTACGGCCGCAAGAGAAATCATGCTGACTTCCGGTTAAACAATCCTGCGACATGCCTTGGTTCATGATAGGCCGCGTTCACTACTTCTCTAAAACTTTCTTGACCTGACCAATCTTTTCCTGAACTTTGCCGGCTATCTTTTCACTGGTGCCTTCGGCTTCCAGTTTAGGATTATCGCTGAGTTTCCCGGCGACCTCCTTGATCTTGCCCTTCATTTTGTGATACGTGCCTTCCGCCAGGTCCTTCGTGCTTGGTTTCATGGTATTCCTCCTTTTGAGTTTGTTTTCATCCCCGTTACTCTGGCAGAAGTCGCAACGCAGGCATCCTTCTCCTTATGAAACCGATCAGGAAAACAATCGGCTGTGACAGCTCCATGTGTTTCTCTGGAAAGGAGCTTCATTCATACGATGAATCAGGATCATATTAATCGTATAAGCAATTGGCTTGCCAACAAGTTAAAGAAAATCATGATTGAAGAATTATCCTTTAATAACAATTAATTAGACTCATACAAAGGGGACAGTGGAGAAATTAAAAAACGATCTGTTTGCCTCAATATTTGGTGGAACCTCAATATATTGAGGGGGGAGTTGAGGGGAGTCAGGCGTTCCGGCAAATCTGACGATTTGGTTTCCAGGTGGCCTATCTCGAGTTTGTGCATCCCTTTCCTCGCCGGACTCCATCAAAATCCCAGAGACACCCTCAAACCATAGTATCGAACCGTCATAGATAGTCAGCGCCGCGCCACTCGACAGCGCCGAATCGGGCCTTGCCAAGAAAAGTGTAAACAATGCTGATGGTTCCAATCGACTGGTGACTGTCAGCTCGATCGGGATACTGCGCATCCCGGACGGAGGCGATGTAGTTGAGCCCTAGAGCGTGACGGCCATAAACGCGAACGGTGAATCCCATGTTCAGACGTTCGATGGTTTCCCTTCCCCCAGGGTCAGCGCCACCCATGCCAGTCAAATGATACGCGCGTCCTGTTAAGTCAAGCATGGCCCTGTCGCCAAGGATGAGGCGGAGCCCGACGAGCCCCTGCGGGGCGACGCCGTAGTGGTAATCGCGTTCACCCACTTGGGTGACATTACCGGCCGCGGCGTAACCAACTCCCCCGAGGATCGAACCCTGGAGCGCCACCGTGCGGGAAAGCCACCATTGATAGGTAGTGCCGAGAGAGACAGATGTGCTGGAAACGCGAAAGATGTGCGGCGATATATAGTCATAGCCGCCATAGAGGCCCCATATCCCGCGGTAGGAATTGCCAGCCTCGTAGTCCTTTCCGAGGAGGAGGCCGCGGATCATGACGTCATCAAAAGGGTTGTCCGCGTTGCCAAGGGTGATGAATTCAAAATGGAAGTAATCGAAAGGACGCGTGTAGCTATAGCCGGGCTTCCCGGGGAGCCCGTAGGCCATGGTGAAGTCCGCGGTCGGCTCGGTCCGGACGGTGGGGCTTATAGCGTACTGGTCGTTCACGTCCGACTTCATACTTACACCAAGCTGTACGCGCGAGAAGGTCGCCGGATTATGGCTCGGGAATATGGGCTTGAACCGGTTTCCAAAGGCAAGGCGATTGATGCCTGTGGGTGGCGAAATTATCGCCGCGCCCAGCTCTTGCCAGAACCCGGGTTTGCCGCCATCGCCCTCAAGCACCAGACTGGCCATCCGGAAGAGCGCCTCCCCGAAGAAGCTCCCGCCAATGCCGCTGGCGAACTGGTCATTGATGGAGGGGTTCGTGGTCTCCCCGCCTGTTTCCCAGAGAAAGCTGCCAACGTTGTCGTAGAGGAACGACTCCCAAAAGTTGAGACCAGCTGATCGCGCGAATCCATGGTACATGGACCCCTGATACGGATGCGCGAACTGATTGATGTTGAAGGCGTCCGTGTCGACCCCCCAGTTCCCGTTGAAGACATGATCCCGAAAGGTTGACAGATTCGTGTCGTAAACTTTTACCCCATTTTCTTCAAGATTGGGGTAAGCGAGCCGGTCGAACCCGTTGAGGAGAAGAAGAAAGGCGGGAATTTCCAGGGCTGGGATAAGGTAGCTCTTGCCGGCCCCCGTTTCCCAGGACATGGCCGATTCCGGCACGTCGGGATTGTACGCCAACCACTCTTCCCCGCCCAAAGAGAGATTGACGGTTTTGTTCGGGATTGTATCGGACAGTTCAATCAAATCCGGTGCAATCACCTTGCTATATCCATATCCACGTTTTGACGCTTCGAGGCTGTAATTACCCTTGGCTGGAACAGTAACTTCATAATTACCCGACGCATCAGTAAGCCCGGTTGCTGCCACCTGACCGGTAGTTACATCTTTTGCCGTGATGAGCGCCCATTGAATCCCCTGGTTGGTGGAGTGATCCTTTACAGAACCCGAGATTTTTCCGCCTTGGGCAAAGGCCACGCTACTTATAGAAATTATTATACCTACGTGAAGCGCCACAAATAACGACTTGAATATTTTTCCTGCGCGTTTCATGACTTTTCCTTTCTTTTTATTTTTTTTAAAGAAACTATCAAAAAAGAAGATGATTGATCATGTTGCATCAGGTCGTCAAAAGGAGCGCTGCCAACGCAGACCGATGAAATCGGGGCCGATAATCGGGGCCAGGTGGGTCGCGTTTTCCGGCGTGACCGTGAGCAAGGCCACGCCATACGCCAACGCGCCGCTGGCAATGACATCGCGCCAGTGATGATGATCATCGTCAACTCGAACATATGCGACGTATGCGCTCGCCAGATAAGCGGGGGCGCCCCACTTCCAGCCGTAGCGCTCGCCCAGGAAGGTCGCGCCAGACAACACGAACGCCACGTGACCGGAGGGAAAACCATAGTCATGACCGTTTGGGCGTTTGCCCAGCCTGGTTTCGTTGAATCCGAGTCGGAGGGCCGACGTGAGGACCTGATTCACTACGGTGTTGCGCAGCCACTGTTTCTCGCCCTCGGTATCGTCCGTGAAATAGGCAACGGCCAAGCCGGTCAGGGGAACAACGGCCGTCAAGATGTCCGTCGCCACGATGTCGTTGTCGTTGCTGGCCGTAGCAGGGGCAGCATGCAAACCAAGCGCCGCGGCTATCAGGCACACAAGCAGGTATCTGGTCATAAAAATCCTCCTGGATGAAATGTCTTCCGGGTTTAAGATCCTCCGGCGTTTCCATGCCGCCAGTCGACGACGCCGAAAGCGGGTTTGCTCAAGATATAGTTAACCGCGCGGGATGCTAGTCGTTATCGTGTTTTTCTTTCCTGCCTTTTTCGGGTTTTCCATGTTGAGGTTTAGATTGCTGTGGCTCCAACCCTTGGACACCCCAAGTATTTTGCTTCTCCCAATGTCTGCTCTTTTCCCAGTCTTGCCAGTTTTTCTGGACTTGTTCGTGGGGTATTCGTTGTTGTTTCCACTGATGTCCTTTCCAACGTTGTTCCCTATAGTCGTTCTTCCAACCTGAGGGGATCCCACCATAAAAAGAAGGAACGTTCTGATAGTGACTCCAACCTGAGCTATAGTCCCGTGAGCGATACCATCTCCCTTCCCACGGACGCCACCACCAACCATCGTAGAAAAAGACGTCCACATCTAAGTCGGGGACGGCGTAAACATAAGTCTCAGGTATCACTACTACCTGTGGAGGTGCGGCAAATACGATGGGCGGAGGCAGAGCAATACTAATGCCTATATCTACCCCAGCCATCGTTAGAACAGGAAATACAAGTACCAATGCCAAAAGTGTTGTTCCAGAAAGAAATTTTTTCATTTTGTAGCCTCCGTATCCATCCCTAATTTACCGTAAACTCTGTTGTCGCTGCCGGCAGGCCAAAATCATCTGCCTCGTCCATCGTAGCGTCGGTCATCGTCGCCCCGGTTATCGTCGCGTCGGTCATCGTCGCCTCGGCCCCTGTCATGCTGCCTGTCTCTTCCTTTGAACCTGACCTCTTTGGGGTAGTGGTCTCTTGGCAAGTCGGTCCAAGGCCCGCTCCTTGATCTTGAGTAGTACCAGCGGTCATTATTGTAATGATAGTGAAAACCATTGTAGAAATAGTACGGCTCCGTATCGAGTATCACGAGCTGCGGAAGAAGGGGTACAACCGTTAGTCCAGGTCCGCCGCGCCCTCCTGTCGGAACCACTGCACAGGCCGTCAGCGTCAGCATGGACGCCGCGAGAAGCGTTGAAATCAATATTTTTTTCATAATACCTCCTTAACTGAGAAGAGTGATGCCGTCCGATTTCGGCATTGATGGCGGAATGGCTGGCTGTTATTCATTGAGTTTTTCAGGAAGGACCTCTGTCTCGGGTGGCTGCCCCTTTCTCACTTTTTTCTTGTGGCCTGGCGTAGCCTCCTCATCCTCATCCTTTTCCTTCTGTTCTTCGTCCGTTACGGCAGGAGTCGGCTGCGCCTTTTCCATTTTTTTGGGTCTCGGTTCTCTGTTATCCACTTCCGGCTTCGCCTGCGGCGCCATGAACGACGGAGACGGAGCCTTTTTATCCTTCGCTCCTTCTTCTGTTACGGCAGGAGTCGGCGGCTGCGCCTCTTCTGTTTTCCGAGGCGTTTTTTCTCGGGTTTTCTCTTCTTTCACCGTCGGTTGACGCTGATTTTTTGACCTCGGTTCTCTTTTCTCCTCGTCCGGTGTCGTCTGCGGCGCCATGAACGAAGGAGACGTAGCCTCCTCTTCCTGTGCTTTTTCTTCTGTTACGGCAGGAGTCGGCGGCTGCGCCTCTTCCATTTTCCGAGGTGTTTTTTCTCGGGTCTTCTCTTCTTTCATCGTCGACTTACGCTGATTTCTGGGTCTCGGTTCGTTTTTATCCTCTTCCTTTGCTTTTTCTTCTGTTACGGCTGGAGTCGGCTGCGTCTCTTCGCTTGAAGCCGGCGGCTGAGTCGCTTGCCGGTTCGTCCGACTGCCGTCTTTGTCGCGGGTTGACTGCTTGTCTTCACGCAACCGCTGCTTGTCTTCTCGCCTGCTCTCCGTTGGTGGTGTTGATGGCTCTGGCTGTGCCTCCTCCATTTTTCGCGGAGCGGTTTTTTGGGTTTTTTCTTCTTTCAACCTCTCTCTGCGCTGAAGTTTGGGCCTCGGTTCTTTTTTCTCTTCGACCGTCATCGTTTGCGGTGCTGTCTTCGGCGAGAACACGGATTGGTCCTGCTTCCTCACCAGACGACGCTGCTCTTTCCGCTCCTCGACCCTGGTCTCCTTGACCTTGTCAGGCGGTTCTTTGGCCTTGGGAATTTCCCTGACAGACGCTCGCCTTGTAGCCCTCTCAGGTTCTATCTGCGGGCGGCCCACACTGATTTTTTCCTTTAGAAAAGGGTTTCCCTTGACATTGAAATCAACCTGCTTGCCCCGTATAAATGTATCGTTATGGACTATGGTTACCGAATTTTTGATCGAGACGTTCTGATAGACATTATTGATGACCACCTTATTCACATCGATATGATTGATGTCGACACTGTGCGGACCGTAATTCCCATGTCCGTAGTAAATTTCTCTGGGGGCAAGAGGCACCCAGGCGACATATGTAGCGGTACGAACCCAGCCGACATATCCAGGCCCCCAGTAGACCTCGTTCCTGGGCGGCGGGACCCAACACCATCCATGCCTGGGGACAAAAGACCATCTGCCATAATGGTAGGGCGCCCATCCCCACGATTCTTGGGCTATCCATACGTAATCATCGCCTATCCATACCCATCGGCCATTTCGATATGGCGACCAACCAACCGTAACCTGCACGGTTGGTCTCCAAACGAAGCCGTATAAAGGCATATCCACCCATTCGCCATTATTGTCAAAGTCACGTGAATACCCAGCCAGTTCCTCCGGCAGATAGCGGGTGCTCCTGCTGCGCTCCTCAATGATCCTGTCTTGGTTTTGATTCCATCGTTCCCACGCATCGGCCGAGCCCAGCGGTGAGAGATCGGCCGAAGATTCGTCTAGCGACAGCATCTTCCCGGCCCGAACCATGGTTTCGCCATTCCTGCTCTCCGCCGAAATCGTGCCCAGATATACGGAGATATCCGTTTCTCCATCGTTTGATACATCCGCACTGAACTTAGCCCGCTTATAAACCCGGATTGAAGAAAGCGGGGTATCAATCTGGAGGGTAGTGTCCCGTTCGCCCTTGGCATTCACGTAAGCCAGTCCCATGTCCAGATAAAACTGCAAGGCGTCATTATCAACCGTAAGGATATCAAGGGCGGTCCTCTCGTCAAGTCTTATGACCGTGCCGCGCCGGGATTCAACTTCCGCCAGCCCATCTTCCGGGACCCATAATTGGTCTCCGTCCTTGAGTGGAAAATTGATGACAGCCGGGCTCCATTCCGAGGTATCAGCGGTTCTTATCTGGACATCACCTTCAATAAGACTTAAACGCAGCTCACCAAGGCCTGCCCCTGCGGCATAGGCCGGGAGAAACAGGATAAACAGCAGGAGTACTTTTGTTGCGGTTCTTGCACTCATTGTTTTTCTCCTTTCCGTCTCTTTGCTGACGACGGTCGAGCTGAAGGTTTCGCCCCACGTTCTATTCTCAGCGCCGTGCCTTAATCAGAGAGGGGGTAATCACGATGGCACATCCTCGGTGTCATGACATCGATTCGGGCTCCATTTTGACCAGCATGATTTGCGCATCGAGCTTTTCTTCGAACGCCTTTTGCTTGTTCGTCATGGCAATCTCATCGTGGTTGCAACCTATTGCCGCACATCATCCTTTCTTGTTTCCCACGACCAGCAACACGATACCGCCCACGAGCGCAAGAGCTCCGACGATCGGCGGCAGCGGAAATGTTTTCGTCTTCTCAGCCGTCATCTGGATGGGCCCGAAATCGACGACTTTTTCTCTTGTCGTATAGGTGATGCCTTGATAGGCAAAGGCCACGATCCCTATAGCGATGAGAATGATGGCTACCATCGGGTATGTTTTCATTTCGCTCATTCCTTAACGTCGTCAGTTTGTTTTAGTTCATAGCTTCCCACTGGCTATATGGGCCGCCGCCCCTGAATAATGTTGAGCAGCACGACAACAATAGCAACTACCAACAGGATATGAATGAACCCTCCCATCGTGTAACTGCTGACCAGTCCCAGCGCCCACAGAACTATCAGTATCACGGCAATTGTCCACAACATATGATCCTCCTTTTGTTTGCCTGAAAGAACTCGGCTAATTTCCGCTCAAATCCTGAACGGCATCCACAATCATCCCGGTACCTACCGCCATCAACAGGATATCGGACGCCACGCGTACGAACCGATGTCCTGCGGGCGGCAACCCGAGTTGCACAACAACCGCCGGCGGCAGGGCATGGAAAATAACGCCCCGGGGCAACGGTCGACCTACCTGCCACTTTCTGGCTTGACCAGGGGGCATGCAGCCGTTGTTCTTCTTGGCCAGGCCCGGCGGGCAGTGGCCGGAGCGGTATTGCTCCGTATAATAGTTCCGGATGACTTGCCGGTGTTGGTCGCCGAAATAGACGCGGACATTCACATCATCCCCTCGTTGGTTGTGCGAATATCCATCATCACGGCCCCCATTACTCTCGCGTTTCTCTTTCTGCTCGTGTTTCCCGCCCTTATTCCCGTCGCCGGCCTTTGACGGCTTTCCAGCCAGGGCAGGGCTTGTGAAGGCAAGTATCCCGACGATGACAAGCGCAAGGATCTGGCTCTTCTGCATGGTGATTTTCTGCATGAGCTGTCTCCATATGAAAAGTTTTAAACGCGCCCGCTGGCATGCAATCCATGAACCGGCGGGAGGTCAGCTCACTGCCATCCCCGGCTTGTCTCGGAAACGTGCTTGCGTTATTGAGAGCACACGGCTCCTCATCGTTCTTTTATCGGCCTCCCTGTGGTTTCCAGGAGCCATTGCTCGGCAGCGTCGTAGTCGCGAAACGGCATGACGATGCATACGTCCTCAAGCAGGATCCTAAGCATGCGCATCATCCCAAAGGCAAAATCGCTGGAGACCAACACTGCCGTAGAGCCGAGCGTGGATTCGCGGCCAAAGGCGGTGAGCAGCACGACGATTTCGCGGGTTTGGGCTGAGGACCAGGTCGGCGTCGCGGTGCGAGCGTCGATTAACTCGGGGTAGCCCAGTCCTCCCTTAAGACGCTCCTCATGCAGATGGGATCGGACTTCCTCCCACCCAATTGGACCGCTGGCGATTGCCACCATGCAGCGCCGATCGTGGTCAATGGAGCTGGTAATGGTCATCATACCCTCCGCCTCATTATGAAAAGTCGACCCAGTAATTCTTTGCGCCTTTTACCTTCCACCACGAATATCTGTGATGAAGACTATGCCCCCCCAAACACCACTATCACCGCCTTGCGATGATCGATCCATAACCCTACGGTCATTTTCATAAATTTCTCCTTGCTGGAAACGGCGTAATAATTTTTATCTTCGCCCCTCTACTCATGAGGCCCTGCTCGCCTCGTTTCTGGATGCCGATTTCCTGGAAAAATTTACTTTGGTTGTTGTCCCAACTTCCGTGTGCGTGGCGTTCATTGTTCGTTGTGTCCGCAGGGTAGGGGGTTAGGCACTTCCTGCTTTATTCGCGTCCTGCCGGGCTGACAAGTTCTTCCCGGCAGGATTAAGGAAGTGCATAATTACATGCCTGTTGCTTCATAATTGACAGTTATAACCACGGTCCGGTTATAGGCCCTGCCCTCGGGCAGAGCATTGTCATACGGCGGACCCTGGGGACCAACACCTTGATGATTTACTGTTGTTCCTGCGGATAGGTCGGCAGCCATGATCAGATCATAGGCGGCCTTGGCCCGGCGTTCAGAGAGTGGCAGGTTGTATTGTTCAGTGCCGATGATATCGGTGTGGCCGATAATCTGCACCTGGGAGGAAGACAACCCTTTGATCCTGGAGATGATCCGATCCATAATAATTTGGTTCTGCTGCTTGATTTCCGCCCGATCAAATTCAAAAAGGATCAACGCGTACCTCTCCATTACCCTGTACCCCATCTTTTGGGCGATCCGTTCCTCCCGTTTGATGAATTTGATCTGGATCGGGACTATGGACTCGGTTGTAAATTTTCCCTCTTCCTTGTCGATGACGTCAAGGCGAGCTGTAATCTGGCCAAGTGAAGCAAGGGTATGTAGCTCTACGGAATCAAGATCAAAGGTGATGCTTGCCGGCGGCTCTCCCTGATATTCGATCTTTTTCAGTGGAGTACCATCACCGAGTAATGTTACTTGGCAATTTTTGATTCCGGCTTCCGCGTGAACGGACAGCTGAACGCGCACCTCTTTTGTATCGACCTGCTCTTCGAAGTACGTGCTTTTTACCGTATCAAGAATGGCCATATCATCCGAAGTGATCTCAACCCGCTGATTTTCAACCACTCCTTCCGGAACCCTTGTCGTGCTTGGCACCGCCGGAAGTTTCTGGGCCTTGATCGTCATCCGACTGGGATCAATTCCCCACATGCCTAGATAGGCGGCGACAGCCTCAGCGCGATTTCTTGAAAGCGTAATATTGTCTTTTTCCACGCCGGTATCCGACACACATCCCACCAGGGTCAGGCTCGCCTCCGGGTGATTGGCCATTCGTTTACCGATAATATTTAAGACGTTTTGATATTTTTCCATGGTTCCCTGTAGCTTTTCCTCGTCAAAGGCACGCATTTCTTCCGGGCTGGTTATGCTGACGTAGCGCGTGGGGATTAAAGTTTTTCCCGTATCGAAGTAGATGTGGTTAAGCAAGGGCGAGCTGTCAACGATGGTCAGTTCCTCGATCGTAATCATGGATGGATCAAGAGAGAGCGTCCCCTCCGGCGGGCTGTTGAACCGGTAGTTGATGATATAACGGTGGAAGATAGTAGTGGAAAAGGCCTTTAAGATGGGCAAAAAGTCGCTTGCGGAGCGGGCCTTGCGAATCTCCCCGCTATTGGTCAGGGCAAAGGACTTCAGAAAGGGATCCACCTCCGGCTTATCCATGTAATCGATGGCATAGGCCGAAAAATTATCAAGATTGCTGGCCGCCCCCGCCACATCCTCGGATTTGGCACGGCTGTTAATGTCCTCACCGTCGCTGAAGACCATCATGAACTTTTGTTTCTCGCTGGGCATTTGATGGATGATGCCAAGCCCGACCACCATGGCGTCGTACAAATAGGTGCCGTCTGTCGTATCTTCGAAGCTTTCTTTCAAAAACTGGTTGAGGGCTGCAGGATTGTTGGACTGAAAAACCCTGGTTGCCACATTGTTAGTCGCCGGATCCTCTGTGCTCTTCGGATTGGTAAAAACCACAATATGGACGTTATCGATAGGGCGAACATAGGAGATAAAACTCTGGAGCGCCTCAAGGAGAGGATTGACCGCCTTTCTCATTTCCATGGAAAAAGAGTTGTCCACGACAAGAACGATATTGAGACCTGTGTCCCTACTCTCGGCATAATCCTGAACCGAGAGAATCTGTGCGGTTTGCGGACCTCTCTTGATTACAAAATCCTCTTTTGTCAGGCCGAGAACGGTCTCTCCATTGCTGTCCAGCACCGAGGCCAGAATTTTGTTGTCATCAAGAGGTTGGTAGCTCACTGCCCCAACCTGTCGGGAGAGGGATACCTCTAGCGCGCCTTCGGCATGGCAGTTGCTTATCCACAGACCAACAACAATGGGCAGAAAAAACAACGACAAGATAATTCTTCGCATTTTGTCCTCCTGGTACGGGCCGCCTCAAAGGGCAGCAATGGTTTTATCGTAATTATTCAATATACTCTCCGGCTCCCTCATACTTTGCCGTCGATGCGCAGTTCAGATGAGGAACCAGCAGAATGACGGGAAGAAGGTTGGCGAACAGGTTGATTTTTTCATAATGCTCCTCATTGGCTAGTCGGTTTTGGGTTTCTCGTAAGAAAGTATTTCACAGGGTTCTTCCAGAAGGCTCATCGCCCCTCGCAGCACCTTGAACCACTCAGACGTCAGCTGTGTTTCAAAGTTTTTTCGCGTATCCCATTCAACAAGCAGGCAGAAAATGTTTTCATTTTCCAGGCCGTGAAAAAAATCACAACGCCCGCAGCCCTTTTCCGTCCTGATGGAGCTGATCAGCGAGATAATCGTCTGGGACAGTTCCATCCGCTTCTCAGCAGACACCCGCATATGCATGATGGTCAGAATCATACAGAGAGCTTAGCAATAGGCATGCCAACAGGCAAAGGCAGACAGAAACTTTTTAAAAACCCTTTATTAACAAGGGAGAAGAGAAAACAGAGAGAACAGAAAAGAAGGCGGCCGTAATATGCCGGGCCTCAATATGTGGTGGACCCTCATAATATTGAGGGTAGATTGACGCCTCCCGACCTCACATCGACCGGCCGGTTTTGCCCTTTGAGCAGTCAATCATGCTTTCGAATCATAAAACCGAATCAATGAGAAGTCCCAGCGGTTGCTCAATCAGCTCAATAAAACTCCTGAAGCGTCCTCTCGATCTTCGACGAATCGAAAACCTGATGCACGAGCGGCCCGGCGGTCAGCATCGGGATGCGCTCCTCAAAGGTAGGGCGGTTATTCCGGTAGATGATGCCGATCGGGATGCGGTCGCCCCATTCGAGTGCCCTTGAAAATGCCGCGATACGGTCGGCGGGATCATACTCCGGCTCGATGTGATACACGCGCTTCCGATACCACTCGTAGGTATTAACCTTGTTGAACGTGACACAGGGTTGAAGGATGTCGATGAGGGCAAATCCCTTGTGAACCATGGCTTCCTTCATCAGACCCTTGAGGTGCGCCGTGTCGGCTGCGAAGGACCGGGCCGCGAAGCCGCAGTCGAGCGCCACGGCGAGAGCCATGGGATTGAACTGCTCGGAGATTACGCCGAAGGGGACGTTCTTGGCCTTTGTTCCTTCGCCGGTTGTGGGAGAGGGCTGTCCCTTGGTCAACCCGTAGATCTGGTTGTCGTGGACAAAGAGCTTTACATTGATATTTCGGCGCATGGCTGCCATGAGATGGTTGCCGCCCTCGCCGTAGCAGTCGCCATCGCCGGTGGTGACGATCACCGGCATGGCATGGTTCGCGAGCCTGATGCCCGTTGCAACCGGCAAGGCCCTGCCGTGCAGGCCGTTAAAGGTGTTGCCTCGGGTATAGTGCGGCAGCTTTGCCGCCTGGCCGATTCCCGATACCACGGTGATCTGATGCGGTTCAAGCTGAAGCTCTACTAAAACGTCCTTGAAGGCTTTCAAGATCGCAAAGTTACCGCATCCCGGACACCACGCCGGTGTCTGGCCTTTATATGTTCCCAAGGCGATCATGAACCTCTCCTATCAGCTCTTCAACCGTGAACGGCCGGCCATCGTACTTATTGATCTGGATTTTGAACTCAAAGCCGGTCGCGGCGCGCAGCAATCTGCTGAACTGACCGGTGGCGTTATGTTCGATGCACAGGGGAAGTTTTGTCTTGCGCAGGAATGATACATAATCAAAGAGCCCCAGATCCGGCAGGGGGAAAACCTCACTGAAGTGAAGCATGGCAATGCTCATTGATTTTGCCAACTCATCGACGGCTTCCTTTATTATGCCATATGTTGAACCCCAACCGGTGAGGACCACATGCGCCTCCTGGTCTCCATAAAAGTCAGGTGGCGCGATCTCGGTTCTGATGAGCGGAAGTTTTTTGAGGAGACGCTTTTCGACCATCCTGATCCGAGTGGCGGCATCCTCGATAATATGGCCTTCCTCATCATGCTCATCGCTGTCAACGACCACGACATGGCTGGCGTCTCCCGGCACCGCGAGGGGAGAGATTCCCGTCTCGGTGTAGGCATAGCGCCTATAGTGCTGCTGGTTTTTGAAGGCATCTCCCCGTAGTCGGTAATCAATGTATCGTACCTGGTTCAGATCAAAGCTATCGACTGTCCATTGAGAATCGGCGAGATAGGTGTCAAAAAGGATGAAGACGGGAATCTGGTATTTTTCCGCGATATCAAAGGCCTTGTTGGTGAGATGGAATGCCTGGCGTGGCGTGCCGGGCGCAAAAATGACGCGAGGGAATTCGCCATGCCCCGCGGACAGAAGAAACTCGAGATCGCCCTGCTCGGTTCGTGTCGGGAGGCCGGTGGCCGGACCGGGACGTTGCCCCATGGCAATTACGATCGGCGTCTCGGTCATGCCGGCAAGCGAAAGACCTTCCACCATCAGCGCAAAGCCGCCGCCCGAGGTGCCGGTCATGGCGCGTACCCCCGCGTAGGAGGCGCCCAGAGCCATGTTGATCGCGGCAATCTCGTCTTCGGCCTGTTCGACGATAACGCCGTACTCACTCTCCGTTGAGGCGAGATAGTTCATGATCCCCGTGGACGGCGTCATGGGGTAAGCCGAATAGAACCTGCATCCCGAAGCAAGCGCTCCGAGTGCGATGGATTCGACCCCGCCGACCAGCATCCGCTGTTGCACTTCATCGACGGCAACGGCAAAGGTACAGGTGTCGCAATGCAGTCTCGCATACTCGTACCCTGCCCGTACGGCGTTCTTGTTGGCATGAACAACATGATCGCCCTTGTTCTTGAACGTGTCGGCGATGAGCTCAAGAATAAGGTCCGGTTCCAGGCCGAGCATGCCGAGCACCGCGCCGGTAGCAACCGTATTCACCATGATCTTGTCGCCATCCTGTTCCAGAGCCAACTTCTCAAAGGGGATATCAAGAAAGGCTGGGCCACCGTTCTTGAACTTGAGCGCCGAAGCGTCATAGATAATCCTGCCGTTCACG
Source organism: Deltaproteobacteria bacterium RIFOXYD12_FULL_57_12 (assembly GCA_001799275.1). GTDB lineage: Bacteria > Desulfobacterota > Desulfobulbia > Desulfobulbales > BM004 > YD12-FULL-57-12. Next base: position 23,327 of record MGTE01000042.1, read on the forward strand.
GTCAGATCCTTCTCATGGCGGGTGATGCTTTCGCGGTCGAGCGCCACGAGAATATCGACCTTGTTCCGTGAAGCGGCAAGGGGCTGGCTCGAAAACCGCAACTGGTAGAAGTTGTGCCCGCCGCGGATGCGTGACTCATAATCCTGGTGGGAAAAGACATGATACCCGGCGCGGACGAATACTCGTCCCAGGGCGTCGCCGATGGTCTGGATACCCTGCCCGGCTTCACCGCCAATTTTAATGGAGTAATCCATAATGCCCTCTTTTTGATGACAAAAATCGCTAGAACTGCTGCCCCTCGATATTCTTTTTAAGTTGAGCGATCTCTAGGCCGAGGGAGACGCATTGCTTGCCTTCCATGCAGGCATCGGCATCCGGTATTTCAAGGTGATGCTTGAGTTCGTGGCCGCCTTTTTTCAGGTCGACTATCCATGTCTTCTTTGGCGTGTCGAATTCGACGGCAATGTCGAGGCCGCATTCGCCTATCTCCGGATAAAGGGCGGTATTTTTTTTGCACAATTCTTCTTTCGAATGCATGATGAGCCTCCTGTTGTCTTCTCAGATTCCATTAAATAACTCTGACCCCAAGCCGCCGCATTGACGGCAAATGCCAGTTCCACGAAAAATATCTTTTGAATTTACGACAGACCTTGACATCGATGGAGGAAGAAGGTTCGGCTGGCTTGTATCCCTGCCGCAGCTTGAACACCTTTCTTTTTTCGTTGCGGAGGAGCCCGCTTGAAAAACAGCAGATGACGAGTCTGAGCAGAATGCCTCTGTGTTCCCACAGCCTGCGCCAAAAGTTCCTATAGCTACCTCCTTCTCTTAGAGCTTATTCTATGGATAGACTCTTAATATTCGTCCAGATGATGCCATTCAGCGTTTTCAAGCCAATTTCCCGGCTCCGGTCTTGCAACGAATTCGGCAATATTTTCCATTATCCGGAAATGCTTTTCTTCTTCACCGGCAAGGCGCAAGAATATTTGTTTTGCCTCTTCCTCTCCAACCTCGGCGGCCTTGTCCAGATAGAATTTCCGACTCAACTCCTCAATGGCCATTGCTTTCCGGTATGCTTCGAGATCAGAGGAATCAAAGCGTATTTCAGTTTTTTCTTCCTTCATTCTGATAAAAACGTTTTTTACATTCCCCAGGACTGTTGTTGTCGCAGGCGGAGATTTTCCGGCATGTTTCTGCAGTTGTGCAATAATGTTGTAATGCTTCACTTCTTCGTCGGCCAGCATGGTTAGAATAGTCTTAATGCCTTCCACTTGGCACTTATCTGCAAGTTCACGGTAATAGTTCTCTCCGTCTTTCTCCATCCGCATGGCATATTCAAAGATGTTCATAACGCTCTCCCCTGATATTCAAATCACATAGGATGATTATCCTTTCCACAGACCATGCAGATTGCAATATTCCCGGGCGGTTATCTTGCCCGCGTCGATTTTGAACACGGCCTCCGCCGCTTTGCCAGGGCTGAGGAATCGCCGGTATACCCGGCCGTCATCAGTAATTGCCTCAATCCACTCAATATAATGTTTGTCTTCCATGGGATGGGCGACGCTGCCGACCTTTACCTTGAAGCCGCCCTCGATCTTTTCGATCACCGGGATATGTTTTTCTTTTGCCGCGTCAACGGTGTTCTCGGCAAACAGTTTCATCGGCGCGCCGCAACAGACAAGCTCGCCATCTCCAGCGTGCAGCATTTCCACGATATTTCCACAGATTTCACATTTATAGATTTGCATTTTCTTGGTCATGACTGTTTCTCCCTAGTTTTGATATCATTGCGGCCAACCTGTTTCGTTAAAGAAGACGATACGGAGAGGCCCGTTTTGCCCATGGACTCAAGGGATACTCTTTCAGCAAATGTTCGTAGGCTTCCTTCAGGGGCAGCGCGTTCTTCGTGCTCTTGTAGCGGCTGACACCTGCCAGAAAAACTGCCTCCGGGGCAGAATCGCTCCCAGGACTTTTATCCACTATTTTTTCAAAAAAAGTGATCGCTTCCTTGAACTCACCAGCGTCGTAATGCATTTTGCCGATACCGAGAACTATTGCGGAAATCAGCTCTTCTGGTTCCAGAAAACCGATTGACCGATGATGCTCTTTGCCATTTTTATCAAGAATCAGCAGAGCCGGGGTCCAGTTGATACTGAAATCCTTTGCCGGTTGTTCAGCGGAACCTATGCGTAAGGGGACAACCTTTTCATTGATGAAGGTAATGACTGCTTCGTTGGGGTACGTAACTGCACCCATCTGTTGACAGCCAATTCACTGTGGGTTGAAAAAATCCAGGAAAATTGCTTTGTTTTCCGCTTTTCCTCTGCTCAGGGCCTTGTCGAGCACTGTTTCCCACTGAATTTGTTTTGCCATGGCGCCTTCTCCTTGTAAATGTTTCAAGAAATAACAACTCGAATGAAACTGCGTGCTCTCCTTCCGTGGTCTGTCGGATTATGCACCGTTCTGCTTTGTGGCAAAAGGGCATTGGTCCGCAACTGAAGAGCCAAATTCATAGCATCCATCAAGGGACTTGTGATCCGGATTCCAGAGTGTCCGGATGCCCTCGTTTACCAACGCAAAACCTGCCTCATGCAGTCGACTGCTGATAATTTTTATGCCCTCGCCACTCCAGCCGTAAGAGCCGAAAGCCGCCGCTTTTTTTCCCTTGAACCCCAAGCCCTTTATTTCCTCAAGGATCGCGGCCACCGACGACAGAATGCCCCGGTTGATGGTCGGAGACCCGACAAGGATTGCCTTGGATCGAAACACTTCCGTTAGGATGTCGTTGGCATCGCTTCGTGCCGCATTATACAGTTTCACGGTAACCGCCAGATCAGAGGATCTGATTCCCGCCGCCAGGGTCTCCGCCATTATCCTGGTGCTGTTCCACATGGTGTCATAGATGATCGTGATCTGGTTTTCCTGGTAATCATCAGCCCAGGCCGCATATTGATTGACGATCTGCAATGGGTCCTCACGCCAGATGATGCCGTGGCTCGGACAGATCATCTTCACCGGCAGGTTCAGTCCGACGAACTCCTTGATTTTTTTTGTCACCTGCCGGCTGAATGGCGTGAGGATATTGGCGTAGTATTTGATGCATTCCTGATACAACTCGCAGCGGTCAACCTGATCGTTAAACATATGCTCAGAGGCCAGGTGATGGCCAAAGGCGTCATTGCTGAACAGGATCTGCTCTTCGGTCAGATAGCAGAACATGCTGTCCGGCCAATGCAGCATGGGCGCTTCTATAAAAACAAGCTCTTTGCCGCCGAGCGAGAGGCGATCGCCGGTTTTGGCCACCTGGAAATTCCAGTCCTGATGATAATGGCCCCTCAGCGACTTCACTGCATTTGCCGTGCAGTAAATCGGCGTTTCCGGAATCATCTTCATGAGCGCGGGCAACGCACCGCTGTGGTCCGGCTCCGCGTGGTTGGTGATAACAAAATCAATTTTAGCCAGATCAATCTCATTGGCGAGGCGGCGGATGAATTCATCCGCAAAGGGAGCCCAGACCGTATCGATCAGCGCGATCTTCTGGTCCCGGACGAGATAGGAATTGTAGGTGGAGCCCCGGTGGGTGGAGTACTCCTCACCATGAAATTTTCTGATTTCCCAGTCTTTTTTGCCAACCCAGGTGATGCTTTCCGTAATCGCGAAACTCATTTTTCCCTCACTTGTGATAGAAAAAATCCTTGATTATTCCTGTGTCCGAAACATGTCCCATTCCAGACTACTCACATTCACAACTGCTTTGAAATTGACATACAAAAGATTGTTCCCTGCCGGGGAGCCGGCTCGGTCCATACCTGGCCCTGGTGCTGTTCCGCTATATCCTTGACGATGGACAGACCCAGCCCAGAACCGGAAACGTTTTTGGCTGATTCCAACCGGATAAACTGTTTGAATATCTTGCGGGTATCTTGCAAGGCTATTCCGACCCCGTCATCCTGAACACAAAGAATATGATGCCTCCTGTTTTCACCATATCCGATCTCGATTGCGGACATCTCTTTACCGCCGTATTTCAGGGCGTTATCAACCAGATTTCTCAAGGCCCTCAGGATGGCCAGGCGGTCCGCCCTGATCTCGGGCGGATCTCCAAGAACAGCTAATCTTGTACGACGCTGATCAAACCGGCCGGCAAATTCCTCTCTGATATTCTGGAAAAGATCCCTCAATCTGACCGTTTCAATTTTGAGGGGTACTTCTCCGGTCAAGATGTACTCATTGATCTTGTCAACCAGGTCAACAATCTCTCCGGAGGCTTTCAGGAGCTGCTTGCAATAAGTTCCACCATTGTTGTCGAGGATATCCCGATAACGCTCCCGGAGGCGTTTTGTCAGACCGTGGACGACCAGGGCTGGATTTTTCAGATCATGGGAGATCGACCATGCGAACATCTTGATTTTTTCACTACTGTTTTTGAGCGCCATCGCTACCTTCTCGCTCTCGGTAACATCAATTACTGCAATACAGCAGTGGTTGGGTTCGCATGCCCAGCTCGGCAGGATTGCGCTTTTCAATTGGGCATGCAATCGATCTCCATTGCCCTTAATCAGCCTGATCACGCAGCTCTGTCGATTGCCAGTCTGAAAGACCAGTCGCAGGTGCTTGAAGAAGGCAGCCCTGTCCTCCTGGTCTATGAACAGGGGGAATGAACTTTTTCGCAAGGCGTCTCTTTCTGTGGCCAGCATGGCGGCACCGAAGACGTTAACCGCCTGGATATTCCCTTTCCTGTCAAGGGTGAAATAGCCGATTGGCGCAAAATCGAAAAGAGCTCTATGCCGGTCACGGGCCTCCACAAGCTCATCCTGTGCCCGCCTCAGTTCTTCGTTCTGCATCTCCAGTTCGAGTTGGCGCGTCCGGAGTTCGTGAACCAGATCCCGGACAGCCGATCCCGTTATTTTCCCGATTGTCGTATCGCCGGCCAGCCATTTTGCCTCGGCCATATTTCGAGGTTTGTTGGATAATTTCATTTGTCGGATTCACCGTTAGGTTCTGCAACCAGATTTGATGGCGTCGCAAAAAGTCCGATCTCCTGCGTCGTAGCGGGATCTCGGGTGCTCGACATACCTGATGTATGCCTCCGCGCCCTCGACACCACTACTCCTTGTGTATCGAACTTTTTGTTTAGCCATCGCAAGCGGTACGATGGACTTTTTGCGAGCCCATCAGATTTACATTCAAACACGATCAGGCAACAGCCAGCATTGCCCTCAATTCCTCGCCTGGCACACTTTCTTTTTCCGAAAGGAGCTGTGCCAGTTTATCCAGGACTATCCGTCGCTCCGAGAGGATTTTCCGGACACGTTGATGCGCTTCCTCAATGAACTTGGCGATCTCTTCATCGATTTGCGCGGCTTTTTCCTCGCTGTAGTTTTTCCCGGAAGAAAAACCTTCCGGGGCGAACATCGGTTGTCGAGAACGCTCGTAGGTCACCAGTCCCAGGCGATCACTCATGCCGTATTCGGTGACCATGGACCGGGCAATGTCAGTTGCCCGCTGCAGGTCGTTTTGCGCCCCGGTGGAGACTTCTCCGAAAACCAGCTCCTCCGCCACCCGGCCGCCCAAAAGAACGGCCAGTCTGTCCAGCAGCTCAGGGCGGGTCATCAAATATCGGTCTTCCGTGGGTTGCTGCTGGGTATAGCCAAGTGCCGCAATCCCTCTGGGAATAATGGAGATTTTGTGTACCGGGTCGGCATGCTCAAGCGACTCGGCGACAATTGCATGGCCGGACTCATGAAAGGTCACAATTTCCTTCTCTTTCGTATTCATAATCCGGTTCTTTTTCTCCAAACCCCCAACCACCCGGTCGATCGCCTCATCAAATTCAGCCGCCTCCACTGTTTCTTTATTCTTACGGGCAGCCAACAGGGCAGATTCGTTGACGAGATTGGCAAGATCGGCTCCCACAAAGCCCGGAGTACGGCCGGCGATTTTGCGGAGATCGACCTCTGGTCCCAGGAGAACATTTTTGGAGTGAATCTTCAGGATAGCCTCCCGACCGTTGATATCCGGGCGATCCACCAGGACCTGCCGGTCAAAGCGGCCCGGGCGCAGGAGTGCGGGATCGAGGATCTCCGGCCGGTTAGTGGCGGACATGATGATCACCCCTTTATTGGTCTCAAAGCCGTCCATCTCGACCAGAAGCTGATTGAGGGTTTGCTCGCGTTCGTCATGCCCGCCCATGACATTCATCCCCCGCGCCTTGCCGAGAGCGTCCAGTTCATCGATAAAAATGATGCAGGGCGCCTGTTTGGCGGCCTGGGAAAAGAGATCGCGCACGCGGGCGGCGCCAACGCCTACGAACATCTCCACAAACTCGGAGCCGCTGATGCTGAAGAACGGCACCTTCGCCTCCCCGGCCACGGCCTTGGCCAGGAGCGTTTTACCGGTTCCGGGCGGGCCGACCAGGAGCACACCCTTGGGAATTCTGCCACCCAGTTTTTGGAATTTTCCGGGATTACTCAAAAACTCCACGACTTCCTGGAGTTCTTCCTTGGCTTCATCAATTCCGGCAACATCCGCAAAGGAGACTTTCGTTTCACTTCCGGCAAAAATCTTGGCCTTGTTCTTGCTGAAAGACATGACCCCCATGCCAGGCCCCATTTTTTTCATGAAGAATCGCCAGATCAGAAAAAAAATCCCGATCGGGACGATCCAGGAGAGAAAGAAACTCAGAAACTTATTCTCAGTTTGTCCGGAATAGTTGATATTGTGGTCATCAAGATCCTTTACCAGGCCGGGATCATTCACCCGAACAGTGGTGAATCCCTGGCCCGGTTTTTCCGTCAGCGTTCCATGGATATTCTCCGGATCAATGGTCAGGGTGCTCACTTTGCCTGCGGCGACGTACTGTTTGAATTGGCTATAGGGGATCGTTTCAACTTTTGGAGCAAAAAGGAATTGCTGCAGACTTGTAAGGAAGAGAAAGAAGAGCAGGACATACCAAATGTTAAAACCGGACTTTGGCGGCAAGCCATCTTTCCCCGGCGCCGTGTTATTAAGACCAAACAAGGACCGGATTGTCTCGATTATGTTTTTTTGTGGTTTGTTATCACTGTCGGGCGGCATTTTCCCCTTTCCTGCTTCATTGATGGTTTTCAGGCTCTCCGGTTGAATTGATCTGTTATCTGCCCTTATAGGCAAAAGTTATGCCGGCCAGGCAAAATCGGACGAAATTTTTCATGAACCCAGGAGGAACGTGGGATGTAGCTGGGGGAAGAATTTATGAAGAGAGCCGGACATGATCTGTCTGGCCTCAATATGTGGTGGGGCCTCGGAATATTGAGGGAAGACAGCATGGGGACTTAGGGCTTAATTATAGATAAGCTCTAAGATTTTCGGTGCCGAAAAGCGGTTTGGTTCCCTATGCTAAGGGATTTGTCGGGTTGCATCTGCAGCGTCGTCTGGCCCTGCCAATTAAACTTGTCAAAGCCTTCGCAGGGACTCCCGCAGATAGGACCGGTCGCCCAGCCTGTGCAAAAAAGGACCATGCGGCCCAATTTCCACTATGCTGATAGAGGCCACCGGCATACTGATGCGATCGCGAAAACGCCCTACGTCAATGCCCAGCAGCGAGCACAGCATGATTCGGATCGTGGCCTTATGAGAAACAACGAGGACATTTCCGGTCGTGCAGGTTTTCTCAATTTCCTCAAGCACCAGTGAACTGCGGCGGGCAACCTCGATGCCTCTTTCCCCGCCGGTGGGAGCATTCCACCCCGGATCGGTTAGCCAGCGAACGTAGTCATCATGAAACTCGCGAGTAATATCCTCGGGCTTTTTACCCTCCCATTGACCAAAAGCAATTTCGTGCAACCCTTTCTTGAGTTGGATTCGTACACCTGCCGCCTTGCAAAGCGGTTCGGCCGTGGCGACGGCGCGGCGCAGCGGACTGGAAAAAACAGCGGCCCATGGCAGAGATTTGTGCGCCTCGGCAAAATCCTCTGCCATCTGATACCCGGATGGGGTCAGGTCCGGGTCGAGAGTCCCGCAGTAACCGCCGGTTTGGCTGGCAGTAGTTTCTCCATGTCGCAGAAAATAGATGATTAAGCTCATACGTTAGTCTCTCTCCTATGAGCCTCTTGCAAAATGAACATCTACTCCGATCGGCTAAAAATATCCTGCGCGGCGTCTTCCTTGTGAAATCGTCCTCAACGTAGCCCTGCTATGCTTCCGGGCGATTTCACAACTCATCCTTGCTCAGAATATTATTTCTCGATCTCGCTACGACGTTCATTTTGCAAGAGGCTCCTATGCGTCATCCAATGCACCACCACCCGGTGACCTACAGCCCGGGCGGCCGCTCGTTCATTGCCCGGCTGTTTTCACGGGGATACCCGCTGATTCCCGTCATCAATCGCAGCAAACCATAACTGAACCAGCTCATGAATCGTAAACCGGCGGGTTGCTGTTTCCATTTGTCTCTCAATATCCGCAGGCCATCGGTTGTCATGGTCCTTTTCAGGCTTTGCGTCAGGGTCGCGCCGAATTCTTCGTTGTCAACGACAACATTCGCTTCGCGTGAAAGCAGCAGGCTGAACGGATCAATATTCGAAGACCCTACCGTCGCCCAATGCCCGTCGATCACCGCCACTTTGGCGTGCAGAAAGCTTTTTTGGTATTCGTAAATTTCAATTCCCGCATCGAGGAAAGTGCCATAGAGCGCCCGCGAGGCATAATGCTGGAGTAGATATTCAACCCGGCCTTGCAGCAGCAAAACCACCCGCACGCCACGCCTGGCCGCATTGATAAGTGCATGACGAAAATTAAGCCCTGGCAAAAAATAGGCATTGGCAAGAATGATCTCGGATTGAGCCCGATCAATCGCTTGCAGATACGCCGCTTCAATGTCCCGGCGATGGCGGATATTGTCACGCACCAGGAATGCCGCGCTCATGTGCCCCCCGGTGAAGGTTGAAACAGGCGGTGCACTCTCCAGTATCGTTCCTTTGCGAAAATAACTCCATGCCACCAGTGACCACAGGCGCTGGGCGGAAAGGCGGATCACGTCAACCAGCGGTCCTTGCACGGCAACCGCGTAGTCGTGGCGAGGGGGCATGCTGCCCGTCGTTCCCCTGTCATCAATAATGTTAATTCCCCCGACAAAGGCGATCTCGCGGTCTATCACCGCGATTTTTCTGTGCATTCGACGCAGGCGTTTACGACGAAACGTCCAGGGGGATATCTTGGCCCGGTAGATGAGCGTCTTTACACCGCCCGCAAGCAGACAGTCCAGCATGCTCCGCGGCAGATCCTTGGACCCGTAACCGTCGATCAGCACATGGACTTTTACGCCGCGCCGGACGGCCCGCGTAAGCGCGTCCGTAATCCTTTGTCCGGTGGCATCTTTTTCGTAAATATATGTTTCAAGATAGATTTCCTGTTTTGCCCGGTCGAAGGCCGCTTCGATGGCTGGAAAATAAGCTTCTCCGTTCTGTAACAGGGTGACCTGATTGCCCGGAATGAAGCGAGATACGTTCGCGGGTAAGATAGCTTTATACAGATTCCGGCGATGCCTTTTCCCGTGGGACATAAAAATTACCTGTCACTCAAACCTGTCACTGCTTTGAGCAGTTGGGATTGCCCCACTTCCAGTTGCGGATTTCCGGCAGGTCCTCGCCGTTTTTGTTGATGTATTGCTTATGCTCAACCAGCTTTTCCGTAAGCTGTTGTTTTAGGGAGATGCCCTGGTCGCCGGTCTGCGGCAGGCGGTCGATGGTGTCCATCACGAGGTGGAAGCGGTCCAGATCGTTCAGCACCGTCATGTCGAAGGGTGTGGTGATGGTGCCTTCTTCCTTGTAGCCGCGGACGTGGATGTTGTCGTGGTTGGTGCGGCGGTAGGTCAGCCGGTGGATCAACCACGGGTAAGCATGGAAGGCGAAGATGACCGGTTTGTCCCTGGTGAAGAGCGCGTCGAAATCCTGGTCGGAGAGCCCGTGCGGGTGCTCGCTTTGCGGTTGCAGCTTCATGAGGTCGACAATGTTGACCACCCTGATTTTCAAATCGGGCAGATGCTCGCGCATAATGGCGACGGCGGCGAGCGTCTCCAGTGTTGGCACATCGCCACAGCAGGCCATGACCACGTCAGGCGTAGCGCCCTGGTCGTTGCTGGCCCACTGCCAGATGCCGACGCCTGCAGCACAGTGCTTGATCGCGGCGTCCATGGTCAGCCACTGCGGCGCTTGATACTTGCCCGCGATCACGACGTTGACATAGTGGCGGCTCTTCAGGCAATGGTCCCAGACCGAGAGCAGGCAGTTGGCATCGGGTGGCAGATACACCCGCACGACAGAGGCCTTTTTGTTTACCACGTGGTCGATAAAGCCGGGGTCCTGGTGGGTAAAGCCGTTATGCATTTGCTGCCAGACATGCGAGGCCAGCAGGTAATTCAGCGAGGCAATTTTCCGCCGCCACGGCAGCTCCGCCGTGACCTTCAGCCATTTGGCGTGCTGGTTAAACATCGAGTCGATGATGTGGATAAACGCCTCGTAGCAGTTAAACAGTCCGTGCCGGCCGGTGAGCAGGTACCCTTCCAGCCAGCCTTCGCACTGATGTTCGCTCAACATCTCCATGACCCGGCCATCCAGGGCGAGGAATTCATCGTTGGCCTGCGTCCGTGCTTCCCACTGACGGTTGGTGACCTCAAAAACGGCGTTCAAGCGATTGGAAAGCGTTTCGTCAGGACCGAATATTCTGAAATTACGTTGCTCCTGATTGAGCTTTGCCACATCGCGCAGGAACACGCCGAGTTCGTGCGCGTCGGCGGCCCGAACGGAGCCTGGTGACGGCACATCCACCGCGTAGTCGCGAAAATCAGGCATGATCAGATCGCGAAGCAGCAGGCCGCCGTTGGCGTGAGGATTGTCGCCCATGCGTCTTTCCCCCTGGGGCGCCAGTTCAGCCAGTTCCGGTTTCAAGCGGCCCACATCATCGAAGAGCTCCTCCGGTCGGTAGCTCTTAAGCCAATCTTCCAAGAGCTTGAGGTGTTCGGGATGGGTGGCCGGATCGGAGAGCGGCACCTGATGCGCCCGAAAGGTGCCTTCAATCTGCAGGCCATCGACGATCTTCGGCCCGGTCCAGCCCTTGGGTGAATTGAGGACGATCATCGGCCAATACGGCCGGGTGAGGTTGTTATGGACGCGGGCGTCCTGTTGGATCTTTTTGATCTGTTCCACCGCCATATCCAGGGTCGCGGCCATTGCTTCGTGCATCAGTTCTGGTTCATGGCCCTCGACAAAGTAGGGCATCCAGCCGTAGCCTCGGAACAGCTGTTCTAATTCCTCGCGGCTGATGCGGGCAAGGATGGTCGGGTTGGCGATTTTATAGCCGTTTAAGTGCAGGATCGGCAGCACCGCGCCGTCGGAGGCCGGATTGAGAAACTTGTTGGAATGCCAGGCAGTGGCCAGGGGGCCGGTTTCCGCCTCGCCATCGCCGACCACGCAGGCGACGATAAGCTCGGGATTGTCAAACACCGCCCCGAAGGAATGGCTGAGCGAATAGCCCAGCTCGCCGCCCTCGTGGATTGAGCCCGGGCATTCCGGCGAGGCATGGCTGGGAATGCCGCCGGGAAATGAAAACTGCAGAAAAAGCTTCCTGAGCCCCATCTCATCCCGGCTGATATGGGGATAGATCTCGCTGTAGGTGCCCTCAAGATAGGTATTAGCCACTACAGCAGGGCCGCCGTGGCCGGGGCCGGAGACGTAAATCATGTCGAGGTCGTATTTCTTGATCACCCGGTTCAGGTGCACGTAGATGAAGTTCTGGCCGGGGGTCGTGCCCCAGTGACCGAGCAGCATGTGCTTGATATCCGCCAGCGCTAGCGGCCGTTTCAGCAGTGGATTGTCGAAAAGATATATCTGCCCGATCGACAGATAGTTGGCGGCACGCCAGTAAGCGTCCATCTTATAGAGCAGTTCCGGGGAAAGCGTTTTTTTTGTCATGGCTGGACTCCGGTCGGCATTGCGAGCGTGCCGAGTCTTTGGGTTTGCAACCGCCGGCAGCAGTTTGTCGCCGATGTGATAACCGAGGCATGCATCCACCGTTTCCATGACTATGGCTCCGGATTCATCCTTTTTTCCACCTGCCGATGCATCATGAAACTGTGCAGCAGCCAACCAAGGACAATGCCAATTGCAAGAATGAAAAACATCAACAGAGAGCGGGACATGGAGAGCGTCCAGAACAGGAATCTTATTTCGGCGACAGCGACGTTCTGGATAATGAAGAGTGCGGCAAGACCAGCAAAAATCAAGCTCAATACAAGTTTAAAATTCATTTTTTCAACCTTTCTTCCTTTGAAAATACTCTCGGACTTTCGCCGCAATCTGGCGATCCGTCATCGCGTCTTCTGTTTCCACCGCCTCGATGTGTGCACCGAGTTTGTCCCTTTCAAGACGATTTTTTAGTTCTCCCTTTGCCTCGCCAGGACCAAACAGCAGAATCGAATCGGCATCTCGAATTACCGAAATGATCTGGTCGTAGAAACCGTGGAGTTGGCCGGTAAACTTACTCTCGCGGCTGTCGTCCGCCGGCACCATCTGTGCTTCATAGGGGGCCAACGAACGAACGCCGTCAAAACGTCCTTGCTGCCTTTCCACCTTCGATTCGATCACTTTCGTTTTTTCCCCCTTATCCGAAACCACGACTATTACAGCCTTGCGATGATCAATCCACAACCCCACGATCGTTTTCATAGATTTCTCCTTTTTAATTTTTGTTTTCCCATCTTCCGCATGCTTTTCAGGGACCGTGCGCAGCCCCCTGTATTATATCCGGCCTAACAGCAGCAGGATGATCAGGATCAGCACGATCAGGCCTATGCCGCCGCTCGGGTAGTAACCCCACTCGCGGCTGTGAGGCCAGGAAGGTAATGCACCCACCAGCATCAAAATCAGGATGATGAGCAAAATTGTTCCGAGCATGGCGTTTCTCCTTTGTGTTGCAGTTTTGTATTGCTAAGGCTCGCTGCGAGTTTCCTGTCTAGTTGGTGTCCATCCAGAAATGGGCTTTTTCGGCACAAGAGCTAAAAGAATTTGCCAGGAATTATTCATCAAATGATTGACAGGCAAAGCGCAGTAGTCAATTTTTCCGTTAAAGTGATAGTTCAAGGTGTTGCAATGCTTATTGAAGACGCACCTCTCCCGTAATATTATAATGAACTAAAATTTTTATAAGTCACATTTGTTTGTCCTTCATCATACTAAGAGAGAACTCGCAAGTGGTATGCCAGCAGGCTGAAGCGGGGAGAATAATCAAAAAAATCCTTTAGTAACAAAAAGTTGAACATGTCTGGCTGGGCAGATGGTGATGTCGAAAGGATCTGCCAGCCCTCAATATACTGCGGCTCCTCAAAATATTGAGGGAAGAACTTGATGCCGATGCCAACGCTGGAGACTTTTTGATTCATGGTTTAACAGGAAAAATTCCTAAAGAATTTTTGCTCAAATCACATTCATCTGCTTGTGGCTGGAGATGACAATCGAAATGTAATCCCAAAGTCGATGCATTTGGTCGCCGATCGGTCCGGGCTGGAGTTCAAGCAAAGGGAAGGGAGGAACGGGGCATTATGTGCGAGTCAGTGGCGGTTTCACAGAACCGCCCTGAATTTTGGAACGGGCGAAAAACCGATTACTTATCACCTCTTCTCATACTTTCTTGACGGCCATTCGGGCGCTTGCTATCGTATGATTGCCGGAAAGCAATTTTTATCATCCCATTATCACCCGGGAAAGGCGACTACATGGCGATCCGACGCACGGGTGCAGGTCTGGCTCTCAAGTTTACCTGTGCAGAATTTAAGTGAACTCTATTATGTGGACCTTTAATGAGCAATGGTGGGGAACGAATGAGAAAAAGGATCTTCTTCATCTGCGGTTCAATGAATCAGACAACCCAGATGCACCAGATTTCCAAGCACCTTTCCGACTACGAGCATTCTTTTTCGCCTTTCTACTGCCATGGCATTGATGAAATTCTTCGCAGACTCGGGTTGATCGAATTCACGATCGCAGGCAACAAGGTGGTGGGACGCTGCCGGAAGTATCTGCAGGACCATGGCCTCCGCATCGACTACCAGGGAAAGAGTGGGCCCTACGACCTGGTGGTTACCTGCACGGACGTATACATTCAGAATAACATTCGAGATAACCGGATCGTCCTGGTGCAGGAGGGGATTATCGACCAGGATACAATCATGTATCGTCTTGCCAGTCGCTTCCGCTTCCTGCCTCGGTGGATGGCGGATACAGGGATGACAGGTCTCAGCGATGCGTACCGGGCTTTCTGTGTCGCAAGCGAGGGATATCGCGATTTCTTTATCCAAAGAGGCGCGCGTCCTGAAAAGATTGTTGTTACGGGAATACCCAATTTCGATAACTGCCACCAATATTGCACCAACAACTTTCCCTATAGTCACTACGTGCTGGCCTGTACGTCGAACCTCAGGGAGTTGTTCCGGCGTGAGGACCGCGCGGCTTTCATCCGCAGGGCTGTTGAGATCGCCGGGAACCGGCAGCTTTTCTTCAAGCTTCATCCCAATGAAAATGTCGAGCGTGCCACCCGGGAAATCAGGACGTACGCCCCGGGTGCCATGGTGTTTACGACCGGAAGCGCGGAGGAAATGATCGCCAACTGCGATGCCCTGATCACCAGATTTTCGTCCACCGCCTTCGTCGGAGTTGCGCTTGGCAAAGAGACCTACTCGGACTTCGATATGGACACATTGCACCGCCTGGCGCCCCTGCAGAATAACTCGGCGGCTTTGAACATCGCCAAAGTCTGCCGCCGGGTTCTTGCAGAGAAATGATGGTCTCTGCTTCCTTGACATCAAGATGGGCGTATGCTATAGAAATCACTTGAATTTTTTACCTACCGAGGAAATACGGATTGAAGGTTCTGGTTACAGGCGCGACAGGATTTATCGGCAGTCACCTGGTGGAAGCCCTTGTTCAACGGGGAGCGCAGGTCAGATGTCTTGTTCGTGATAAAACGAAATTAGGATGGGTGAAAGATTCCCCCGTTGAATTTGTAGTCGGAAATTGCCAGGAGAAGAATTCTCTGAAACACGCCGTGCAAGACGTCGATCAGGTGTTTCATCTTGCGGGTGCGATAATGGCCGTCAAGGAAAAAACGTTTTTCGACGTGAATGGGCTGGGTACGGAGAACCTTGTCCAGGCCTGCATTGAAAACAATTCCCGTCTCAAGAAATTTATCTATCTTTCGAGCCAGGCAGCAGCAGGGCCGTGTCAAAGCGGTGAGAAGAAAAATGAATCTCATCCTTGCGAGCCGGTCTCTCCCTATGGGAAAAGCAAACTGCTGGGGGAAAAATTGGCCCTGGCCCGATCCCATGAGCTTCCTCTCCTCATCCTGCGGCCCTGTGCCGTTTATGGACCCAGGGATAAAGGCTTTTATACTCTTTTCAAGTGGATCAAAAAACACATCAAGCCCTGTCTCTCCGATCATGATCAACACATCAGCATGTGCTATGTTGACGATCTTGTCCAGGCGATCCTGTTGGCTGCCGAGACCCGGACAGAGAACGGGGGAATATTTTTTCTGTCTGATGGCCATGATTACCTGATGGAAGAAATGAGTGACATCTTCGCGCAAGCGCTGGAGGTAAGCGCATTGAAGCTTTACCTTCCAAAACAGATGCTGTCCGGCATGGCCTTTATGGCAGAATGCTTCTCCAGAGCCACCGGAAAGCCTTCCATCATGAGCAGAGGCAAGGTGGAGGAAATGGTCTGTAAGAATTGGCTCTGCGACATTACTAAGGCCAGGACTTTATTGGGTTTCGAACCCCGGATTTCTCTTGTCCGGGGAGCTGAATTGACCGTCGCCTGGTATAAAAAAGAAAATTGGCTATAAGCGCTCATGACCGGCATTGAAATAATTACTGTGGAAAGCAGAGCGGAGATCAGGGACTTCATTGACCTGCCGTGGCAAATTTATGCCGGGTACCCCCATTGGGTTCCCCCCATTAAAAAAGATGTTCGCCGGTTGCTGGATCCCCGCCAACACCCCTTCTGGGAGTTTTCCGAACGCATCCTCTTTCTGGCCCGGCGCGGCGCCAAGACGGTGGGAAGGATCGCGGGCATCATAGATCGCCATCATAACGAGTTCCACAACGAACAGATGGGCATCTGGGGATTTTTCGAATGTGGTGACGATTCGGAGGTCGCGTCGTCTCTCTTCTCTGCCGTGGAGACCTGGCTGCGCCGCAAGGGCATGACCTTCGTGAGAGGCCCGCTCAATCCATCCATCAATTACGAGGCGGGGTTGCTCATTGACGGCTTTGAGTATCCGCCTGCCTTAATGATGACCTACAATCCGCCGTACTATCCCCACTTGATCGAATCGTGCGGTTTCGCCAGAGAAAAGGACCTGTTTTCTTTCATGATAGACGGGGCTTATCAGCTTCCCGAGTGGATGGATAGTCTTGCTGCACGGCTGGCCCGCAAAAAAGGCATTCACATCAGGCCATTTCGGGTAAAGGATCCGGTTCCTGAACTTGCCCTGGTTCGGGAGATATTCAACGACTGCTGGTCCGATAACTGGGGTTACGTCCCCTTGAGCGATCACGAGATACGTGAGATAGGAAGGGATCTGGTGAAAATTGCGGATCCGGACCTGGCTTTTTTTCTCTATTATGAGGATGAACCCGCGGGGGTCTGCGTGGTTTTGCCCGACATCAACCCGTTGCTCAAACGGTTCAACGGGAGCATCGGCCTGCCGGGTTTGTTGAAGTTTCTTCGCTATCGGCGGGAGATCACCGGATTGCGGGCGATGCTCTTCGGTGTCAAGGAGAAGTATCGACAACTGGGGCTTCCTCTTCTGGCCTTCAGCCACCTGTATGAGGCTGCAAGGAAGAAGGAAATATACCGTTATATGGAGCTGGGCTGGACCCTGGAGGACAACGAGTCGATCAACTCCTTGCTAGAGGAAGCCGGTGCCAGAATTCACAAGAAATATTGCATATATAGAAAGCCTTTATGATTACTAAGTACCCCCGGCCATAAATATGGGACGCATCGAGGATGTCGAGACAACCGGGATGCAAGGCGCGAGGAGCGCAGCATACCCAGGGTCTGTAAGCGACGAGCAACGCAGCAGGCCGGTTTGTATCGGCATCCGAATGCCACTGTAGTTATGAACGGGGGTACTACGACAAGGGTATCGCATTCAAACGGAGGTCCAGGCAAATTGGCTGAATATCGAGTTCCACTCATTGCTTTTGTCTGGCGGCCTGAAGAGATGATCCCGTCGGTGCTCCAAATGGCGCACCAAACAGGGAGCAGGACCATCTTCGATTTTTCCATGATGGAGGTCGAACCACTCTATTTGGCCTTGCAAAAAGCCGGCACCGCCGACCTGCTCCGGGATATCAAGATCTCCGCCTCCGCCTTGATGGATCCTGCTTTGGAGCAGGTGCTGAGAAAAACAGGGGTCCAGAACATCTGGGTTGAATGCCACCCTGTTTTGTTCCGGGAAGATATCTCCATCTTTCTGAAGAGATTGAGGGATTTGTCGGAAGAGTACTGTCTCTTTCCCATCCTCGGGGATCTGGATCTTCTGGCAGCGATTTTAACCGATAGCCCGGGAATCGGGCGTATTGTCCTGAAAGGGTGCGAGGCCTCCGGATTCGTCAGCAGCGAGACGACCCTGGCTTTCTATGCAGCAGTCAAGGAGAGAATGTCCAATGCAGGGCAAACCATGGACATCCTTATCTGGGGAAGCATCTTCACCCCTGAGGCGGCAGCGGCATTACTGTCCACCGGGGCCACGGGGATCGTCTTCGAAAGCCTCCACTGGCTGACAGACCTGGTTGGTGTTGATGATGCCCAACACCGGCTTCTCTCCAACCTCCGCCTGGATTCCACCGAGCTGGTCGGCCTCGACCTCCAGGTTCCATGTCGCCTTTTCAACAAGGGCAACTCCATTGCGTTCAGAGAGATCAGACAATTCGAAAATTCGCTGTGCGGAGGAGCGATCACTCAGGAAAGCCGCCGTGCCTTTGCAGACCGGGTGAGTACCAGCTTCCTCCACCCTCTTGAGAGCCACTTCACCCCGGGCGAGCTCATCCCTCTGGGGGTGGAAACCGCATTTGCCGCGTCCTTTGCCGAACGTTTCGGAACGAAAACCGGGGAGGCCGTGCATTCCTTCATGGAGGAGATTCGCAGGCTATGCCAACTCGCTGAAAACAAAAAGGATTGCTTCCTGGACAGCCCTGTTGCAGCGGAGATGGGAACCCGATATCCCTTTATCCAGGGGGCCATGACCTGGATCACGGACATCCCCGAATTTGCATCTAGGGTTGCCGAGGCCGGCGGCTTGCCTACCATCGCCCTTGGCCTCATGAACGCGGAGATCCTTGATAAGAGGCTGGGAACCCTGCCGGAGATCATGGCAGGACGCCCTTATGCGGTAAATATCGTGTCACTGGCGGAGAATCCTTTCAGGGAGACCCATCTGGCCTGGATAAAAAAACACAAGCCCCGTTTTGTGGTAATCGCCGGCGGTGATCTTTCACCGTTAAGGGGATTGCTGGAATGCGGCCTGGAAGTCATATATATCGCCCCTGACGAGGCCCTGCTGCAGCTCGCTCTTGAAGCCGGCGTCCGCTACGTGATCTGCGAGGGATATGAGGCCGGTGGCCACGTGGGGCGCCACAGCACCCTCACCCTGGCGCAAAGGGTACTGGACCTGAAACGACTCAAACCATCCCTGTTCGAGAATTGTCGCCTGATACTTGCCGGGGGAATCTTCAATCGGGAGACCGCATTCATCGCCGCCATGCTTGGAGCGGATGGTATCCAGATGGGCACCGCGTATCTGGCCTGCCGGGAGATCATTGAAACAGGCGCCTTGGCAGCTCTCTATCAGCGGATGATCCTGGAATCGCCTCCGGGCGGCACAGTTGTTTCAGGCAGGAACACCGGGCTCCAG
>MGTE01000042.1:42285-42957 GCA_001799275.1 Deltaproteobacteria bacterium RIFOXYD12_FULL_57_12
CAGGTGCGATCCTTGAAAACCCCGAGAGCGGCCGCGGTTTTATCGCTGGAAAGGGAATTTGCCGCAGGTCACCAGGACGAGCGCTCCTTCCGCGCGAAAATAGAAAAAATGACAGCCGGGAGCCTCTTCGCTGCGGTCCGGGGCATGGACAGACCAGGAGGGGTTCCCCTTGATGAGCAGGCCTGCCGGGAACGCGGCCAATTCATGAGTGGGGCCTGCGCCGGGATGATCAGTAAGGTAATGGAGCTGCCGTCCTTTCATCGCGAGCTGGCAGCAGGCCCTCTTGTGCTGCATCAGCCATTTAAGGAGCCCATCGAGACAATAACGGGACCTTTACCGACGACCGCTTCGCATCCCATGAAAACCCCATCACGCGGAAGTGGCCATGGCCGGCAGCAGGCAGCGGTGCCCGGAGGCGCCCATGAAAGGATTGCCATCACTGGCATGAGTATTGTCAACACCCTGGGGGAAAGTCCTGAAGAGGTCTGGGCTGCAAGCCGGGCCATGAAAAGCGGGATCACCCTGGTTCCTCCTTCCCGGTGGGATCACGAGCTTTTTTATGATCCCCGCCCGTTCGTTTTGGACAAGACTTACTGCAAAGTTGGCGCCTTCCTGGACTTTCAGGTCTCCCGTAATGAACTCGGGATTCCCCCCCATGATTTCCGGACCATG
>MGTE01000042.1:42983-49995 GCA_001799275.1 Deltaproteobacteria bacterium RIFOXYD12_FULL_57_12
ACCAGGATCAGCCTGTGGCTGGCGGAAAAAGCCATCCAAGCATCCGGCATCCTGGAGTCAGGCATCCCGCGGGAGCGAATCGGAGTTATCGTTTCCCAGAACTCGGGAGAGTCGGCGCAGCCCCTCATCGATTTCACCATAAGGGGGTATGTTCACCAAATTCTTCCATGCATCAAGAAGGCTGGCGTCAACCTCACGCCGGATCAGTTGCGTGGTATTGAACGCGAGCTGAAGTCCGGACGCATGGCCCCGGACGACACCACACTCCTGGGCCGACTCAACTCCGCAGCAGCCGGCTTCATCTGCAACCGGTATGGGTTCATGGGACCAAGTCATTCTGTCTCTGCGGCCTGCGCCACCTCGCTGGTCGCACTGCACAGCGCTATCCAGATGATCCGCAACAACATCATCGATGCCGCCATCATCGGCGGGGGCGAGGAGTATCTCACCCATCTCCATTTTGTGGAATTTTCCGCCCTGGGCGCCCTTTTCGGGCTGTCAGGACAGGACAGGCCGGCTCACGAGACCTCCCGGCCCTTTGATGCCGGAAGAGACGGGATGGTCCTGGGCGAAGGCGGGGGAATGATCGTCCTTGAGCGGGAAAGTGCAGCCCGCGCCAGAGGGGCACGTATCCACGCCGTGATCACCTCCATGGGAGCGAGCAACAATAATCTGGGCATGGTGGAGTCCTCCAGTGTCAGCCAGGAGCTTGCCATCCGCGCCTCGTTTAAGGGGACACCCTATGGGCCCGATGCGGTGGACCTGGTGGAATGCCATGCCACGAGTACCCGGCAAGGTGACGGACAGGAGGTCCATGCCCTGAAGTCCATCTTCAATGGTTCCAAACGCACGGTTCTCACCTCATTCAAATCCCAGATCGGACACACCCTTGGCGCTTCGGGCATCAACAGCCTTATTCGGGGAGTTATGGCCATGAAGGAAGGGGTTTTTCCACCCACCATCAATTATATGAATCCGGACCCGGAAATAGACTTAAAAGGATCGGGGTTTCTTATCAGCCCCGAGCCGCTTGACTGGGAGTGCAGAGACAACCGGTTAAGAAGATTTCAGGTCAACGCTTTCGGGTTTGGAGGTTCCAACTACGTAGTGCAGGTGGAGCAGGCCAGGGATGAAGACGCTGCTATCCTGGTGTTCCCGGGCGGTGAGCCCGGTCTCGCCCGAAAGAAGACTGACACCACTCTGGATTTGCAGGAAGATCCGCATGGTGCTGGAGAGGCGAGAGGTGTGCTTCCCGGGCTGCAGGGCGTCTCTTTTTTCCGGACCGAGATCGAAGGTCATGGGTGCCGGATGGCTGTTGTAAGGCAATCCGAAGAGGAACCGCTTACAGTCATCGAAAGATCAGCCCCCCTTATCAAAACCGGAATCGGTTCGCCCAGGGTTCTGAGGTCCCTGGCACAGCAGGGGATTTTCATCGGCCGCGATGATCTGCCGGCACGGCCGCTCGCCTTTGTCTTTCCCGGGCAGGGATCACAGTACGCAGGGATGGGACGGGAACTCTACGAGTCTTTTCCCGTCATCAGGGAGTGGATGGATCGGGCTGCAGCTGCAGCGGAATTTGACCTCCTTGAACTTTTGTTCCACGATCAGGAAGAAAACCTTCAGAAGACCCGGTGGCAGCAGCCGGCCATGTTCGCCATCGAACATGCCATGGCCCGATACCTCATGAGTCTGGGCATCCGCCCTGTGGCCATGGCCGGCCATAGCCTGGGCGAGTTGACCGCCCTGTGCCTGGCCGGCGTCTATTCCCCGGAGGACGGGTTTCGCATCGTCAACAAACGGGCCCTCTGCATGGACAAGGCCGCTGGCATGCACGCGGACCCCGGCATCATGGCGGCCGTTGACCTCCCCCCGGATAGGCTGCAGGAAATGCTCAAGGGACGGGACGATGTCCACATCGGCAATATCAATTCACCGAACCAGATTGTCATCTCCGGCCACACGGAACCGGTCAGGGATCTGTGCAGAAAAATCAAGGAAATTGGGCACCGGGCCACCCTCCTGCGGGTCAGCATGGCCTTCCACTCTCCTGTCATGAAGGTAATCCATGATGAGCTCGAAACCTACATTGGTTCCATTCCCTTTCATTCCCCGCAGATTCCGGTTATATCCAACACGACCATGGCACCGTATCCATCGGATCCCGATGAGATCAGGCGCATCCTGATGGCCCACCTGGAATCTACCGTCCATTGGATGGACAATGTTAAGACCCTGCACAATGACTATGGAGTCGGGCTCTTCGTGGAGGTCGGCCCCGGCGATGTATTAAGCAATCTCATCGCAGATACGCTCCCTGAATCGATATGTATCCAGACGGCCCTTCCTGACGCAGAGGGCTCGACCTGCAGGACCGGTCTAGCGCAGCTCTTCGTTCAAGGATCTCTGCAGGTTGCAGGAGAACCGAGGTTTGTTTCCTTCCCTGCAACCAGAAAGGCTGCCGCCTACCCGGCCCCCCATCCACCCTCGTCACGACCGCCTGAACCAGGAATTGTGGGCCTCTCCCCGGCGGAGAGGATCATGCAAAGGGAAATCAACCGCTTCGTGATGGAGACCTTCGGCCGTTTTCTTACGCCCAACATCCTGGCAGCCCTCCGCCGGGATCTTGACCCGACATTCAAGGAAACCGATCTGGCAGAGGTTATCAAATCCATGCTTGGGGCTTCCGGGATTCCCGCAGAACAGAAGCAGGTCTCCCCCGAAAAATCACCATCCCCGTCGCTTGAGCGTATCCCTGCGATCCCTGCCGTACAGGCCGTTCCTGACCTTGCTGGGCCGTCTGGGCAGCAGGACCCTATCGAGGTGCTTATTCAGATCATCATGGAAGCGACAGGATTCAACCGGGACGAGATCCAGCCTGATATGGACCTCAGGAAAGACCTCTCCATCCGCTCCAGCCGACTGCCCATTATCATGGATAGCGCGGAACGCCAGTTCGGGATCACCATCGAACTGGAGGATTTCATAGGCCTTCGCACCGTGCGGGATATTGCCCGGAAGATTTCCGATATAGTCGCCGCAAAAGAAGGCCCCGTCCTGATGCCTGCCGCCAGACCGGTTAATCCGGGCTCTGCATTTCCGGAGAGGCAGGAGGCTGCCCCTGCTCCTGCCCTTGCCGGGCCGTCTGAGCATCAGGATTCTATAGAACCACTTATTCAGATCATCATGGATGCTACAGGATTCAACCGGGACGAGATCCAGCCAGATATGGACCTCAGGAAGGACCTCTCCATCCGTTCCAGCCGTCTTCCCATTATCATGGATGCTGCGGAACGCCAGTTCGGGATCACCATCGAACTGGAGGATTTTATCGGCCTCCGCACCGTGCGGGATATTGCCCGGAAAATTTCCGATATAGTCGCCGCAAAAGAAGGCGCCAGCCTGGTGCCTGTTGCCACGGCGGCTGACCCCGACCGAGTACTGGATGAAATCCTGGAATCCTCAGGGGATGAGGCCGGCTTGAAGCGGCTCGTATTCAAGAGCGTTCCTCTGGAGCTGTCGGCATCGGCTCCCATACAGTTAAGCCGGGGTGAGACAGTGCTTTTACTCTCACCGGACAGGAATGACGCTATTGCTGAAAATGTCGGGGCTATATTCCGCCGGGATTACGGGATTGACACCTTGCCATTGCTCTGTGTAGAGACGGAAGGTAGAGGACAGGAAGGGTATGATATTCTGACGGATGCAGGATCTTGCCAGGTGTCAGAGAGAATATCGAATCTGGCTTCCCTGGCCGGAATGGTTATCACCCTGCCTGCAGGCTGGTCGGAAAAATTAAGCAGCATGGCAGATGTTTCGCGGTTTTTACGGGGAATGTTTTTATTACTCAAAACATTTCTTCAATCACCGGCTAAAAAATTCGCAGTGCTTATCCATTGCCGAGATGATGCCGAAACTCCCGGACGGCTCGCGGCGGAAGGGATGCTCGGCATGTTCCTGAGCGCAGCGCAGGAGTATGCTTCAGTCCAGTTTCGCACCCTGGAAATCGAGAAGGACACCGACTTTCGCACAGCACTGCGCGATGCTCTGGACCGGGGCTACCCGATGGTAGAGATGGCCCATCGTGACGGCAGGGTCTTTACCTCGGAGGCCCACATCGCCCCGTCGCTCTTCAGGGGTCCGGCAAGTCTTACCCTGAACCCTGGAGACGTTGTCGTCATGTCCGGGGGCGCAACGGGGATCGGCGCCCACCTGGCCCGCAGTCTTGCGCCCTTTAAGCCCCGCCTGGTTTTTCTGGGGAGAACGGTTCTCGATCCGACCGGTGGAGTGGATATAACTGGAGACGACCGCCGGGTATCGGAAATTACCAGGACGCTAGCGGATTTGCACGTTGCCGGGATCGAAGCCACCTATCATACCTGCGATGTCGCTGATCCCGAGGCGGTCCGTGTTGTCATGGACGAGGTGGCAGATCGTTATGGTAAAATCCGCGGGATCATCCATGGCGCCGGAATCCTCAGGGACGGTTTCCTCAGCCAGATGACTGCGGATGATTTTTCCATGGTTGCGGACATCAAGTTCCTCGGGGCGTGGAATCTTTTCCAGGCTGCCGGGAAGGGCGGCTTGCGATTTTTTGTGGCCCTTTCTTCGGTGGCCGCTATCCAGGGAAATCCCGGCCAGACCAACTACGCTGCAGCCAACCGGATGATGTCGGCGTTGCTCAGGAACCTGCGGTGGGGAAATAGCGCCATCCGGTTCAAGGCTTTGATGCTTCCTCCGATCGAGGGAGGGGGCATGGCCGATGATCCCGATATACGGGAACTGATGAAGCGAAAGGGTGTATCGTACATCCATGTCAATGAGCTTGCAGGGCTTTTCTGCCGGGAGCTCTTCGTCTCCCTGGACGACGACGATTGGGTCATGTTCATGCGGACACTCCCCGCCGTGAAGACGGCAAAACTCAATTACATGACCAGTCCTTTGCCCGATGGAACATTGGATGGAGGCGCGGCGGTTTTCAGCCCCGAGGACTTTCCCATGATAGAGGGGATCTCCAGCCTGGACATCCGCCAGGAACAACTCGAAGCCTTCCGCTCCTTCTCCCGTGAGAAGGATCTTTGGATCGAGGATCACAACCCCTTGACGTTCGTCACGCATCCCCTGGTCTCAGCCGTCATGTTTCTGGAGACATTCATGGAAGCTGCCCGAATCCTCTATCCTTACCTGCAGGTGCTGGGCGTTCGCCAGGTGCGGTTCATGGACATGATTCAATGTCCTCCCGGTATTCCACGGCCTGTCAGGATATCCTGCCGCCGGGTTACCACCGGTCTGCCGGAGGTATTATGCGAGGTCTCTCTCGCAGCACAGGAGATATCCCCTGCCGGGAGATTGACCGACCGCTTCACCCCGCACTGTGAAGGCCAGGTGATCCTTGCTGGTGGGGAGGGCGGCGGATTTGCCGGGGAGGGGTTCGCTGATTTTCCCATCCGGCCTGACGAACTGCTAACAGGACCCATGGATAGTAAAAAGGTGCTTCAATGGTACAAAGACCGCAGCGGCCTCGCAGGCAGGTATCGCGTGCTGGAGTTCCTTGACGGTGCAGGTCCGGGCGTGGTGCGGGGACGAACTATCTGCCGGCAGACAGATGATTTCGCCAATCTGCCCAACGCCCAGTACCAATACTCACCCTACCTTCTCGAAGCCATTCTGCAGTTGGCCGGCTTCTACACCGTTGCCATGAAGATGCCGGAGCAGCGATCCATGATTCCCATGGAGATCGGGGAGATGTGCTTCTGGCGAAAATGCCGGGCGGGTGAGCAGATCACCCTGGAGGCCCGTGTGCGGGAGCAGAACGAGCAAGGTTTCAGTTGGGATGCCAGAGGAATTGACGATCAGGGCCGCACCATCATGCAGGTCGTCAATATGCGGATGCAATGGGTTTCAGACTGAGTAATGGTACAGCAGCACCCCATCTGCACGCGATCAGGCCGGCTCACATAGCGCTGCTATAGCTCGCCGGCCCGCTGGAGTTTATGCCCTGCCCTTTAGGGTGCACATCTGGGGCACTGCTGCACGATTATAATGTTGGTGGTTAGAGAAGTCTTTTAATCTCACCCGGTGAAAGCTTACCAGAGAGTAGATGTGAAAAAAAATTGCCAAAATATAACCATCCATGCAGTGAACTTTGATCAGCAAGGAGGACCGGCATTCTATGCATCCCTGCCGTGTGACGGCGAAAGGAGCAAAGTATGCAGGGCGAACGGGGCAGGAGACAAGAAACGCCTGGTCTCCCTCCTCCTGGCCCATGTTGCGGCGATGGGAAATCCCCCCTGGAAGCGGAGTTTTTTGTCCGACAGCGCTGCTTTCCCGATTCACGTGGTCCACGACCCGCTCGGCAGACCCCATCTGCTGTTGGGAGAATACCGGATGCCGGCCATCTCCTTCAGCGAGAGTGGAGGGCATGTCTGGGCCGCTCTTTGCGGAGATGAGGCCGATATCGGCATTGATGCGGCAGCAACCGATGAATTCGAAGGAGAATACCCATTACACCGGGTCTTTCATGACCAGGAACTTCAACATGCATTGCGGTTGACGGGGGGTGACCTGGCAAGGGCATCAGCCCTGCTCTGGTCCGTCAAGGAAGCGGTTGTCAAGGCCCTGGGATGCGCGTTCCACCTTATGGCTCCGCTCCAGGTCCATGTCTATCCATCGATAGATGGGAACAGGGGGTATACTTTTCCAGTGCGCTTATCGAGGCAGGCCCTGGTGCGCTTTCCCGCAGGCGCCGGCCGTTCCATCTGGGTGCGTTCGTTTCCCCGGGAGAAGATGTGGCTTGCCATCGCCCATTTGATTTGATGTGAGGCGTTGGCAAGGATTTTATTAAAAAATATCTACAGAGGCAAAATGTCGATACATGACAAAAGAAGCTGAATATGCCATCGAAGTTAAAAACCTCACAAAGCGTTACGGGGATTTACAGGCGATTAACGACATCTCGTTCAATGTCAGGAAGGGCGATGTTTTTGCATTGCTGGGCCCGAACGGCGCCGGCAAG
>MGTE01000042.1:50018-64123 GCA_001799275.1 Deltaproteobacteria bacterium RIFOXYD12_FULL_57_12
GACGTCACGAAAGAAAAGCGCGACATCGTTCCCCGTATCGGCGTCCTGCCGCAGGGGTTCAGCTCGTTTGACAGGATAACGGTCAGGGAGACCATGCAGTACTACTCGCGGCTTTTCTGCAACAAAAAAGTCGATATTGACGGGCTGATAGAGCTCGTGAATCTCAAGGACAGGGCCAAGGAACAATACATGAAACTCTCCGGGGGCTTAAAACAGCGACTCGGAATCGCAATTGCGCTGGTGAACGACCCCGAGGTCGTGTTCCTCGACGAGCCGACGACCGGGCTTGACCCGCGGGCCCGGCGCGAGGTGTGGGAAGTCCTGCTGGGCCTGAAAAAGCATGGCAAGACAGTATTTCTCACCACGCACTACATGGAGGAAGCTGAGCTGCTTGCTGACACTGTCTCCATTATCTCCAAGGGGAAGATCATTGCCATGGACTCGCCCGTGCAGCTCATAGAAACCAATGCGGATTACCTGATCCTCACACTCCAGTGCGGCGATGAAAAAGCATTTGAAGTCGCTGGGAAGATGGGCCTCGATCCGCAAATTAACAGCCACAGGAACATCAATATGAAGGTGGAGCGCATGGACGACATCCGGAAGATACTGAATGCTATGGAAGACGCCGGGGCGTCATTGCTCAGCATGGACGTTCGCAAGCCCAATCTTGAACAGGTTTTCCTGAAGCTTACCGGCGAGGCGCTCCACGAAGGCGCCTCCGTGAACAAGGAGGCGGAATGAACCTGCGCGTCGTCATTGCAAGTCTGGTCATAAGCTTTAAGAGCTTCTACCGTGAGAAGACCACCATGTTCTTCACGATAACCTTCCCGATTCTGCTGATACTGGTGTTCGGCACTATTTTCATGGACGATGACAAGCTGATCTTCAACCTGAGCATGCAGGACCTCGACCAAACCGAAACCTCGGCGATGATCGCCAAGGGCCTCGCCGATACCGGGAAGTTCAAGATAACCATGGTTGACCCCGCCATCGACGCCAAACAGTATGCCAAGAACAACAAGGTGAACCTTGTCCTCGTGATTCCCCAAGGTTATGCAAAGGCATTCGCCCAATATCTGCAATTCGGCGATCCCAACGCATTCGTTACCATCACCTATGTCAACGACCCCGGCTCAAGCTCGGTGGTTGAGAAGATGCAGATTCTGAACATGGCTTTTGCCACGATGAATCAGAAGCTGTCCGCAAAGACACCGTTCTTCAAGACGGAAGAGGTATCGATACATACCCGGAAATACCGGTTCATTGAGTTCTTCATCCCCGGCATCATCGCCATGGCGGTGATGACCGAGAGCCTGTTCGGTACGGTGAACGTGAACACGGAACTGCGGCAGAAAGGGATCATCCGGAAGCTGTCCACCACGCCCATCACCCGTACCGACTGGATACTGTCGAACATTCTCTACCAGTTCATGCTCGCGGTCATAGCCACCACGGCAATGCTGCTGGTGGGCTATGGGGTGTTTGACGTGAAACTGCAGATAAACGCCTGGCTGCCGCTGTTCATTGTGCTTAACGTTTTCACGTTCGTCGGCATCGGCATGATTCTCACCCGCATCGTAAAGGAGGCGCAGAGCGCTGCCGCCGCTGCCAACGCCATTGCCTTTCCGATGATGTTCCTGTCGGGGAGCTTCTTTCCTCTCGAGATGATGCCGGGCTTCCTGCAGACCTTTGCCAAAATGCTGCCGCTGTACTATGTGAATGAGGGCCTTCGGGCATCCATGGTGTTGCACGACAACGAGAACGCCCTGCGTTACGCCGTGAGCATAGGAATTTTCGCAACCGTGGTCTTCATCCTGGGCATAATGGCAACCCGATGGGAGGAGGGCGGCAAGTGATTCGGCCTTCGTCTACCGCCTGCGGACCCAATCGCAGCTAAGGCAGGTCGGAAACCCGCTATAGTCGAGCTTCCCGAAGTTCTTTCTGATCCCGGACAACACAGGCCCATTCCAGATTTCCTCAATACTCTGGCAGTTCAGATCTCCTACGCCCTGAACGCCATTGTAATCCACGCAACAGGTAACCGCTCTGCCATCGCAGAGCACCGACAGGGCAGTCCAGGGATAAAAACAGACAGACACTATCTTTTCCCCCACAATGTTGTATGACTTGCCGCCGCCAAAGTTGTCCAATGTGCTGATATTCAGACAATCGCCTCCATTCTTATCCGGCAGAGAGCGCCACAGGGTTTGAAACTCATCTATTCTGGCCCCATTTGTTTCCTGGGGCAGGTATTGCAGGATCAACTTCGGAGTTTTTTTCTTCAGTTCCTTCCTTATCCTCAGAAAGTCTTTGATGTTTTGCAGCGTCACATTAAAATCCAGCCCTCTCATGGTGGCGTG
Organism: Deltaproteobacteria bacterium RIFOXYD12_FULL_57_12; assembly: GCA_001799275.1. Taxonomy (GTDB): domain Bacteria; phylum Desulfobacterota; class Desulfobulbia; order Desulfobulbales; family BM004; genus YD12-FULL-57-12. The sequence continues at coordinate 52,382 of MGTE01000042.1, forward strand.
ATAAGATTCTACGTCAGTGCCGTAAAAACTGATCTTCATAGAGTCCAATCCCGCAGCAATGATCTTTCTTGATGTCTCGGCAAACAGTAACGAACCATTGGTCACGATATAGGTATGCTTTATGCCGCAGGCCTTGGCGAGCTTGATCCTTTCAGGCAGCAATGTGTCCAGCAGCGGTTCACCGAACCCGTGCAGATGGACGACGGGCTTGCGGCGTGCGCCGGACAGTTCTTTCATGATCTTTTCGAATAATCCAAACTCCATGAAACCACGTTTCCGGGTAAGCGTGTCGCGGGGGCACATGACACACTGCGCGTTGCAGCAGTTTGTATTCTCGATCAGGATGACGGAGGGGTATGGGAAGTGTTTTCGGTAATACGGATAATAAAGCAGGGGGGTCCTGGCCAATAGCGACAACAGGCTCTTTGTTATTTTATCCCGTGCATTGAGAATCATGTCAAATCAGGAAGCAGCGCGCTGTTTCTCGTTCCCTTCCTGTTGCAAGGCTTCCAGCTCCGAAGCGACGGCATCCAGGGTAAAACGTATCTGCTCGGGCGTATGGGTGTAATTGACAAAAAAGCGCAGACGGGCGGAGTTGTCGGGAACGGCCGGATAGACCATAGGCAGAACATCGATCCCTTGTCGAAGGAGGGCTTGAGAGAGAGCTAAGGCTTTCAAGGAATCTCCCACGATCACCGGAATAACCGGAGAATCGCTGCTGACGGCGCCGGTATTGAGTTCTTTTTCCCGTGCGAGCAGGAGAAAAAGCTTGGAGAGATCATGGAGACGCGTCACCCGTTGGGGCTCCTGCCGAAGCAATCGAATGGCGGCCAGCGCTGCCGCAACATTCGGCGGAGACATGCCCACGCTGTAAACAAAACCCGGAGCCGTGTATTTCAGGTATTCGATGAGGGCCCGGGATCCGGCGATGTAGCCCCCGCAACTGGCAAAGGATTTGCTCAAGGTGCCCATCCAGAGGTCCACATCAGCAGGATTGATTCCAAAGTGTTCGACAATCCCCCTGCCTCTTTGCCCCAATACCCCGATGGAATGGGCCTCGTCCACCATGAGAACGGCGCCGTGCCGTTTTTTAATCTTAATAAATTCCGGCAGGTCCGGGATATCCCCATCCATGCTGTAAATACCTTCAATCACGACGAGAGCCCGTCGGAAACGGAGTCGCGACTCCCTCAGAATCATGTCCAGGGCGTGCCAGTCGTTGTGCGGAAAAGAAAGGTGCGTCGCCTGGGAGAGTATGCATCCCTGGAGAACACTGTTGTGGATCAGGGCGTCATGAACGATGAGGTCGGATTTGCCGAAGAGATGGCCGATAGTGGTCACGTTGGTGGCATGACCGCTCACAAAAACTAGGCTGTCCTCCGTGCCGATCAGATCGGCAATTTCCTGCTCAATCTCACGATGCAGAAGTCTTTCGCCTGCAACCAGACGGCTTGCCGAAACGGACGTACCGTAGCGGTCGATGGCGTCTTTGGCGGCCTGGGATACGACCGGATCTCCGGACATACCCAGGTAATTATATTTGGAGAAGTTTATAAGCTCCCGGCTTTCCGCCTTGGCCTCTTCGTGCACCCTGAAGTAAGGATTGTTGATACCGTGCGCTTTCATTCCCAGCATGATCCGCTGCAGGTTCCGGTATTCGGGGTAGTCCTCAAACGGCAGGCACTCCGGTTGTATCTCAGGGGCCCTGCCATGGGCGCCCTCCCTTTCCACCGTCTCCTTGGTGTGATGTCCGGATGACAGCAGTTTTCCCAAAGGTCCGTCTTTGGCTTCAAGACCTCTTCCCGATGTCTTTTGCCAGAGAGCATGTGCTCTCAGGTCGGCAATGGAGGCTCCCAGAAAGAGCACCTCAAAGGGAAACTCGACTCCCAGGTCTTCTTCAATATCCGTCTTCAGCTCCATTGCCATCAAAGAATCAATGCCCAGCATATTCAATGGATGGTCCACATCCACCTGGGACAGCGGAATCTTCAGGATATCCGCCACCTTTTGGACAATGTAAGACTCAATGGTACGAATGGGCTCTGGTGCGTATTCAGTCTCTATGTCATCTGGTTGCATGGAGTTGACCGTGCGCGTGCAATCCTTCAGAAGGCTTACAGCCGACGAATCCGGCTTTATGCGGCCCGGTCGGCATTCTTTCAATGCCTGGAGGGACATCCCCGGCTCAACTTTCCGGAAAGCCTCCGGAGATTGGGCTACAACATGCAAGCGGCCCTGGATAAAATGTTCCCGGCAAAGGGAGCGTTGGACCTTTCCACTGGTCGTTTTGGGAAGACTGGAAGTTTTGATGAGCACCACAGTATGGACCTGGATTCCATGCTCACGTGAAACACTTTGACGAATAGCTCCGATCACCGCTCCCGTGTCAAGTTTTTTGATGAATTGTCGCTCGAGTTCCTGCACCAACACAAGCTGTTCCTCATCCCCGGCTTCAACGGCAAACGCCACCCCGCCACCAGCCCGCAAGGCCTCATGGCTTCTCCCCACGGTCCTCTCAATGTCCTGAGGATAATAATTGAGGCCCCGTATAATGATGAGATCCTTCAACCGACCGGTGACAAAGAGCTGACCGGCATGGATGACCCCAAGGTCTCCCGTACGCAGAAAGGGGCCTGCACCGTTATCGGCAAGCCTTGCCCGGAATGTCTGTTCCGAATCTTCGGGCCGATTCCAATATCCTTGTGCGACGCTTGGCCCCGAGATCCATATTTCTCCGATCTTATCACGCTTGCAGGGAGTCAGCTTCTCAGGGTCGACGATAACAATCGCCTGGTCCGTCGGCACCTCCCCATCTCCAACCAGTTTGAAGTCGTGCTCCCCATTTTCTGCGACCTGGATAAGGCGGCCGGCTTGCAACGCCTGCGCATCCACCTGCAGGAATGTCGGTTCGGAGTTTTTGCTGCATCCGGTAGCGATAAGGGTTATTTCCGAGAGGCCATAACAGGGCAGAAATGCTTTTTGCCGAAAGCCGCAGGATTTAAAAGCTGCAGCAAAACGTTGGAGCGTCTCCCACCTGACAGGCTCGGCACCGTTAAAAGCGACATCCCAACTGCTCAGATCAAGTTCCGACTTCTGCTCCGGCGTGATCTTTCGAACACAAAGATCGTAGGCGAAATTCGGCCCGCCACTTGACGTGCCCTTATACCGTGAGATGGCCATAAGCCAGCGGATCGGTTTCTGGATGAAGTGAACAGGCGAGAGAAGGATCGCATCACCACCCGCGTAAACGGCCTGGATGATCCCTCCGACCAGCCCCATGTCGTGGTAGGGCGGAAGCCAGATTATGCCTCTCATACTCGTTGAATGACCAAAGACTGCGTGGATGACGGATGAATTATGGAGCAGGTTTCCATGGCTGATCATTACGCCCTTGGGACTTCCGGTGGAGCCGGATGTGTATTGGAGGACAGCGAGTGAATCAGTCCCAAGGGGAGGCTCTTGCCAATCATCTGCCAGGTTGTCGGGAATGGTGTCGGTTGCTATCCATTTGAGAGTCGCGAGTCCCGGAGTCTGGTCTATTTGGCGTCTGTACTCTTCCAGGGTAGAAGCCGTGGTGAGAGCGGCTGTTGGTCTTGCGTCGGATACCGTTGTCTCGATGCTTGCCAGGAACCGGTTGGAACCGGGGAGATTGGTTGGCACGGCAACCATGCCCGCACACAGGCACCCGAAGAATGCCACGGGAAAATCGATGCCCGGAGGGTAGAGCAGAAGGACTCTTTCTCCCTGGGAAAGTAGCGATTGGAGATGTGCTGCAATGGCGAGCGCCCTCCGTTCCAGTTCACAATATGTCAGTCGGCTTTCTTGAGATTCTCCATCATTGAGATATGTGTAGACGGTTTTCTCTCCAAGCTCTTGAACTCTCCGGCGCAGCATGTGAACCAGGTTCGGAAGTCCTTGCGTGCGGATCGTTGAGCCCGGGCCAGGCTGATGAGCATGGCTCATATCGTCTTTCAAACTGTTGTACATTTCTTCCTTTGGTCGAAAAAATTTATGGTCATCATAGGCAGTTCGAGTCTCTCAATGGTCAATGCGCAATCATAAATTGTACAGTAATGAGAGACAATCACTATTATACAACTCTCTCAAATTGTTCTTGATTTGTCAACCATGGAGATGCGAGTCTCTCTTCTGAGTATAAGCTGCATCCGCTTTTATATACCATATTCCCCGCATGCAACATGAAGGGAGGCAAACAGGTTAATAGTCAGTCCAGGACAGGATTGATCCACAAATATATCTCGAATTGATGCATTTGACACAATATTGTCCGGGGGATTATGTTTTTTTTATGGGGTTTCCTGTTCATTATTTTTGGCCTCCGGGCCCAAGGGTTTGAGGATTACAAGCAGCTGCGGCAGCAGGGTAAGGGCAGCCAGCAGAGCAGCCAGCATTGCAAACCCGATGGATAGACCGAAATAGACCGTAGGAACAAAATTTGACACAGCAAGGATGGAAAAGCCGAGAATGATCGTGATCGATGTATAATACATAGCCCTGCCTATACTGCGATGGCAGCGGTAGAGGGTGGCCATGTAATTCCTGTCCCTGGAAAACTCCTTCTGAAAGCGATGGATGTAGTGAATCGTATCATCCACTGCGATGCCGATGGTGATCGAGGCAATGGTAATGGTCATCATGTTCAGAGGGATGGAGAACCATCCCATTGTGCCCAGCACCATTGCCGCGGGCAAGAGATTGGGAATAATGGCAATGACTGCCAGGCGAATGGAGCGGAAGAGGAGCGTGAACATCGCCATGATGGCCAGGAACACAATGCCGATGGTGAGGATCTGCGACTGGAACAGGCTTTGCAGCATATTGTTGTAGAGGACGAACATGCTGGTGAAATGGACCTGGTTATCTTCATAGCCCAGTTCGTTCACCAGGTGATCACGTATCTTTGCCAACAGGGCTTTACGTTCCAGCTTCAGGTCAGACTCAATGACCCTCATGGCAAACCTGGCCTGGGTCATATCCTCCGACACATAGGGACTTATGAGGAGCTCCCGCAGGTCGGGGGGTGCTTTTTTCAGCAGTATGGAAAAATCAAAACCGTCCAGCGGCTGGTTGCCATTGAGCCTTGTGGTTAGTTTTTCCAGTATGGCAAGGGACAGAACCTCTCCTGTTTGGGGCAGACTCTCCAGATAGTCATGTATTTCCGCGATCTCATCCCTGGTTGTGACATCGGAAAACCAGTAAGCAGTTTCCGGGTCAGGTTCTGCGTCTCCAAAATCATCCTCTTCCAAATCATCTAAAACCAGAGGCTCTCTCTTAAAATCAACGATCAGGTCAAGGGGCGTGGTACCGCCCAACTTGCTGTCGATCAAGCTCATACCCTGGAATATCTCTGTATTCTTACTGAAATAGTCGATAAACCTGTTTTCCACCTTGAGTTTCGTAATGCCAATGATGCTGATGACAGCCAGAACAATGCTTAGCAGCAGTATCTTTTTCCCATGGGCTTCGGTGAAACGTGCGAAGATAAGAGTGAAAGGATGCGTAGAATCCTCACCTGCGCCGGAGGTGTCTTTTTTCAGAAGCACGACTGTTGCGGGAAATATGATAAAAACAAGGCCAAAAGAGATCATGAGGCCCATGGTCATCATAATGCCGAAGTCGATTACCGGCCGGATACCGCTAACCAGGAGCGAGATAAAAGCAACCATGGTGGTAAGCATGGTGTACAGGCAGGGAAGCGCTATTGTCCGGACGGTTTCCAGGACCATTGCACGCTGGTCTGCATCAGGTGACTGGGCATGCACCTCCAGGTAACGTACGATAAGGTGGATGGTGAGCGACATGGTCAGGATCAGCATCAGCGAAATGAAATTTGAGGAGATGAATGTGACCCGCCAATCGAGCAGGCCGAGAACGCCGACCAATACAAGGACGGCAGCCAGACTGCAGGACATGGCAAGCACGACCCAGCGTACTTTACGGAAAATGACCCCCAGGGTGATAACCAGGAAGAAAATGACACCCAGCCCGAAGAGAACGATGTCTCTCCCGATAAATGCGATCATGTCCGCCATGATCATGGGCACGCCCCCAAGATAGAGGTCTGCCTGGCCGCGATGTCTGTCCATGACAGTTCTGACCTCGTCAACCAGCCGCCTGTCCCGGTTCATACTCTTGGTCGATTTGTCCCGGTATACCTTGGAGACCTGTTCCAGTTCCTCCGCTTCACCGGCGGAGAGTTCATTCTTGTATTTCTTTTCGCGCAGCTCGAAGCGTCTTTTCAGCAGGGCTCTGTTTTCTTGGTCAAGGGGGAGGCCCAGCAGGAGTGCCGTGGTTTTGCCGTCCGGACTTACCAGTCGGCCCCTGTAAAGCGGGTTGTCATTAAACTCTTCCAGGGCAATGCTTTTTTCAACAGGGGAGTTTTCCAGGGTCCTGAGCTTGTCCGCATCTGCCAGATCCGTCATGGTGACACCGGAGGTGAGCAGTAGGGGAACATCGAGGATGGTGGTTACCGAGCTCACACCTTGTAGTTGGCGCAGTTCATCACGCAGACTTTTAAGGTCAGCCATGGTAGACGGCGAAAAAAGATTATCCTTGGCGGTATAGGCCACGACAAGGATGTCATTTCCCCCGTAGCGTTCAGAGATCTGCCGGTGATAATAAAGGTCGGCATCGTTTTCCAGCACCAATGAATCGTCCGAAGCATCCAGCTTGAACTTTGGAACCTGCAGAGCAAAGAAAGCAAGTATGCAGGAAACAATAATAAGTGTCAGGACAGGGTGTTCAAGAACAACCCTGTCATATATCCGCAATAAGGTGTTTTTCATATCCAGCTGATATGCTTTAAGATCATGCCGCTAGTTGTTTAAGGAAATACAAAATAATCCTACAATAGCGGGGCAATTAAAGGCATGGGAAAAGAGAGGCGTGAGGGGCATAAAATGGAATTCTCATTTTAAAATTAAGTAATTAAAAGAATGGAGTTGCGGAAATTTATGGAATTCATACTGTCATGACCAGCCCGTATTTCTCACAAGCAATCTGCTGCAACGGCGTGATGCCGCATGTCTGCCGCGTCGGAGTCTCGCAGGCTCGCTTACCTGAACTCGAAAAATATCCTCAACATACTAACAGTTTGCCTCCGGGTATTTTTCTTCGTTCGCCTTGTATCCATACGACCTCCCATCGTTTCGCGACGATCTTTGTGAGAAATGCGGGCTAGTTCGCCGTATCTGATTTTTCAAGCTGTTTTGACATCTTCTCCACAAGGCCGGCAAACTGTTCCTTCCTGATGATGGAATCAAAATCTCTGCGATAATTGGAAATAAGGCTTACATTTTCGATCTTTAAATCATAAACCAGCCATTTACCCTGGTTCTCCTTGAGCCGATAATCTATTAGAATTTCGAGATCCTTATCAATTACCGCAGTATTGATCAGGGCCTTCTTTCCATTTATAAGCTCTTTTTTATAGATAATTTTCTGATTATCGTATGCATCAAGCTTGCCTTTATATCGCTGCTCTATGAGTCTTGTGAACAGACCGACAAATTGGTCCTGCTCTTCAGAGGTAAGGGTGTCCCAGGTTTGCCCCAGAGAACTCCGGGCCATTTCCCGAAAATCAAATATCTCATTGGTGGCATTGTCGATAAGTTGTTTACGTTCGCTTTTTTTATCGGGCTCCTTCAATTCCTGCGACTGCAATATTCTGAGAAGTTCATCCACCGATTTCTGCAGCTGTTCCATAGGGCCCGCAGCTGTTGCCGCAAAGATTCCTGAACCAAAAAGAAGAATCGTTAAAAACATCACGAGAACAACCGGTACCAGCTTATTTTGTTTTATGTATTGAGCCATTTCATTACACCCGAACACCCGGAATCTGATTTATTTTTGTATAAGCCCGTTTCTATACTGTTGGTAGGCATCTTTTACTGCCGCATATGGATCCAGAGCTGTTCCGACAAACAATTCATAATCCCCCAGGGTAAGTGCTGTAGAGTTCACCACTTCAATGGTCCGGAGTCCAATGGTCACATCCCTGTCAACATCAAGAAGTATAAAAGGATGCACATATCCATCCCCAAGCATCCCCAGGGAATCCCTTAAATTGGAGGGGCCCAGGAACGGCCAGTTGATGTAAAATCCGCCTCCTGCTCCGTAATGGGCAAGGGTCTGACCAAAATCCTCGTTTGAAGAACGCAGACCCATAACATCCCCGGCAAAATCGCCGAACCCGATAATGCCCACAGTTGAGTTGAGGGTAAACCGTGCCACCTCTGAGGCAGAACCCCGCACATTGCCCTGCAGCAGGCTGTTTATTGCTCTTGCTGGAGCTTCCAGGTTATCAAAAAAGTTTCTGACAGCAATTTGCACCTCTTCCGGGAAAATACCTGAATAAACCCTGGCAACAGGTTTCAGTACCCAGAAATACAGCTTGTCATTAAAGTGAAAAAAGAAACGGTTAAAGGGTTCAAGGGGGTCGGCCAGGGCATCTGCCTCCTCCCACTCATCTTCCCACTTTTCTTCTTGCCCGGCATCATCTTCAGCACCATTAGGGCCTTCGTCAGCTTTGCCAGAGGATAGAACAGGCTCTGAACCAGCGGACAAATCTGTTTCACCGGCAGCTTGCGTATGGCTCACCGGGAACAACAGGAATAAAATAAACACCGCCTGGAGAATAAAGTTTTTTCCCATGGTTACATTGTGTGGAATCATTGTGCCGGCTGATGCCGTATGGCTTTGACAAAACAGGCCGCAATTATTTCACGGAGTCAGGTATTCTATATGTTCTTTAGCCGTTTGAAGCGCAAGGCTCTTATCTTTTGTAAACAGCCGCCACGTCATTTTTGATGAATGAATGCCGGCTTTCTTGTCTTGACCTGAAGAGAAATACCAATGGCCAAAGAGTTCGACCTTGGAAAATGGATGATTTTCTGTGCAGAGCATCCCGCATGGATTAACCTCTTTAAAAAAGATGGTCTCATCTGGCGCTTCATCAAAAGACATATCCGCAGGCAATACGATTTGAGATACATCACCATTCTCTTTTTCCTTTTCATCCAGCCACTCTGAAATTTTCATTTTGGCTTTTCTCCTTTATAAATCAATAATATAGGATGGCCGCAAGTGATTACAGTTCAAGGGGTATGCCACGTATTCCCCGATACGCGATGACAGAAATCCCACGGCATCGTGTCATTTCCTGCGAAAAAAGTCCATCCGCCGAGGAAGCAAGCTGTTCAAACACTTACAGAGCAAACCTGGGATGTTGAGCAGGTTTTCGCGAGACCATCAATTTTAATAACATCATAAACACCATCACCTTCGTCCCCATTACCTTGCTTGCTCGCTCAGATATTTATTAACCAGTAGGACCGAGGAATCATCGGGGTTTGCGGTTACTTCAAAACCCAAGCCTTTGACGAACTGAAGCATATCCGAGTTATTCTTGAGTACGGACCCATGAATTCGTTTTATCCCGCGCGAGGTTGCATGACTTATTAGCGCTTGCATTAATTTCCCCCCAAGACCACGTTTTTGCCATTCATCAGCAACCACAACCGCAAACTCGCAGCCATTGCCATCCGGATCGATCACGAATCGTGCAACGCCAACTTCTTTTTCATCCTTTTCTCCTTTGTGCAGGATGATCATAATATATGCAGTATATTAGCAAGTGACGTGCCAGATGTGGAAGCACGAGAAACTATGCGAGAAAAGCCATTATTTACAAAGGGATGAAACGGAAAGAGGTGACAGAACAAAAGGCTGACAGGATCGGTATCCCTCTACATGTGGTGGGACCTCAATATGTTGAGGGTGAGCAGGAGGGAATTCTCCTGGGTAGAGATGATCAATTTGAGGTAATCGAGAAAACAACAACGTAATTTTGCTTGCATCTATTCCATGCACTAATCCGGCAAAGCCGGACTCTGTTCAGTACCCCCCTGAGGGGTAAATAAGTGCCTTAACTGCGGTCTGCAACGCCACATTGGCGGAATTGTTTGATTTGTTCCAGAGGCAAATCGTAGCCGGTCAGATGCAGCAAGCTGTAAAGCAACATCGAACCGTGGCCGGCCGACAGGACAAACCGGTCCCGATTGAACCAATGCTGATTGGCCGGATTGTGCCGAAGAAACCGCGTCCACAGCACATAGGCCATCGGCGCCGCGCCGAGGGGCAAGCCGGGATGGCTGCTCTTGGCCTTTTCAATGGCGTCAACGGACAGGAAACGAACCGTATTGATCGCCAGTTGATCCAATTGCGCCGAAGCGGGATTTGCAGCGGTTGTCATGACGATCTCCTTTCCATCGCGGCAGTGTATTCGCCGCGGCGCGCAGCCCGGTTGCACCTGGCTCGATGGAGCAGGGCGTGCTGAGCAGCCGGGACGTTGGCCTCCTCGCCTCGCCAGATTTCCAGAGCCGGTTGCTGGATGGCGCGGGCAAACGAAAACGCCAACGCCCAGGGCAGCCGAGACTTGAATCTAACATTCATGGCATTCAAACGGGCCGAGGCCAGTTCAGCGGATTGGCCGCCAGACAGGAAGGCAATCCCCGGCACAGCTGCGGGGACAGCCCGCAAGAGACACTTCACCGTGGCGTTGGCCACATCAATCACCGCTTCTTGCCTAGGACAGGTCAATCCAGGAAGCACCATGTTGGGCTTCAGGATCATGCCATCCAGCAGCACTCGTTGGGTGCAAAGCTGGTTGAAAACCGTTCGCAGGCATTCCTCCGTTACCTCACAGCAGCGAGCAAGGGTATGCTTGCCGGCCATGAGCACTTCCGGCTCGACGATGGGCACCAGTCCGGCTTCCTGGCATAAGGCGGCATAACGCGCCAGGGCCTGGGCGTTGGCTTCGATGCAACCCCGGCTGGGAATGCCGCCACCCACGGCAATGACCGCGCGCCACTTGGCAAATCGGGCGCCCATTTGAGAATATTCAGCGAGGCGGTCGCGCAAGCCGTCCAGACCTTCGGTTATTTTCTCTCCCGGATGACCTGCCATGTCCTTGGCGCCAGTGTCAACCTTGATGCCGGGAATGATGCCCGCATCAATGATGACTTTGACAAAGGGAGTGCCATTTTTATCCTGCTGGCGGATCGTCTCGTCGTAAAGGATCGCGCCACTGATCGACTCCCCGAGACCGGGCGTGGTCACGATCAACTCCCGCCAAGCGCGCCGGGCCTTCTCGGTCTGGGGAATCCCCAATTTGGCAAATCGTTGGTTGCAGGTTGAATTACTTTCATCCATCGCCAGCAAGCCCTTGTCGTCGGCGACTAAGGCGCTTGCTGTGTCCATAAGTATTTGCGCATTCATTTTTGCTTACCCCACTTCCAATTTCTGATTTCCGGAGTGATTGTCGTAGAGATAAATCTGGCCGACCGAGAGGTGGTTCGCCACACGCCAGTAAGCATCGTCCTTCTCCCTGAGTGCTTTGAGTTTCGTTTGTATTCGTTATTGGTGGCTAGCAGCCTGTTCGAGAAATCGGATACGGTCACAAGATTTATTTGTTTCCCTGTTCCGAACTCCTTTTTTCACCGGCCATGCCAAGTCCAAGAACGCCGCAAACCATCTCGGCTATCATGCGTTCCTCATCCGTGGGAATGACGCGGACAGCCACCCGGCTGGCATTCGCCGAAATTACACTCTCATTCGCCGCGTTTCGCTTTTCTTCGAACTCGATACCGAGAAATCCCAGCCCCTCGCAAATCCGGGCGCGGACCGGAGGCGCATTCTCGCCGATACCGCCGGCGAAGACCA
>MGTE01000042.1:64198-125257 GCA_001799275.1 Deltaproteobacteria bacterium RIFOXYD12_FULL_57_12
CGTCCTCTGTTTCACGGTCGAGCAGGTCACGCATGTCCGAACTGGTCTCGGACACGCCGAGCAGCCCGGACCGGGAATTGACCATCTCATTGAATCCTTTGGCATCGAGGCCCTCGGTGCGGGCCAGATACCAAGGCAGTCCGGGATCGAGATCACCGGAGCGAGTACTCATCATCACCCCGGCGGTTGGGGTAAAACCCATGCTGGTGTCCACTGGTTTGCCGTCGCGCACCGCGGCCAGGCTGGCGCCATTGCCGAGGTGGGCGAGGATGATCCTCCCTTGGGCCGCTTCCGGACCGGCCAGGCGGGCCAGTTCTTCCATGAGAAACGCATAAGACAAGCCGTGAAACCCGTACCGCCGCACACCCTGAGCCTCATAGCGGCGCGGGATCGGCAACAGCCGGGCGACGCGCGGCAGATCATGGTGAAAAGCCGTGTCGAAACAAGCCACTTGGGGCAGGTTGGGAAATCGCCGCTGCAAGGCCTCGATCAACAGGATTTCCGCCGGCAGATGCTCGGGATCAAGGGGACTGAGCCGGTGCAGCTCCTCAACCATTGACCCGGTGATGCGCTGCGGCCTGCTGTATTTGGGCCCGCCATGCACCACCCGATGCCCCACCGCGGCCAACGCCTCTTGCCCGTGGCGTTCCTCGAGCCAATCCATCAGAGCGCCCACCGCCACCGGGTGATCCGGCGCCGGCACTTTCCGCGAAAAGTTGTCCTCCGGGTCTAGGCCTTTAACTCGCAGAGAGGCCTCTGGCGAGCCAATCCGCGCCAGCGCTCCCTGCATAACCCGCCGGGGCGGATCATCAGCCACAAACAGCGCGAACTTGATGCTCGACGAGCCGCCATTGATCGTCAGGATGCGTGGATCAGCCGTTTTCAAGGATGACTCCATCGTCGCATCAGATCACCGCTGCCAGAGGATTCGTGCCTCTTCCAGTGGGATTGCAACACCGTCGTAGCGCGGGATCACGCGCGCCGTATAGTCCGACGCCGGGCGGGCTCCGGGCACGCTGGCGTTATAGGCGTAGCCGTTGATTGCCCCCATCAGTTGTCGCACCTGTTTCATCTCTACCCGCTCCGGCGCGGCGCCGTCCACGCCGTCAGCATAAAGTTCGACTCGCACCGATTCCGGGTCAAGGTCATCGAGATACATTTGCACCTCGAACAGATGCTGCTCGTCATGGGTTTCAATCCTCACTTCTCCGAAGCGCAGCGCGGGCCATTTTTGCTCCAGCGCTTGGCGCCACTCAACCATGGCCACGCCGATAGCGCCTTTATCGGCGGCTCGTGCCAGGTATGCCGAAGCCGCCGGGAGATACTGTTGCTCGGTGTATTCGTGGACCGCGCGGTTGGCGCAAAAACGCGGCGTTAATCGCGCCATGCTTTCGCGCATCCGGTTCACCCAGGCGACCGGAATGCCTTGTTCGTCACGAGTATAGAACTCCGGGATCACCTCGCGTTCGAGCAGGTCATAGAGGGTTTCAGCCTCGATAGCGTCCCAGGCTGGATCGTTGTCATGCTCCAGGCCATCCCCCAACGCCCACCCTATGTCCGGGGCGTAGGCCTCGGCCCACCAGCCGTCCAATTCCGAGAGATTGAGGCCGCCATTGACCAGTACCTTCATGCCGCTGGTTCCACACGCCTCCCAGGGCCGCCGGGGCGTGTTGATCCAGACATCGACTCCCTGCACCAGGGACTCGCTCAAGAGCATGTTGTAGTCACCGAGGAAGATCACATGGCGGCGGGCTTCGGGCCGCTGGATGAACTCCATCCATTGCCGGATGAGGGCCTGCCCCGACAGGTCGGAGGGATGGGCCTTGCCCGCCATGATGAGCTGCACCGGGCGTTGAGGATTCGTTAACAGGCGCAGCAGTCGCTCCGGATCGTGCAGCAGCAGATTGGGTCGTTTGTAGGTGGCGAAGCGACGCGCAAAGCCCAAGGTCAATACGTTGGGATCGAAAAAATGGCCCGCCTCCGCCACCATTTCGGGCGAGGCGCCTGCAGCGGCCAGCTGCCTGGACAAACGATCGCGCACGTAGGTCACAAAAGACTGACTGGCGGCGATGCGAAATTGCCAGAGCCTGGTGTCAGAGACGCGTCGCATGTCCTGTTCCAGGGTAGCCGTTGTCCCAAGCCAGCGGTCCTTGCCGCAGGCCTCCGTCCAGAGATCGTCCGCTGCCGCGGAGTCCCAGGTCGGCATGTGGACGCCGTTCGTGACGTGACCGATGGGCACCTCCGCCACCGGCCAGCGCGGAAAGAGCGGCTCAAAAAGGTGCCGGCTCACCTGCCCGTGCAGGCGGCTGACGCCATTGACCGCGCCGCTGCCGCGAATTGCCAGATAGGCCATGTTGAAATTCTCCGAAGGGTCATCCGGGTTCCGGCGGCCCAGGGCCAACAGGTCGCGGAGCGTGAGGCCGATCTTTTCGGCATAGCCACCGAGGTATTGTTCGATGAGGGGTGGCGCGAACCGATCAAAGCCGTCGGCCACCGCCGTGTGCGTGGTAAACAGGTTGCCTGCTCGCGTGACAGCCAGGGCCACGTCAAAAGGCCGGCCACTTTCCTCCATGAAATTCCGGGCGCGTTCCAGCACGGCGAAGGCCGCATGGCCTTCGTTGAGGTGACAGACTTCCGGCTCGATGCCGAGGGCGCGGAGCAGACGCCACCCGCCGAGCCCGAGCACCAGTTCCTGTTTCAGTCGCAACTCTGGCCCGCCCCCGTACAGCTCGCTGGTAATGCCGCGATGCGCGGGGTAATTCGCCACGTCATTACTGTCCAGCAAGTACAGATGCACACGACCGACCCGAACCTGCCAGGCGCGTAGCCAGACCGAGTAACCAGGGAACGCAATCTCCAGACGTAACCACTCCCCATTTGGTTTACGCAACGGGGTGATCGGCAATTGCCCCGGGTCGTTGTACGGGTAAAGGGCTTGCTGGGCGCCATTCTGGTCGATGACCTGGCGAAAATAGCCCTGCTGGTAGAGCAGCCCCACGCCGACCACGGGCACGCCCAGATCGCTGGCCGCCTTGAGCTGATCGCCGGCCACATTGCCCAGCCCTCCGGAATAAATCGGCAGGGCTTCGCTCAACATGAATTCCATGCTGAAATAGGCGACACAGCGCAGCGGAGATTGCGGGTAGGTTTGCTGAAACCACGCGGGCGCCGCCGCCGCCTGCTTCTTGGACTGCGCCAGGTCATCTATCTTCTTGCGGAAGGCCGGATCGGCAAGGGCGCGCCGGATCTTCTCCCGGGAGACCGTCTGCAGAACATCGCATGGGTGATGGGTCAGGTCCCACAGGACCGGGTCCAACTGCCGCCACACTTCGTCGGTGGCATGATTCCATGACCAGTGCATATCCAGGGCCAGTTCGACCAGGGAATCGAATCCTTCGACGTCCGCGGGGAGAAGACTGTATATGGGATGACTGACAGGTGTTTGTTTGCTCATGGCTTTTCCCGCGGTTTTGGCTTGGACGGAATTCCTGGCTGCCGTGGCGCCGCGGCCAGAGTATCGTTGACAATCGCCTGGGCTTCCTCCTGGATGCGGTGCAAATGCTCAACTCCCCGGAAGCTCTCCGCATAGATCTTGTAGATATCCTCGGTCCCGGACGGTCGCGCCGCGAACCAGCCGTTCTCGGCAACCACCTTCAAGCCGCCGATGGGCGCGTTGTTGCCCGGGGCGCGGGTGAGGATGGCCTGGATTTTTTCGCCTGCCAGTTCAGTGAGCGTAACCTGTTCGGGTGAAAGTTTCGCCAACAGCTTCTTCTGCTCCGGGTTGGCCGGCGCCTCGATGCGGTCGTAAAGCGGTTCTCCGAATTCGCGCGTGAGTTCCCGGTAGAGCTCGCCGGGATCGCGGCCCATCCGGGCGGTGATCTCTGCCGCGAGCAAAGCCGGGATAATACCATCTTTGTCCGTCGTCCAGACGCTGCCATCCAGACGAGTAAAGGCGGCCCCGGCACTTTCTTCGCCACCAAAGCCAAGCGAACCATCGAGCAGGCCATCGACAAACCATTTGAAGCCAACCGGCACCTCATAGAGTTTGCGGCCAAGCTTGGCGGTGACGCGATCAATCATCCGGCTGCTCGCCACCGTCTTGCCGACCGCTGCTTCCTTGCGCCATTGCGGCCGGTGTTGGAAGAGGTAGAAGATGGCGACGGAGAGGTAATGGTTGGGCGGCAGCAATCCCATGCTGCGGGTGACGATTCCGTGCCGGTCATGGTCGGTATCGCAGGCGAAGGAAAGGTCAAAGCGGTCCTTCATCCCTATCAATCGTTGCATCGCATAGGGTGAAGATGGGTCCATCCGTATCTGACCATCCCAATCCATTGTCATGAAACGAAAGGTCGGATCGACGGCCTCGTTGACAACAGTGAGGTTCAAGCCGTAGCGTTCGGCAATCGGCTGCCAATAGTGGACCCCGGCGCCGCCGAGCGGATCGACTCCCAGGTTGAGCTTCGCGCCGCGAATGGCGTCCAGATCGAGCACATTGGCGAGATCAGCAATGTACGTATTGAGATAATCGTGCTGGTGGGTGGTGGAGGCGCGAAGCGCTTTCTCGAAAGAAAGCCTTTTCACACCGAGAAGGCCATTTTCGAGAAACTCGTTGGCCTTCGCCTCGATCCAGCAGGTGATAACGGCTTCCGCAGGCCCGCCGTTCGGGGGATTGTATTTGAACCCGCCATCATGGGGCGGATTGTGTGACGGCGTGATGACGATGCCATCGGCAAGCCCGGTCGTGCGGCCGCGGTTGTAGGTAAGAATCGCATGGGAAACGACAGGGGTCGGGGTATATTCGTCCGCTGCCGCGATCATGACTTCCACCCCGTTTGCCGCCAGCACCTCAAGCGCGCTGGCATGCGCCGGCACGGAAAGGGCATGGGTGTCCATGCCGAGAAACAGCGGGCCATCGATTTTCTGCTGCTCACGGTACAGGCAAATGGCCTGACTGATGGCGAGGATATGCCGTTCATTGAAGGCCTTTTCGAAGGAGGAACCTCGATGCCCCGAGGTGCCGAAGGCAACCTGCTGGCCCGGCACTGAAGGGTCGGGCGTCTCGGTATAATAGGCAGTGACGAGTCTGGGTACGTTCACCAGCATCGGTGCCTCGGCCGGCTTTCCTGCAACAGGACTTATTGTCATGGCTTTCTCAATCAGTAAGTTCACCCCGCGCATCATTCATGCTGGCATGGCCAACCATCTAAGCGTTCTTCTTTGCGCCCGCATTCGCCGGCTCTTCCGGCGCTTGTTTCGGCTGCCAACGTTCCTGCAACGCGGGCATGTTTTTGCTGTGCGTGAGGATCACCACCTCGTCACCCAGGCGGAATGTTGTTTCTTCATCGGCATGTGCAAACTTGCCATCCCGGTAATAGCAGATGACCCTGGCGCCGGCGGGCAATTTCATATCCCTGGCCGCGACCGCGTCCTCCTCTTTTACAATCAAGGTAAAAAAGCGGGCCTCGTCCTTGATGATCGTGGAAAGCTCGACGTTTTCGCCGCCCCTGACCATGTCTTCCAGATAACGACTGATGGTGCGGGAGGGGATAATCGTGTCCTTCAGCCCCAGTTCATGGCAGATGCCCTCGAACTGCGGATCGCCGATGCTCGTCACGATGCGGCTGAAACCGAGGGTTCGGCCGACCAGACTGGCAATGACGTTCGCCTGGTCGTTGTCGGCAAGACAAAACAGGAAATCGGTCTGCCCGGGATTGACTTCGCGCAAAATGTTCGGCTGGCTGCCATCGCCCAGCAGGAAGCTGCAGTCCATCTCTTCGGACAATGCATCGATCCTGGCCTTGTCAGTCTCGATGATGACGACATCATGATTCTTTTTGATGAGCGCCCTGGCTGTTTCAATACTCACTTTTCCGGCTCCGACAAAAACAATTCTCATGTTCCCTCCATTCTTCTGCCAAACCACGTCCCTGGATAGAGCACCACCAGCCAGGCGATGATTTCAAGTCTTCCCGCCAGCATGTCAATACACAAAATCCCCTTGAGCAGGGCGGGCAACGTTGCACTGGTCAGCCCGACGGAAAGCCCCGCCGTTGCCGTTGCCGACACCACTTCGAACAAGGAGTCGAGGGAACTGTACCCCATTGCCACAAACGGCAGCCAGGACAGCGCGATGACGGCAACGAACAGCAAGATGAGCAGCAGGGCCGCGTGGATTTCTTCGCCCTGCAGGCGGCGGCCGGCCAGCCGGGGCTCGATGACGGCGTGTTTCGGCAGGCAGCTCCGCAGCAGGATCAGCCGCAGCACGCTCGCTGCGATCAACAATCGCAACAACTTGAAGCCGCCGGCGGTCGATCCGGTGCCGCCGCCCACCAGCATCGAAAAAATCAGGATCAGCTTCGAACCCGGATCAAGCTGCCCGCACGGCATCGAGGCAAAACCCGCGGTGCTCTGCGCGGATACGGCGAGCAGGGGCGCGTGATGGAGGACCTGGGGCCACGCCATGCCGGCGTTCAGTCGCATGGCAACTCCCACCGCCAGGGCAACGACCAGGGCAGCGATGACCACGGCCTGGATCTGCAGAAAGTCCACGGCAACGCGCCGCTTCTCCTTGAACATTCGGTACCAGAAGGTCAGCGGTATCGCACCGGCGAGGCAGAGCAAGGTAATCCACACCTGGGCGGGCCAGTCTAACGTCGCGAGGCTGCCGTCATGCGGGGCAAAGCTCCCGGTTGAGACCGCCGCAAACGTGTACAGCACCGCCTCGAAAAAACCAACCCCCACCGCCAGGGAACCAATGATACCCAGGGCGGTCAATACGCCATAGACTTTCAGGACTTGCCGCGCATGGGCCCGGGTGCCGCCGACCAGATCGTCGCTTTCGGTATCGGTGACAGCCAGGCCCTTCGCCACCAGACCCTGTTGCATCACGAGCGCCAGTGAAAATACCACAATGCCCAGCCCCCCGTACCACTGCATCCAGGCCCGGGCGAAAAGAAAGGTCGGCGGCACGCCAGCAAGCGTTGCCTTCGTGGATAGGCCCGTGGTCGTCACACCGGAGACGGCTTCGAAGAGGGCATCAAGAAAGCCCAACCCCGAGGCCATCATCGGGTAGGACATCACCAGCGGCGTGAAGAGAAACATCAGCGCCACCAGCACCATGCCTTCATTGGCCTGCACCCCGGCAGGAGCCCGCAGCCGGGCCAGGCCGGCCCCCAAGGCGGCGAGCCCGCCGGTCACCATGCCATACCGCAGGCTGATAGAGGTGTCGCCAAAGATCACCGACATCGCCAACGGCACCAGGGTCAGTGCGGCGAGCACCAGGCACAGTTGTCCGAAATACTTGCAGACCACACGGAACCGGACAGCGTACCTGAGTTCGGCTGCCTGTTTAGCCACCAACGGCCTCCTTCACGCTCAACGATTCGTACCCGGCAATGACCTCGAACAATTCTTCATCAATGGTGCTCTGCCGCAGGCGATGGAAGGTCCGGTTCAGGTCCTCCAGCAGTTCGTCGATGTTTTTCTCGGCGCGCTGCATTGCCGCCAGACGGCTGGCGTTCTCGCTGGCCAGCGACTCGGCGCAGGCCTTGAACAGAGAAACAAAAAGATATTCGCGGATGAGTGCCTGCAGGGTCGCTTCGCCATCCACCAGGATCTCGGGCAGGTTACTGGTTGGCCAGCGGACTTCGGTGAATTCGCGGCGCCATTTTTCGTCAAGCGGCAGCAACCGCTGACTGACGG
Organism: Deltaproteobacteria bacterium RIFOXYD12_FULL_57_12; assembly: GCA_001799275.1. Classification (GTDB taxonomy): domain Bacteria; phylum Desulfobacterota; class Desulfobulbia; order Desulfobulbales; family BM004; genus YD12-FULL-57-12. Next base: position 71,900 of record MGTE01000042.1, read on the forward strand.
GCTCATAAATCGAACCGGACATGGGGCGGTTGTGAAAAAGGAAAACCTGTCCGACCTCGCCCTTTTGTTGAGGCCCTTCGAACTCGGTGAGGATCCGACCGATGAGCGGCGTGATAGCGGTAACCGAATTCGGCACCGCGAACACGCCCTGCGGCGGAAGACCAGCATCCTGCAGGCGCGAGTGAAGACGCTCGCCAACCGCCCATATTTTTTTCTCTCCCGGCAGGGCGCCAAGTGCATCCACGGTGAAATCGGTCAGCTCCTCATTGAATTTGCCGACCAGGCCCTGGTCCGAACCGAAAACAACGGCGCCAACCGTTTTTTTCCCCATTCGTTCCTGCCCCTCCGGGTCGACGGCCAGGGATGGCCTAGTGCCGGGCGAGCCAGGGATGGCGGAAGCCCGGTCGACGGCCAGGGATGGCCTAGTGCCGGGCGAGCCATGGAGGGCGGAAGCCCGGCCGACGGCCAGGGATGGCCTAGTGCCGGGCGAGCCAGGGAGGGCTGAAGCCCTGTCTTGCCGGAAGAAGGCAGCTAAGCCCAATTGCACAGTGCGATGGTAATCCGCCAGGGAGCGTACCGCGTTCTCATACTGGCCAATATTTGACGCGGCCAGGGCCTTCATGGTCCGGACCACGGATCCGAGTTTTCCAGCGCCATCCATCTTGCGGCGTAAATTTCCCAGCGTCTCGCTCATGGTTCTTTTTGAGAGCCTGCTTGAAATGGCTTCAGTGCCTTGCCGGCGACCTGCAGAACTGCGTCGCGGTCCTCATCCGTCAACTTGTCGGCCGATATAAAACGGCGGCGAACTTCCTCGGGAATTGCAGCGGCGGCTGCGCGCAGGGCTCCTTCGGCGTCAGGCATCCTGTCGAGGGGTACGGGGTCCAGAAGCCCGGCGAGCAAGGCCAGCAGCACGGTGATTTGCTCTGGCACGGATACCGGGGCGAATTCCGGCTGTTTAAGACAGGCGCGGATGCGCTGCCCATGGGAGATGATTTTGCGGGTATGTTCGTCAAGCCGGGCCCCGAACCGGGCAAAGGTTTCCAACTCCTCGAACTGTGCGTAATCAAGTTTGAGGGTCCCGGCCACGGCGCGGTATGCAGCCAGTTGCGCCTTGCCGCCGACTCGCGAAACCGATTTGCCGACATCAACGGCGGGCAGGACACCCAGCTCGAACAAAGTCGGCGAGAGATAAATCTGCCCGTCGGTAATGGAAATGAGATTGGTTGGAATGTAGGCGGCGATATTCTGTGCCTCGGTCTCGATGATCGGCAGCGCGGTGAGCGAGCCGCCGCCAAGTTCGGCGCGCAAATGCGTTGCCCGCTCCAGGAGCCGCGAATGGATGTAGAAGATGTCGCCGGGAAAGGCTTCGCGGCCAGGGGGGCGACGCAGCAGCAGGGAGAGTTCGCGGTAGGATCGGGCGTGGTGGGTGAGATCGTCATAAACGATGAGCACGTCGCGGCCCTGCTCCATGAAAAACTCGGCAATGCTGGTAGCGACGTACGGCGCGATATAGGTGAGGCCCGGCGGATCGTTGCCCTCGGTGACAACGACGATGGTGTACTCCATGGCGCCTTTTTCGCCCAGATCGGCAACAACCTTGGCCACGGCCGAGGCCCGCTGGCCGATGGCGCAATAGACGCAAACCATGTTCCGGTCGCGCTGGTTCAGGATGGTGTCGATGGCAATGGCGGTCTTGCCGGTTTGCCGGTCGCCGAGAATCAACTCGCGTTGGCCGCGGCCGATGGGAATCAGCGCATCGATGACTTTGATCCCGGTCTGCAGCGGCATGGTGACCGGCGCGCGGTCCATGATGGGCGTTGCATCCCGTTCGATGGGCAAACGCTGGGCGACGGCCAGGGATGGCCTAGTGCCGGGCGAGCCAGGGAGGGCGGAAGTCCGGCCGTAGGCCACCGGGCCGTTGTCATCGAGCGGCCGACCGAGCGGGTCGATGACGCGCCCCAGCAAGCCATCGCCCACGGCCACATCCATGACCCGGCCCGTACGTTCAACTTCATCTCCCGTGTGCAGGTGCTGGTATTCGCCCAGCAGCACGACGCCGATATCGTCCTCATCAATATTGAAGGCGATGCCGAGCACCTCGCCGGGGAACTTCACCAGCTCCTCGAAGCCCACGCCGGGCAGACCGGCAACCCTGGCAATGCCGGTGGAGACGGTCATGATGGCGCCCACCTCCCGCGGCCGCAGTTGGGGCGTGAAGGCTTCCCGCGCCTGATGTATTCCGGCAAAGGCGCGGTCGAAAACATTTCGGAGGTCCTCTGGTTGCATGTTCATTGGTCGTAACTCAATGCCGTTAACGTAAGGTCTGTGAGGTGTTAAAAGAGAATATCGAATGTCGAACAAGGAATGTCGAATTTCGAAGTTTTTTTACTTCTACGGTTCGAAATTCCTTGTTCGACATTCTGCGGTTCGTTTTTCGCAATGGCTAGTTACCTGAGTGGTTACCATTGGCTCTTGGCTACAGTTTATCTTTCCCTTTCAGCAAGCAGCCCGTCGACGCCATGTTTCAGCGATACCAGATAATCCGCGATGCTCCACGCCAGCTTGTGTCCATTCGTGGTCAGCTCGATGCCGGCGATCAGGTCTGGCGAGGTCTCGAAACGGATCGGCGTTTCCAGGTCCAGAGTTTCCCGGATCGCATCTTCAACCGCGGCACTTTGCGTTGAAGAGAGCTCAAAGGTGGTGCGAACGGTCACGGGGCTCACCGACGCCTTGAGTCCCGTGGTCAGCAGTGCCTTTTCCGCCGCGGCCAATTCGCTTAACCGGCGGACAAAGACGGCAACCATGCGCTCTTCCAGATTCGCCCCGGCGAGATCCGTCAGCGTCTTGCGGGCGATGGCAAATACCTCCTGCCGGGTCCGGCGGCTGATCTCCTGCCATAAGTTATGCTCATCATTTCGAAGCGTTTCCTGCCGTTTGGCAAGCAAGGCCGCGGCGGCCTGGCGCGCTTCGTCGAGGAGTTTTTCTCGTTCGGCCTGTGCCTCGTCCGTTGCTTTGCTGAAGAGCGCCTTACGTTGTTGGTCAAACTCCTCGTTTTTGTGTTGAAATTCGTTGCGTTCCTGCAGGGCTTCGGCCTTTTTCGCGTCGGCGTCCGCCAGTTCCGTGGCGATGCGCTTTTCCCGCGCGTCGATGGCGTTGAGAATCGGTTTGTACAGGAAGCGTTTCAGCAACCAAACCAGAATGAGAAAGTTGAGGGCCTGGGCTCCGACCGTGAACCAATCGATGAGCATGATTTTACTTCCCCGCCGCCTGGGCGATGACGTGGTTCCAGAACGGGTTGGCGAAGATGAGAATCATCGACACGACAAAGCAGTAGATGGCCGTGGACTCGATCATTGCCAGCCCCACGAACAGCGTCCGGGTGATGGTGGCGGAGGCATCGGGCTGCTGGGCCAGCGAACTCAGCGCCGTCGCCACTGCCTTCCCTTCCGCCAGCGCCGGCCCCATGGTGCCGAAACCGGTGGTGATGCCGGCGATAACAATTGATGCCACCGCGATAACTGTCATGCTATCCATAGGAACTCCTTTTGTTAGGTTGTTTAGTCTGTAGCGCCGCACGCCGCGCGCGGCGCTACAGACTATCCATCTGAGTCCGGCTCAGGCCTGGGCGTTTTAACGCGCGCTGCGGCCGCGATGTAAACCGCAGCCAGAATACTGAAGATGTAGGCCTGCACCATGCCGGTGAGCAGACCGAGCATCGCCATGACGATCGGAAAAAGGAAAGGGGTGATGGTGAGCAGGATGCCGATGATCATCGTCCCGCTCATCATGTTGCCGAACAGTCGTACCGCCAACGCCAGCGTCCGTGAGATTTCGCTGATGATATTAAACGGCAGCATGATGAAGGTCGGCTCCATATAGGACTTGAAGTAGCTGCCAACGCCCTGCTCCTCGATGCCGAAGAGCGGCACGGCCACAAACACGCACAGGGCGAGGGCCGCCGTGGTCGAGAGCGAGCCGGTCGGCGGCTCGTAACCGGGAATAACGGTGCTGAGGCTGGCGCTGGCGACAAACAGGAAGAGGGTGCCCAGAAAACCGAGATATTTCCGTGGCTGAGGCAAACCAACTTCTTCAATTTGCTTTTCGATGCCGGTGACGACAATTTCCAGCAGGTTCTGCCAGCGGGAACGGTTCAGGTCCCGGGAAAGTTTGTGCGTGATGCGTATTGAACCGGCAGTCAGCACCAGCATCAGTCCCCAGGTGAACACGACCGTGGCGTTCAGTTTAATAAAACCGTGTTGCCAGAAGATGATCTCGTCGGGACTAAGCCGCATGGCCGACCTCTTTCGCTTGCGGGTTCCGGTGTTCGGCCGGCGGGCCGAAAAGTCGGGTGACGATCTGGCGGGCCATGGCAAATCCAAGCAGGCATAGCAGCAACCGCTGCCAATGTCCATTGGCGATAACATAAAATCCGGCCAGGGCAAGAATCGTTCGCAACAGCAGACTGCCGAAGAACCAGCGGGCCGGCTGCTGTGACGACAGGCCCTTCCGGACTGTCCACCAGAGGCCGCCGAAGAACATTGCACCGAGCAGTCCTCCCGCCAACCATGCCAGCACCAGGGGTATTGTTTCATGCATCGTTATCCTCCTGTTCATCGCGCATTGCCTTGTCTTCCTTATCCACCCAGTGCCAGGCATTGAAACAGCCGATGGCGAGCCCGGCCACCAGAAGCGCCAGGGTCCAGGAGTGGTTGCCCGGATGGTGCTTGTCCAGCCAGAGGCCAAGTGCCGCACCGAGCAGCGTCGGAATCGCCACCGACCAGCCGATAAGCCCCATCATGCCGAGGCCGAACCAGACACCCGCCGAGGAATTGCGCCGCGCCTTGAGTTTGCGCGCCGCCTTGGCACCTACCTGGTGGCCGAACGTGGTCCGGCCTTTCGTGGTTTTTGGCGTTTCATCCATGATGAAACTCTATGAGACGGCGGATGAGACCACTTTCCATTTTCGCCAGCACCGAGCGGACGCTCTGCTCCCGTTCGTCGAGGTTCAGGAACTCCTGCTCCACCGCCTCGCGCAGTTGGCCGAGGTCCATGCCGCCGATGGCGTTGCGCACGGAGACCAGCACCTCCAGGCCGGCCTTGACCAGCACGCCCTCATCAACGGCGATAAATTCTTCGCCTGCCGTTTTGGTTACAAAGGTCAGAATTCCGGGTGCCAGCGGCGCCACGCAATCGAGCCGGCGAGGCAGGAGCCCGAAAGCACCCCTGTGCGTTTCCGCGACAATGCGCATGACGTCCTCCTTTTCCGTAAAGACCCGAAACGGCAGCAGCACCTTAAGCTTCATGAATGGTCGTGCCATCCCCGTTCTCCTGTTGCGGCCGGGTTTCAGGCTGTACCGCAGGCCGGTCGGCTTTTGCCTCTTCGATCGATCCGATCATGTACAGGGCGCTCTCCGGGATGTCCTTGAACTCGTCGCGCAGGATTCGTTCGCAACCGTCGAGCGCGTCCTTGAGAGGGACGAGTTTTCCCTTGATGCCGGTGAACTGTTCGGTGGCGAAAAACGGCTGGGTGAGGAAACGCTCCAGCCGCCGGGCGCGGTAAACCACGTTGCGGTCGTCCGGCGATAACTGCTCCAGGCCGAGCATGGCGATGATATCCTTGAGTTCGGCGTATTGCGCGAATGTCCGCCTGATTTCGCGGGCCACGCTGTAATGGTGCTCGCCGACCGTGCTCGGCATGGCCATTTTTGAATTCGACTGGAGAGGATCGATGGCGGGGTAGAGCCCTTCGCCGGCGAGTTTGCGGGACAAAACGATGGATGCGGAAAGGTGTGAGAAGGTATGAACCGCCGCCGGGTCGGTGAAATCGTCGGCCGGCACATACACCGCCTGGATGGAGGTGATGGCGCCGCTGTCCGTGTTGGCGATGCGCTCCTCCAGGCTCGACAGCTCCGTGCCCATGGTCGGCTGGTAGCCCAGGCGCGACGGCATCTGCCCCATGAGGCCGGAGACCTCGGAGCCGGCCTGGATAAAGCGGAAAATGTTGTCAATGAGCAGCAGCACATCGCGATGCTCGTCGTCGCGAAAATATTCAGCCATGGTGAGCGCCGCGTGCCCCACGCGGAAACGGCTGCCTGGCGGCTCGTTCATCTGACTGAACACCATGACCATGTTCGGCAGAACACCAGCTTCCGACATGTCGCGGTAAAGCTCCTCGCCCTCGCGACACCGTTCGCCGATGCCGCAGAAGATACTGACGCCCTCGTGATGAGCGACCATGTTGTGAATCATCTCGGTGAGCAGCACTGTTTTGCCGACCCCGGCACCACCGAAGAGGCCGGCCTTGCCGCCGCGTTCAAGCGGCGCCAGCACATCGATGACCTTGATGCCTGTTTCAAATATCTCGGACTTGGTGGAGCGTCGCGCCAGAGGCGGCGGCGACCGATGCACACCACGCAATTCCATACCCGCAAGAAGGGGCTCGCCGCGATCAATGGTATTTCCAAACACATCGAACATGCGCGAGAGAATTTCCCTGCCCACCGGAATCCGCAAAGGCCCACCCGTATCTTCCACAGCCATGCCGCGGGCCAGACCTTGCGTGGGCGTCAGGGCAATGCCGCGCACCCGGTGCCTGTCGAGCTGCGACAGCACCTCGATGGCGATCCGGCCCTCCGAGCCGGCGCGCAGCAGCGAGTAGATGGGCGGCAGACAATTTTCAAAACGCACGTCCACCACGCTGCCCCGAACCGCGACAATCATGCCTGGATTTGCAGGGCAGGTACTATTTTTCAAGCCTGCTTCCATTCATCCACCGCTACCAGAATTATGATTTCAGATCCTTTTTCAGCCGGTCGAATTCGTCTTTGTTGATTTCGCCTTCGGAGTCGGTTTTTGATTTCTCGTAAAAAATTATTGCACCTGGTTCCTCAAGAAGGCTCATCGCCCCCCGCAGCACCTTGAACCCATCGGACTTGCAATGGATTTCAAAGTCCTTTCGGGTCTCCCATTCTTCAAGCAGGCAGAGGATATTGTCATCCCCTGTGCCCTGAAAGAAATCACAACGCCCGCAGCCCGTTTCCGTCCTGATGGGGCCGAGCAGCGAGGTAATCGTCTGGGACAGTTCCTTCCTTTTCATGGACGGAACCTTCATATGCATAATGACCAGGATCATAGGAAGAAAGCGAAGCAAGTGGTGTGCCGAAAACCAAAAAAAGACAAAAACTTGTTGGATAATAGACTGTTAATAAAGTATGGAGTGAAGCGGTGAGAGTAGAAAGGAAGGCTGACAGGAGCTATCAGGCCTCAATATGTGGTGGACCCTCATGATATTGAGGGATGGGTGTTTTGAAAAATTATTCTGCTTTCCGGCGGGCGGCATTCCTGGGCGCCGGGCGCCGTTTTCGTGCTCGATGTTCAAGGGCCGCATTCAATGTATTGATTGCCGCCTCGGTTTTCTTGAGCGCGGTAATATCGTCAAAGGTGATCACCACCCCGTCGATCACATTGTTCACCGTGCGATAGGGCCGAATCCGCATTCGGTAGAAGGCGCCGTCCTTACTCCGCACCTCCTTTTCCTTTGTTCCAAGGTTCTGCAGCACGTCGAACGCATCCTCCGTCAGGTCCGTGTCAATCAAGGCGGTCGCAAAATGTTTGATGGGGCGGCCCGAATCGGTGGCTGACAAGGGGATGATCTCCACGGCTTTTGGCGTGAACCTTCTGACGCATAGTTCGAGATTGAGGAAAATAGTGGCGATCTGGGTACTGTCCAGCAGATTTTTCATGTCATCATTGGTCGTGGACCACTCGTCGATGCGGCTCTGCAACTCAGCATTGACCGTGGCGGCTTCCTCGTTCAGGGATTGCAGTTCCTCCTTGGAGGTTTCCAACTCTTCATTGGTGCTCTGCAACTCCTCGTTGGCGGATTGCAACTCTTCGTTGGAGGTTTCCAGCTCTTCGATGGTGAGTTGCAGACTTTCCCTGGAGCGCCGCAACTCCTGTTCGAGCCTCTCGACGTCGGTGTTCTTTGGCCGCGCCATTGTCTTTTTTGTGGCCTTGTTCCTGCTGGCGGGCGGCTCGTTTTCCTTAAAAATGACCATCATCAGGCCGCGCAAGGCTCTGGGCTCCAGAATCGGTTTCACGGTCAAATCAATGGAGATATGGCTGTCGTTGTGCTCGATGGCTACCCTTTTACGAACACATTCCTGCTGGTTGGTCACGACTTCGCGGATTGCGGCTGCCAGGTCCATCTTGAGTCCCGGCCGCGCCATCTCCAGGATATTGACGCTGACTTTTCCGCTGGCCGGTTCCAGGTACCTGCCGGTGCGGCCATGCAGATAGATGATGTTGTTCGTCTCGTCGATAACAACACAGGGAGGGGCGTCGACCTGTCTGAGAATCGATTCAACCAACTGGAAGGCGCTCAGCTCTTCCGCCCTTCTGATCGATTCGGGCTGAACCGGTCGCGCGTGCGCCGCCATTGCGGGAGCCGGGGGAAATTTTACCCCAGGCTGGGCGGCAGTCGGCCCGATGTTACGCCGGTAAATTTTCCATTTCTTGTCCAGCCTGACAAAGAGTTCATGGCCCTGGCCGATGGACTCCGAGGAGCCGAGAAAAAGAATGCCATCCGGCTTCAGACTATAGTGGAAAACAGGTATGAGCCTCTTCTGCAATTCCGGGCCGAGGTAAATCATGAGATTACGGCAGCTGAGCAGGTCGAGCTTGGTAAACGGCGGGTCCCTGATAACACTCTGTACGGCAAAAACCAGCATTTCGCGGATCGATTTGTTAACCCGGTACTGATTATCCTCCTTGGAGAACCAGCGTTTCAGGCGTGCCGCGCTTACATCCCCGGCGATGCTGGCCGGAAAGATTCCGGTTCGAGCCGCATTGACGGCATTCTCGTCAATATCGGTGCTGAATATCTGAACGTTGATGTTGCGATTCAGATCCTCCATGACCTCCTGGAGGAGGATGGCAATGGAATAGGCCTCCTCGCCGCTGCTGCAGCCGGCAACCCAGACGCGCATGGTATAGCCGTCCGCCTTACCTGCCAGCAGTTCGGGCATGATTTTTTCTCGGAGTACCTCAAAAGCCTTGGCGTCGCGGAAAAAATTGGTCACCCCGATCAGCAGTTCCTGGAAGAGGATGTCGAGTTCAACCTCGCTTTTCTGGAGATAGAGGACATAATCCTCTACCGTATCGATCTGATGGACGTGCATTCTCCTTTCGATGCGCCGCAGGATCGTGTTTTTTTTGTAGAGGGAAAAATCGTGCCCGGTACGGGTACGCAGGAGGATACAGATTTTCTGCAGATTGTCGGGCATTCTCCCGTCATCGGCCAGCACCGTTGCCGTGGTTGGCTGGACCACGTGTCGGAGGTATTTGATCAGTTGTCCCGGCATTTCGGCGGGCGGCAGGATATAATCGGCAACTCCCGTGGCAATGGCGTTTCTCGGCATGCCGTCATACTTGGCGGATTGCTCGTCCTGTACCATCACCATGCCGGCCTCGCCCTTGATAGCTTTGACCCCCAGGGTGCCGTCGCTGCCGGTGCCGGAGAGAATGATAGCCACCGCATTTGGTCCCTGGTCCCGGGCCAGGGACCGGAGAAAGCGGTCAATCGGCAGATTGGCGCCGCGGGGCCGGCGCAACTCCATGAGCTGCAAGGTGCTGTTCAGGAGGGCGAGATCCTGATTGGGCGGGACGACATACACCGTGTTCGGTTCCAGCCGCATGCCGTCCTTGATCTGCAGGACCTGCATCCTGGTGCGCTTCTGGATCAGTTCGGGCATGATACTGATATGGGTTGGATCGAGATGAGGGACCAGAATAAAGGCAAGGCCCGCGTCAGCCGGCATGGCGGTAAAAAATGCCTCAAAGGCCTCCAGGCCGCCGGCCGAGGCGCCTATGCCGATAATCGGCAGTGTCGTCCGGGGCCGGGAGGTGCCTTCGGCATCGGGCGGCAGGGCCTTGGCTCCGGCTGTATCTTTCCGGGGCGCCGCCTTCCTTGTCCCGGCAGCCGTCCCGGAGGTATCGGTCTTGATTTTTTTCTCTTTTCTGGTGGTCATGGTTCAACTCCGGCAACTATTTTCCCAAGGGACTTTTTAAAATCTTTCTCTCGATACGGCTTCTGGAGTGCATCAAGAAAACCATGCTCACGGTACTGCAACATAACCGGATCATTTGCATAGCCGCTGGCCACAATGGCTCTCACCCCCGGGTCGAGTTTCTTCAGACGCTTGATGGTTTCCGCACCCCCCAGACCTCCCTTGATGGTTAGATCAAGAATAACAGCTCCAAACGGCAAACCTGCTTGTTGGGCCTGCTTAAATTTTTGTATGGCTTCTTCTCCGTCGCCTGCCGTCTCGACTTCATAGCCCGCTCCTTCGAGCATACGGCCGGCCAGTTCTCTGAGCATCCGCTCATCGTCCATGACCAGGATTTTTGTATTGGCAAGAAGGGACAGCCGAGGCTTCTCGTCATGCGTAACCACCGGCTTATCACTTGCCGGCAGACAGATTGTAAGCGTCGTGCCGCTGTCCGGCCGGGAGGCGACATCAATGGACCCGCCATGTTTCTTGATTATGGAATGGGCAATCGTCAGGCCCAGGCCCAGGCCTTTTTTCGGCCCCGGCTGTTTTGTTGAAAAATATGGATCAAATACCCGGGTAAGAATATCTTCCGGTATGCTTCCCCCTTGGTCGGTGATTGAAACCCTAATATACCTCGCATCCCGGCCGGCCGGAATTTTCCGGATTTTTCCAGAAACCGGCTCGACATTTTCAGCGCCAATCCGCACCACGCCTCCTTGCGGCATGGCCTCCTTGGCGTTGGTGAGCACATTGCCGACAGCCAGGATCATCTGCCCGGCATCAACCTCGACAGGCCACAAACCGGCCGGCAGAGAATATTCCGGCTTCACATTGGAGCCGGCAAGAGAGAGACTCGCCGCGTCGGCAAGTAATGCCTCCAGGGAGGAGATTTTTTTTACTGGTCCGCCGCCTGATGAGAAGGTCAGAAACTTTTTTGCCAGGTCCGCGGCACTGAGACACGCATCTTTCGCAATCCGCAGTCTTTCGGAAACAGACAGGCCGGACGACATATCTTTCTCGGCCAGCTCAATATTCCCCATGATCACCGCGAGAAGGTTGTTGAAGTCATGGGCAATGCCGCCGGCCAACTGAGCCGTTGCTTCAAGCTTTTCAACATTGAGGATTTCAGCTTCCAGCCGCTTTGTTTCCGTGATGTCCTGCAGGGCTATACGTACGCGGATACCGTTGGTATCATTTTGTGCCATGGGAACACATTCCAGCCTGGCCCAGAACCAATTGCCATCCTTTCTCCGAATCCGCAGTTCGCACACCTTCCGGCTCTTCAGATCAATAAGTTCTCTGAAGTGTTTGTAGCAGATGTCCTGATCCTCAGGGACTATGAAGTTTGAGAAGGGTTGGTCGAAGAGCGTATTCCTTGCCGCGCCCAGCAGGTCGGCCAGGGTCAGATTGACTTCCACGATCAGATTCGTATCACTTACCGTGAGATAGCCGACCGGCGCAAAATCATAGAGATCGACATACCGGTCGCGGGTGTCCACGAGTTCTTGCTGAACTTGGCGAAGTTCCTCGTTCTGCACTTCCAGTTCGATCTGGTGGGTACGGAGTTCATGAACCACCCGCCGGAGTTCCGTGTCGGAATCCTTTCTCGATGAGGATATCTCGGAGTCAATCCTCTCTTCCGCTTTCTTGCGTAAGTCATCAAGCTGCCGTTTGTCCATAATTTCCAGCCTACACTTTTATTTCATAAGAATACATATGGCTTTCGACAAAAGAGCATGCTGGCCGGAACGGGTTCGATGAACGAATCCATGTGGCTATACGGCATGCTGTTCCCGGAACGCACTCCTGCCCGCATCCCTGATCAATTTAGTACCTTAGAAATAATATTCTGCGCGTTTTTGGCAGAAAATTATTTCGTGAAGGTACTTATCCCGTTTATCGGGGTTAGGCAAAAGGCATGCCAACGAATATAAAAACGGGCCGGAATTTTGATGAAGCCTTTAAAAGCACTGCAATGAGAGAAAGCGGAGAAATCAGGAAAGGGGGATGAGGGAAGCGGTTTAACCTCAACATACGGTGGACCCTCACAATATTGAGGGCAGAAGAAAGGGCAACCGGGGATTAATCCGAAGAGCTGCTCGCCGGGCGCTCTATCCCGAGTTTCTTCATTCTTGCCCGCAGGGTGCTGGGATGCAGACCCAGGATTCTGGCAGCTCCATCCTTGCCCTCAATGCGCCACTCGGTTTCCGAGAGTGCCTTCATGATGAGATTCCGCTCCATCTCTTTCAAGGTTCCTCCGTCGGAAGAAAAGGAGGGCGATGGGATACAGAGGTTTTCCGCGAGTTGCAATCCCGGGCCGGGGCAGAGAATCACGGCCCGTTCGATGATGCTTTCCAGTTCCCTGACGTTCCCGGGCCACGGATACATCTGCAATGCCTGCATCGTCTCCTTTGGGATGGACGTAATCTGTTTTCCCATTTTCCGGCTATATCGTTCCACAAAGGCCTGGACCATGAGCGGGATGTCTTCTGTCCGCTGCCGCAATGGCGGGACCGTGATGGGAAAGACGTTCAACCGATAGTAAAGATCCTTCCGGAATCTGCCGTGCAGGATTTCCTCTTCGAGGTTCCGGTTGGTCGTTGCCACAATGCGGACATCGACATTGATGGTCTTTGACGAACCCAACCGCTCAAACGTGCCATGCTGGATCACCCGGAGCAGCTTGGCCTGCATTTCAAGCGGCAGTTCTCCTATTTCGTCCAGGCACAGGGTTGAGCCGTCAGCAATCTCGAACCGGCCTATCTGGCGGGTCTCGGCCCCGGTAAAAGCCCCTTTTTCGCGGCCGAATAATTCGCTCTCCAGCAAATTGGGGGGGAGGGCGGCGCAGTTGACGGTAATCAGCGGTCGTTCCTTGCGGGGACTCAAGTTGTGGATGGCGGCGGCAATCAGTTCCTTGCCCGTGCCGGTCTCGCCGAGGAGAAGGACCGTCGCATTGGTCGGCGCAACCTGCTCGGCTCGATAGAGAACATACTTGATACCATCGCTTTGCCCGATGATGTTGTCGAACTTATGTTTCTTTTTGATCTCCTGGTGAAAGTATATACTCCCGATCAGCAGACGGTCTTTCAGGGTTTTGATTTCCTCCAGGGCCTTGAGAAGGGCTGACTCTGTCTGCCGATGTTCTTCAATCTTTTTCTCCAGTTGTTCACTGACCATCCTTGGGGAGGCCCGGCGCTCCAATGCGCGTCGTTCCATGCCGTTGGGCGGCGCTTGCTGCGAAGTCGCCGCCATAAGTTTCCGTCTGGTGATATCGCGGATGTTACACTGAATCACCTTGTGATCATTGACCAGAAAGACCGTACTGATAACTTCCACGGCGATTACCCGGCCGTTTTTTGTCTCCAGCGGCAAATCATCGTAGCGGACATACCCTTTGTTCTGCAGTTTTTCAAATTCGGCTTTTGACGCCTCAATATCTTTGAAGCAGCCGTTTTCCCGTGGTTTTTTTCCTGATAACTCGTTATGGGAATACCCGGAATGTTTTGAGAAATCGACCGGGGCCAGAATCTTGCGGATTTCATGCATGACCTTGCCTCCTGTTTTTGTCGGACAAACTCTTAGGAGCTGTCACAGAATAGCCTTTGCAATTCTCCTTGCCATGATATATTGCTGGCATGGAGAATAAACTGATCGCCAAACTATTCAAACTGCTGGCTCCACTGCTGGATGAGAGGCAACTTCAGCTTTGTGTGGCGGCCGTGGCGATGGTTATTGGGCGTGGAGGCGTCTCTTTGACGTCCCAAGCAACTGGGGCTGGGGTTTCGCGGCCGACCATAACAATAGGACGCAAAGGGCTTCTTGAGCAGAACGCCAACCCTTTGTCAAATTATTTCTCTACTGCCAAGCCCCAATACGGTCGGCGCGGGTTCCGGTATCTCGGGGTCGCACTCTTCCACTTTTTATTTCCTCCCCCTTTTTGTTGTTGATTGGTTGCCGTACCCAGAGGATCGCAAAGAAAAACGATTTTGCAAGGTAACAAGCAAGAGTAATGCCATTCGCGCATTAATAACCGGACTGGAAATTCTAAACAGTCAACTTGCATGCGGATAGAAGCGAGTTCACCTCATCTGTCACCCCTCATTACCTGGGGTTATTAAGATAAGAAATACGCTATTATTCCTTGTCGCTGTCCGGTCGGCATCCGGTCCAGCAGCTCGAAATTTAATTCGCCGCCATCCTGGAGGGTGACCCCCACCTCTGGCAGGACCGTCTCAACTGATTTAAGGAACATATTATTGAGCCGGATCGTTTCATCATCGAACCAGTTGAGGGCGTCGGTTCCATAAAGGAGTTGCCGTATGGTTTTTTTCAGGTTGATGGGTTTCAGGAGAGCAAGCCAACCGCTGCCATATGGAGAAATATTGACTAATAACGGTTCCATAGATAGGTTGCTGTTGATTTTGATGACATTGCCTTCAACTGGGGCGATCAGCGAGATGGTCTTTCTCCTGCTCTTCACCCTTATCCCGTGGCCTCCGTCTAGCTGGTCACCCTTCCCCGGCAGGGATATTTCCTCAATCCTGCCGAGCAGCTTCTGGCCCAGATCATCGATGCCGATCCTGATATAGGCATTTTCCTCCACCAGCGCCCAAGTGTGGCCATGATGGTAGAACAAGAAAGGGGAGTACTGGCAGCCGCGCATGGTCATCTGTGTACCGTTCATTTCGTGTCCTCCTGTTTACCGTTCAATTCGACTCCCCCCGCATGACAAAATCAAAGGCGCATTGGCTGCAAGCAACATCCTCGAATTAGTGAACCATCTGCGCCTGTTGACAGCCGAATGCCGGTCTGTGCTCTCTTGGAAATCCGGAGGTTATTTCGACACGCGGCAGATACCCGGTTTTCTGCGCATTGCATCTGTCCGGGAGGGTAAAGACAAAATGGGACGCGTTGTTTTTATACTTGTACCAGATGCGTCCTCCGTGCAGATGGATGATCCTTTTTGTGAGGTAAAGGCCGAGTCCCATGCCGGTGTCTCCCTGGGGATTTGGCGTCGGCAGCTTGGATTTGTTGAACAGCGTTTCTGGTCTGTCATGAAAAAATGTCAGACCGCTGTTGAATACACTGACTCGGTAATGGTCGCCCAGTCTGACAAGATCGTACCCTATCGTGCAACCCTTGGTGCCATGCCCGATTGCATTCTTGAACAGATTCCTGAACGCCGCCTTCAGCCAGACCCGGTCGCCGGTGATTTTGGTGATCGATGATGCCAGGTCGGCCGAGATGAAGTTGTCGATCTCCACCCCCTTCTTCTTGATGTCCATGTGGAGCTCGCTCAGGACCGGGGCGATGATATCCGATAGCAGGTCAAGGGATTCCTGGCGGAACACGATTTCTCCGTCATTCAGCCGGAATTTTGCGTAGAACTCTTCGCTCATGCCGGTCAGCTTGTTGCAGTATGCGAGCAGGGCATAATGAGCCATGGCCACATCCTCGTCCATATCCCCGTAGCGGCCCTCAATCAGTCGATTGAGCATCATCGTCATGCAGACCGTCGCGGTTCTGATGTCGTGGAAGGCAGTCATGAACAGATCGGCGTGGGGTCCCCGCGTCTCAGGGTTGCTGGCCTGGGGCTTGTCAGGAGCGGCTGGCCGTTTATCAGGGAACAGTTTGTTGACACAGCGGGTTAATTCTTTCGGGGTGAAGGGTTTCAGCAGGCAATCGTCAACGCCGGCCCGGAACATCTCAATAACGTCGCTCGCATCGGCATCGACGAAGGTAACAACGAATTTGATTCGCGGGTGTAATTTTCTGGCCTTGGCAAAGACGGAGATGGTATCGGGCCTTAACAGGTACGCATCGCAGACAACCAGATCGATTCTGCCGCCGGCCAACATTGCGAGGGCCGTGGCGCTGTCGGACGCCGTGCAGACCAGGAATCCCAGGGCTTTCAGGGCCGGCATGTGAACTTGGTCGCGCAGAGGGTCGGTATCAACCAGAAGAATTGTGTGTCGTAGCATGGCGCCACTCCTTGTCCGGGTGCATCCAGGGCTGCGGCCCTGAAGAAGGGTTCTTGATGTGTTTTCTTACATGTTTGAAAACTCCTTACGAATGGCTGCAAAACATTTTTGAACAGCCGACTGGCGAAGCACCTTATGGGTGCGTTACGCCTCTCGGGTGTAAACCGCCGGCCGATAATCAGTTTGTCCGGCCGGCCAGGCACCTGTTCAGGCTTTTTTCAAGATCATGAAAGGAATACGGTTTTGGCAGGTACACATCCACAATGGGCTGCCGGTCGCCGGCCGCAGCGTGCGTGAGTTTGTCGGTAAAGATTATTATCCTGGTCCCGGCGTTCAGTGCCTTTGCCTCATGGGCAATCGCATGGCACTCCTGCCGGGTCACCCGCGGGTCAATAATCAACAGATCAAAAATGAATTTGCGCAGTGAGGCACGGGCCTCTTCACAATCGACCGCTACCGTGACCTGGTGGCCCATGGCCTTGAGCGCCAGCCCGATTGCATGGCGGGTTGCGAGATCATCTTCAATGAGCAGGATTTCCGCTTTCGCCATGGGTGCCCTTTTCGAATTCGCTTTGGGCCGGAGGTATTCCCCGCCTGTTTCGGTGACTCTGTTTTTCACTGGGTCGTCGCCGGTCGCGCCAGGCAGTCATTCTGCCAGCAACACTGCTGCTGGTCACAGAAGTTTTGCGCTGTCTGAAAACAGGGCGAATTGCCTTCCTGTGTCTGAATGGCCCGGATCATCTCGGTCTTGTTGCTCCTGCCGGGCTGCAGGCCAAGTTCCCTTGCCTTTTTCTTGATCTCTTTCATCAGCATTACAGGCCTCCCTCTGATGCCTTGTTGTTTTTGTCCATGGACCATAACGGCACGATTCTGATAATAGAACAATTAGCACGGTTGGCGAAAAAAGCCATGGGGAGTACCCCTGATTGTCAGGGGGTAATACTAAGGATTCGCTGAGGAGAAAACGGTTACCGGAGTAAGGGGAGCAGCCGGGCTTTTACGAGTTCGTCAATGGATTGCCTCGCTGTGACCGGCCGATCAGTCGGCCGTCCACAACTCAGGGTCGATCACCCCGATTTTTATGGCGTATCGCATCATGGCCAAGGGATCGTTCATGCCGAGTTTTTTGCTGATGTTTGCGCGGTGTTTTTCTACTGTCTTCGGGCTCAGATACAGCATCTCGGCAATCCGCCGCGTGGAGTTTCCCTCCACAACCAGGCGGAAGATCTGCTGTTCCCGGTCGCTGAGCAGGTTGTACCTGGCATTGTCGGACGGGGCGGCGCTGCCTTTCTCAAGATATTTCCTGATGACCTCATGGTTGATTTCCGGGCTGAGATAAAATTTGTTGCAGGCCGCGGCCCGGACCGCCTTGATTACTTCCGCGCCGGAGGCGGTTTTCAGCATGTAGCCGAGCACACCGGCGGAAAGGGCCTGATACACATAGGCCTCCTTGAGAAACATGGACAGGATGACGATCTGGACGCGCGGCTCCGCCTCCTTCAGGAGTCGGACCACCTCCAGGCCGTTGAGCACCGGCATGGCGATGTCCAGGAGGAGCACGTCCGGTTTCAGTCTCTTGGCGATCTCCAGAGCCCGTTGGCCATCTTCCGCCTCACCGATCACCTCCAGATCCGACTGGTTGTTAAGAAGTTCCTTTAGTCCCTCCCGGACCACCGCATGATCGTCAGCAATGACTATCCTGATTTTCTCCATTTTTTTCTTAGTCCCTTATACGCTGATTGTTAACAGTTTATTGTTAAAAAACGTTAGGCTAACGCACACAGGACATTCAGGTATTCATGGTGTTAAGGGACTTACACCCCTCAAGGGGGTACTGAAAAGAGTCCAGCTCCGCTGGGTTATGACACGGGCAGTTCCGCCCTGAGCAAAGTGCCCCTGCCCGGTCGTGAACGGATGGTGAGCGTGCCGCCGACCGAGGCAGTTCTTTCCTGCATGCCATACAGACCGATTCCCTGGTCATCGGCGGTCGGAGGATCGAAGGTCTTTGTCGTCCTGAAGCCGGCCCCGTCATCGCTTACAGTCAGAATGACGTTCGGATGGCTGAAGGTTAAGAGTACTTTGACACTTTTTGGGTTTGCATGTTTGGCGATATTGTTTAAAGCCTCCTGGAAAACCCTGAAGAGCACGATCTCGATGTCCGGGGTAATGGGTTTCCAGACGCCGTTTATTTTCAGGCTGGTCTCGATGGCAGGATGGTGGACCATAAATTCGTTGAGGGACCATTCGATCGTCGGCAACAGGCCGAGATGATCCAGCATGTCGGGCCGCAGTTTTGAAGAAATGTTCTGAACCGTTTCTCCCAGGCGTTCGATCAGGCCATTTACCTTGTTCACTTTTACCCGCAGATCGCCGGCCTCATCGGGGAGGGCGTCACGGATGGCTTCGATGCTGTAGCGGAGGGTTAACAGGGACTGGCCGAATTCGTCATGCAGATCGCGGGCGATTCTCTTCCGCTCTTCCTCCGCCACCTGATTGACCCGCTTGGAGAGATGCGTCACCTGCTCTTCAAATTTTTTCAGCCTGGTGACATCCCGGTGGATGCAGTAGTTGATCGTCCGGTCGCCGATGGTCGTGGTGATCCCCTGGCATTCCATATGGTTTTCCCGGCCATCAGGGCGGTGCCAGGAGTATGACCCCGAACAGGCAGGGTAGGCGCCATCCTCCTGCTCCTGCTGGTCGCCGTAGGCATCATGGCCGGGCTGATAGAGTTCGCGGATGTCCGGCTGGGCGATCAGTTCTTCCCGGCTGCGACCGGCGAGTCTGGCATAGGTTTCGTTGCAGTTGACAATCCGGCGGGCCATGTTGCCGTCTTCTCGAACATACTGCTCGTTGATGCAGATTCCGTAGACACTGGTGTCGTACACCGCCTGATAGCGTTTTTCCGTCTCCTGCAGTTTTTCACTGGTTATCTTATGCTCGGTGATGTCTTCGACAATGCCGGTGAGGCGGTAAACTTCGCCGTTCTGTTCATGGATTGGGAAGGCCCGGGTCCGGAGCCAGCGGATTGAGCTGTCGGGAAGAATAATTCGGTAATCGGTTTCCCAGCCTTGTTTCGGGTTTTTTTCCTGGAGGGCGGTCATCTTGGCCCGATCGTCGGGGTGGACTGCCGCCAGCCAGGATTTTGGGTCGGCATAGAGGCTGGCACGGGGCTTCTGCCAGATTGTTTCATAGCTGGGGCTGATGTAGACCATCTTATCCTGCCGGATGTCGCGAATCCACAAGACGTCTTTGATGTTTTCCGCGATCTGCCGGAATTGTTCCTCGCTTTCCTTCAGCGCGGTTTCGAACTGGTGCCGGACGCTGATGTCTTTCCCATAGATGGCCAGTTGGATCACTTCCTTTCGGAAATTCATGATCGGGAAGATGGAGTTTTCAAAGTATGAATCGGTTCGCTCATCATGAAAAAAAACAGGTTGCCTGGACTGAATGCACTGGCTGACTTGTTGCCGCCACGCCGCGGTCAGGTTCGGCGGCAGCAGGGTGAAGAGATTGTTGCCGGCCAGTTTCTCGTTCTTGGCGAACAGCTGTTCCGCTGTTTTGTTGCAGGCGAGAATGGTGCCCTGCGTGTCCAGCAGCAGGGATGCGTCCTGCGGCGCATCGAGGAGAGCCCGCGCCCTTTCCTCGCTGTCGTACAGCCGGCTGATCGCCTCGCGCAGCTCGGCGTTGACTGCCACGAGACTACGGTTCTTCTGGGCAAGCTCGTGCAGCAGCGTATTGTTATTCTGGATGAGCTGGAAATGTCCCAGGGCCTGTTTGAGGATGAAACGGACCGTATTGATCTGCCAGGGCTTGACAATGTACTGATATATCTTTCCCCGGTTGATAGCGTCCAGGATGATTTTTTCGTCCGAATAGGCGGAGAGTATGATGCGAACGGGATCAGGGTGGGTAATGAGGATTTCTTCGAGGAGTTCGATGCCGGTCATTTCCGGCATGTACTGGTCGGTGACCACGACGGCGATTTCTTCCCCGCGCCCGCGCGCGAAATATTGCAGGGCCTCGCGCCCGGAACGTGCCGTAATGACGTCAAACTCATCGGAGAAGACATCCTTGAAGAGTTCGATGCTGGAGTCTTCGTCGTCGACATATAAGACTTTCATCTTCCGAACCCTCCGCGTCAACTTCGCTTGGCCACCATCCTGTTGCGGAGTCGGCAACTCGGAAGAACCCTCGAGGATGGTGTGACGGGAAAAACCAGAGACTGTCTGCGCCCTTGTGCAACGGCCGCGGTGATTGGCCAAGCCGGCGACGGGGCGCTCAGACCCTCGGCTTTCTGCGCAGCTTGACTGGCAGGATGCCGAGCTGTTCCCGGTACTTGGCCACGGTGCGCCGGGCGACTTTAATGTTCTCTTCGGCGAATTGCTTGGCAATGGTGTTGTCGGTCAGTGGTTTCACCGGGTTTTCGTTTTTGATCATGTTGCGGATGCGGTCCCGGATGCTTTCGGAGGCCACGGAGTCGCCGCCCTTGGTGGAGGCGATGGCGGTGCTGAAGAAGTACTTCAGCTCGTAAATGCCCTGAGGAGTATGGACGTACTTGTTGGTGGTCACCCGGCTGACCGTTGATTCGTGCATGCCGATGTCCTCGGCCACGTCGCGCAGCACCAGCGGTCTGAGATGGGCAACGCCTTTTTCAAAAAATTCCTGCTGGAATTTCAGGAGGCTTTCAACCACTTTGTAGATCGTCCGCTGGCGTTGCTGGACGCTTTTAATCAGCCAGGCGGCATCCTTGAGTTTATCCTTGATATAGCTCTTGGCCTCCGGAGTCATTCCCTCGTCACTGTTCAGGATTTCCTGATACAGCGGCGAGATCTGCAGCCGCGGCAGCCCCTCGTCGTTGAGCACGATGAGATAGTCGTCCCCCACCTTATGAACATAGACGTCAGGAACAATGTAATGGGTTTCATCGTCGGAATAGAGCCGGCCCGGGAAGGGATCCAGCCTGGTGATGATGTCGATCGCCGCCTGAACGCTCTTGGCCGAGCGGCCGGTGGCCTTGGAAATGGCGGCGTAGTTTCTGTTTTCCAGATGGTTCAGGTGATCCCGGATGATGATTTCAGGTAACTGGTCGGCAAGCTCCAGCTTTTTCAGCTGCAGGAGTAAAGATTCCCGGACGTCGCGTGCCGCAACCCCGGCCGGATCCATGTCCTGAATTACGCCAATCGCTATCTGCGCCGTTTCCGCGCTGCACCCGATTTCCTTGATAATATCCTCTGTCGTGGCTTCGAGAAATCCGTGCCGGTTCAGATTGCCGATCACGAAGAAACCCGCCTTTTTTTCTTCCTCGGTGAGGTTGGCATGGGCGAGTTGCCACTGGAGATGGGACTGAAGGTTGGGCTTTTTTGCGACAAAATCGAGGCGGGTGGCCCGGTTCGGATCCGGCGTCTCCCGTGAAAAGGAGAAGCCGGGGTCATACTGGTTTGCGTAGTCGTCCCAGTTGATTTCCTGCATGGGCACCGGCGTTTCCATGGAAATCTCGCTCGGCCTTTCCGACTCCTTGAATTCTTCCTCGTTCGGCGGCAGGCTGTCCGGGCTGGTGAGCGTATCCGGGTCGGTGGTCAGTTCATCGAGCAGGGGGTTCTGTTCGATCTCCTGCCGCAGGGTCTGGGCGAGTTCCAGCCTGGAAAGCTGGAGCAACTTGATCGCCTGCTGCAGCTGCGGGGTCATGAGCAGCTGTTGCGTCAGTTTGAGCTGTTGCCGGAGTGCCAGTACCATCTGTCCTATTGCCTCGAGTCCGTTGCCCTGTGCAGGGTAGTGATTGTTTTGTTATATATCACATGCTGAAGTTTTCGCCCAAATACATTTTCTTGGCCATTTCGTTTTGGACGATTTCCGCGGCTGAGCCGTGGATCAGAATGCGGCCGCTGTTGATGATATAGGCCGAATCGCAGACCGCCAGGGTCTCGCGGACATTGTGATCGGAAATGAGCACCCCCAGTCCCCTCTGGCGCAGCGCATGGATGATTTTCTGCAGATCCGCCACCGCCAGCGGATCGATGCCGGCAAAAGGTTCGTCGAGCAGGATGAAACGCGGCTCGGTGGCCAGGGCCCGCATGATTTCCAGGCGCCGCCGTTCGCCGCCCGACAGGGTATGGGCCTTGTGGCCGGCCAGATATTCGATCTTGAGATCATGCATGAGCCGTTCGATGCGGCCGACAATCTCTTTCTTCGACAGACCTAACGGCTCCAGAATGATTTTGACGTTTTCTTCAACGGTGAGTTTTTTGAAGACGGAGGCCTCCTGGGCCAGATAGGAAATGCCCTGCCGGGCCCGTTTATGGATGGGCAGTGTCGTGATGTCGCGGCCGTCCAGCAGCACGACTCCGGCATCGGGCCGCACAAAGCCGGCAATGGTGTAGAATGAGGTGGTCTTGCCGGCGCCGTTGGGCCCGAGCAGGCCGACCACCATGCCATTTTCCACCCGCAGGCTGACGCCGTCCACCACCCGTCGCTGCCGGTACTGTTTGGCAATATCCCTGGTTTCCAGTAGCGCCATTTACTCCGCCGTCTGTTGGCCTTCTACCGGGCTGAGCGGGTTGCCGCCTTCGCCGGGATAGATAAAGGCCTTGACCCGTTCCGTGGTTTTCCCGTCGCTCTCCACCACGCTCTTGCCCTCGTCCAGATAAAGCACGATGGTGTCGCCGGTGACCATGTTTTTCTCCTGCCAGGCCTTGGCCCTGCCGCTCAGGATAACCTTGCGCTCCAAGGCGTAGAATTCCATGGTGTCACTGGTGGAGACCAGGCCCTGTTTGACGATTTTGACATTGCCCCGAGCCATTATTTTTTTGATTTTTTGGGCCGTGTCGCCGGAGATTTGTTTGGCATCCTGCGCCTCGTAGTGGACTGTCATTTCATCGGCATGGATGACAAGCTCTCCCTGTTTCGCCTCAACATGGCCGGTGAACAGGACGGTTTCCTGCTGCTGGCGGGATACCATGCGATCCGCCTCGACCAGAATGGGCGCCGCACCGGGGTTGGCCTGCGTCGCGGCGCAGGCCGGCCAGGCCAGGGCGAGGAGCAGCAGGAGCATGCAGAAAGGGTTGCGAAGCAATAACAGCATTTTTTTCCTCATACAGGCAATCGTAACGAACAGATATTTTCTTGCTGCTGCGCCCGCGGCAGCAGGCATGGGTGCGCAAGTGCGGCGGAAACAAACGGTCGGCCGTCGGCGTAAGGAGCATACTTACTGTCGCGTCGATTGTAAAGTGTTCTCCTGGGGTAAGCGGGGTTGCTGCCGACAACGCTTGTTCATGGCTCCCGGGACGTCCCGCGCGCAAAGATCGCTTTACATCGGCCGGGGTTGTCATTAGAATATCGTTTTTCTTTAACCATCATGGCAACTAACCGGAACAGCTTGAGAAAAAGAGAAACCATGCGGAAAGGCATCGAAAAGGCCAAGATTCTGGTCGAATCCCTCCCCTATATCCGGGAATTCTACAACAAAACCGTGGTGATCAAATACGGTGGCCACGCCATGGTTGACGAGGCGCTCAAGAAGAGCTTTGCCCTGGACATCATCCTTATGAAGTATATCGGGCTCAACCCGGTGGTGGTACATGGCGGCGGCCCCCAGATCAACAAGGTGCTCGAACGGATGAATATCCAGCCGAGTTATGTGCAGGGTATGCGGGTGACCGACGGCGAAACCATGGACGTGGTGGAGATGGTGCTGGTCGGCAAGGTCAACAAGGAGATCGTCGGCCTGATCAACCAACATGGCGGCAAGGCGGTCGGTCTCTCCGGCCGGGACGGCGATCTGATCCGGGCCCGCAAGATGAAGGTGCGGAAGAGTTTGGCGGTCGATGCGCCGCCCGAACTCATCGATTTGGGCCGGGTCGGCGAGGTGGTGCAGGTCAACCCGGAGATTCTCCAGACCCTGGATGCCAAGGATTTTATCCCGGTGATCGCCCCGGTCGGCGTCGGCGAGGATGGTCAGTCCTACAATATCAACGCCGATCTGGTAGCCGGTGCTGTGGCCGCCCACCTCAAGGCCGCCAAGCTCGTGCTGCTCACCGACGTGGTCGGCGTGCTGGACCGGGAGGGCGGTCTGATCCCGTCGCTTTCCAGCTCCACGGCCACGGACCTTATTGCCGCCGGGGCCATTGCCGGCGGTATGATCCCCAAAGTCAGATGCTGCCAGGCGGCTTTAGCCGGCGGCGTCGGCAAAACCCATATTATCGACGGCCGGGTCGAACATGCCATCCTGCTTGAAATTTTCACCGACCAGGGAGTTGGCACGGAGATTGTGCCATGACCGGGGAGAGCACGGCCTGGATGGCGAGGAGCAACCAGGTGTTTATTGGAACCTACAGTCGATTTCCAGCGGTGATGGTCGAGGGGCGCGGTTGTGTTCTCCGGGACGTGGCCGGCCGGGAATATCTTGATTTTCTCGCCGGTATCGCGGTCTGCGCCCTGGGACATTGCCATCCGGCCGTGACCCGCGCCATCTGCGAGCAGGCGGGCAGGCTCGTCCATGTCTCCAACCTGTTTCATACCGTGCCGCAGACCGAGTTGGCCGAACTTCTGGTGGCCAACTCCTTTGCCGACCGGGTGTTCTTTGCCAACAGCGGCGCCGAGGCCAACGAGGCCGCCATTAAGCTGGCCAGGAAGTACAGCGCCGCCGGCCGCTATGAGATCATCTCGCTGGCCGGTTCCTTCCATGGCCGGACCCTGGCCACGGTGGCGGCCACCGGCCAGTCGAAGTTTCATCAGGGTTTTGAGCCGTTGCCGGCGGGTTTCCCGCATGCGCCGTTCGGCGACCTCGCTGCCCTGGAGTCCATGATCACCCCGCGGACCTGCGCCATTCTCTGCGAGCCGCTTCAGGGTGAAAGCGGGGTGCGTCCGCTGGTCCGCGAATACCTGGTCGGCATCCGCGAACTCTGCGACCGCTATGACCTGCTGCTCATTTTCGATGAGGTGCAGACCGGCATGGGCCGGACCGGGACGCTCTTTGCCTATGAACAGCAGGGCGTTGTCCCTGATATCCTGACCACGGCCAAGGCCCTGGCCAACGGCCTGCCCATCGGCGCCATGCTCACCTCTGAAAAGATCGCCGCCGCCTTTACGCCCGGCTCCCATGCCTCGACCTTTGGCGGCAATCCGGTGGCCGCCGCCGCCGCGGTCGCCACTCTGCGGGTCCTGCTGGCTGACGGTTTTCTGGCGGAGGTCGTTGCCAAGGGGAGCTATTTTGCCGAACAGCTCAACGCCCTGGCCGGCCGTCATCCGCGTTATGCGACCGGGGCTCGGGGCAGCGGCCTGCTCCAGGCGCTGATTCTGACCGAGGCCGGGATCAGCCGCGGCCAGGAGATGGTGAACCGCATGTTTGAGCAGGGGGTGCTGATCAACTTTGCAGGCAATGCCGTGCTGCGTTTCGTGCCGCCTCTGGTGGTGAGCCGGGCCGAGATCGATGCCTGCATTACCGCCCTTGACCGGATGCTGGGCGGATTGTCGGACTGAGCAGTCGGCTGGCCTGGCGCGGAAAAATATAATTGAAAAAAACGCCTTTTTTTGTATAAATGCACGTTTTGGCTCGATGGGCCTGCTGTTTTTGCAGGTCAGGCTGCCGGGCATTGATTGATTCTTCATTTGACAACTTCGTGCGGATGTTTGAATTTTTTACTCCTCACTCCTCACTCCTTACTTTTCACTGCGGCCAGTGGCCGCACTATGAGATACGGTTATGGCAAAAAACCTGTTGAGCCTGTGGGGTTGTACCCGGGAAGAGTTGATGGTTTATATCGACCGCGCTGTTGCCCTGAAGCAGGAGGCCGCCGCCGGCGTCCAGCATCGCCAGCTGGCCGGCAAGATCATTGCCCTGGTATTTGAAAAGCCGTCCACCCGGACCAGGGTTTCCTTTGAGGCGGCCATGTACGGCCTGGGCGGCCAGGTGATCTTCATGGCCGAGAAGGACTGCCAGCTGGCCCGGAGCGAACCGCTCCGCGACATGGCGCGCGTTATGTCGCGTTACGTGCACGGTTTGGTGGTGCGCACCTTTGGCCAGGCCGTGGTTGAGGAGTTGGCCAGATTTTCGACGATCCCGGTGATTAATGCCCTGACCGATCTCCATCATCCCTGTCAGGTGCTGAGCGATATCATGACCGTTATCGAAAAGAAGGGGAAGCTGGACAACCTCAAGGTGGCCTGGATCGGCGACGGCAACAACATGGCCAACTCCTGGATTCAGGCTGCCGGCCGCTTGGGTTTTGCCTTAACCCTTGCCTGTCCGTCCGGCTATGCGCCTGATTCGGCCATCCTGGCCGCGGCCCGGGAACAGGCGGCCCGGCCCATTGTCCTGACCGAGGATCCTCAGGCCGCGGTCCGCGACGCCGACGTCATCAACACCGATGTCTGGGCCAGCATGGGCCAGGAGAATGAACAGGCGGCCCGGCTTCAGGTGTTTCGGTCGTATCAGGTCAATGCGGCTTTGCTCCGGCTGGCAAAGCCGGAGGCCATCGTGCTCCACTGCCTGCCGGCGCATCGTGGCGAGGAGATTTCCGAGGAGGTGCTGGAAGGTTTCCAGTGCGTGGCCTTTGACCAGGCAGAGAACAAAATGCATATCCACAAGGCGATTTTGGAAAAACATCTTGCATGACAGGACCGGCGGGCGGTTGATTTCTGCCTCTGGTTGCTGTCTGGCTTTCATAAGAAACGGAGTTGATGCATGGCAGGAGTAAAAAAAATTGTTCTGGCATATTCCGGGGGGCTTGACACCTCGGTGATTCTCAAGTGGCTGCAGGAGCGCTATCAGTGTCCGGTGGTGGCCTTTGCCGCCGATCTCGGCCAGCGGGAAGACTGGGCGGCGGTCCGCGCCAAGGGACTGGCCACCGGTGCGGAAGAGGTGGTGATCTCCGACCTTAAAGAGACCTTTGTCAGGGAGTATATTTTTCCGGCGTTCCGGGCCAACGCCATCTATGAGGGGTCTTATCTGCTCGGCACCTCCCTGGCCCGGCCGCTCATCGCCCAGGAGCAGGTGCGGGTGGCCGTGGAAAAAGGCGCCGACGCGGTAAGCCATGGCGCCACCGGCAAGGGCAATGACCAGGTCCGTTTCGAGCTCACCTACATGGCCCTCAACCCCAGGCTGACCATCATCGCCCCCTGGCGGATCTGGGACCTTAATTCGCGGACCAGGCTGATTGCCTATGCCAAGGAGCACAACATCCCGGTGCCGGTCACCAAGGAGAAACCCTACAGCTCGGACGAGAATCTGCTGCACATCAGCTTTGAGGGCGGCATCCTGGAGGACCCCTGGCAGGAGCCGGACGACTCCATGTTCGAGCTGACCTGCTCGCCGGAAAAGGCGCCGGATCGGCCCACTTACATCGAGATCGAATTCCGGCAGGGCAATCCGGTGGCGATCAATGGCGCGGCTTTGGAGCCCGGCGCGCTGTTTGCCGAATTGAACCGCCTGGGCGGCGAGAATGGCATCGGTCGGCTAGACATGGTGGAGAATCGCTTCGTGGGCATGAAATCACGCGGTGTTTACGAGACCCCGGGCGGCACGATTCTGCGGGCCGCCCACCGCGACTTGGAGACGATCACCATGGACCGCGAGGTTCTGCGGATTCGGGACAGCCTGGTGCCGCGTTATTCGGAGCTGATCTACAACGGCTTCTGGTTCGCGCCCGAGATGCGGTTGCTGCAGAAGACCATGGACGAGACCCAGCAGACGGTCAGCGGTGTTGTCCGGCTCAAGCTCTATAAAGGGAACTGTCTGCCGGTGGGCCGCCGTTCCGACCAGTCTTTGTACCACGAGAGTTTCGCCACCTTTGAGGCGGATGAGGTATACAACCAGGCGGACGCCGGCGGTTTTATCCGGCTGAATGCCCTGCGGCTCAGGATTCAGGCGCTGAAGGCGACATGAAAACCCGAAAAAACTTACGGCCTGCCGGCGACACCCTAGGCGCGGCTCCTATAGCCAAGCCCTGGGGCGGGCGTTTTTCCGAAAAAACCGCCGCCTCGGTGGAGGCGTTTACCGCCTCGATCCATTTTGACTGCCGACTCTTTCGGCAGGACATCGCCGGCAGCTGCGCCCATGCCCGGATGCTGGCCCGGCAGGGTTTGATCAGCGAGGCGGAGCGGGATCTGATCGTCAATGGACTTACGGCCATCGAGCAGGAGATAGCCGATGGTTGTTTCGTGTTTCGGCCGGAGCTCGAAGATATCCACATGAATATCGAAAAGGCCCTGGTCGAGCGGATCGGCCCGGCCGGCGAGAAGCTCCACACCGGCCGCAGCCGCAACGATCAGGTGGCCCTTGACCTGCGTCTTTACCTGCGGGAGGAGACCGGCCGGCTCGACGCGCTGCTCACTGATCTGCAGAAGGCCTTCGTTCGGCTGGGCCGGCGCTATCTCGGAGCGGCGATGCCGGGCTATACCCATCTGCAGCGGGCTCAGCCTGTCCTGGTCACCCACCATCTCCTGGCCTATTACGAGATGTTCGGCCGCGATCGGGCGCGGCTCGCCGACGGCCTGCAACGAATTAACGTCATGCCGCTGGGCAGCGCGGCCCTGGCCGGCACCGGTTTACCCATCGATCGCGCCGCTGTGGCCCGCGATCTCGGCTTTCCGGCGATTACCGCCAACAGCATGGATGCGGTGGGCGACCGCGATTTCGTGGTCGAGTTCGTGGCGGCCTGCGCTCTTATCCAGGTCCACCTGAGCCGGCTGGCCGAGGAACTGGTGCTCTGGGCCAGCCAGGAATTCGGCTTTGTCGAGATTGCCGACCGGTTCTGCACCGGCAGCAGCATCATGCCCCAGAAGAAGAATCCCGACATCCCGGAACTGATCCGCGGCAAGAGCGGCCGGGTGATCGGCAACCTGATGGCGCTGCTCACCCTGCTCAAGGGACTGCCGCTTACCTACAACCGGGATCTGCAGGAAGACAAGGAAGCGGTCTTCGACACGGTGGACACGGTCGGCCAGTGCCTGGCCCTGGCCGCCGAACTTTTGACCGGCCTCTTCTTCCGGCTGGAAGTCCTGGACGCCGCGACCCGGGGCGGCTATATGACCGCCACCGATCTGGCCGATTATCTGGTCGTAAAGAAGCTGCCCTTCCGCTCCGCCCACGCGGTGGTCGGCAGAATCGTTGCCTTCTGCGTGGAGCAGGGCCGGGAGCTGACCGAGCTTGCACTTGACGAACTGCGGGTTTTCTCGCCCCTGATCGAGGCGGATGTGTTTGCGGTGCTGTCCGTGGCCGGCTCGATTGACAGCCGGCAATCATTGGGCGGCACCTCGGGGCAGACCGTGGCGCTAGCCCTTGCCCAGGCAGAGGCGGCCCTGGGACTGCAACCGGCGGCAGGCGTCGACAGGGGCGGATCATGAATCGCGGCCGAAATTTTTTCCTGGGTGTCCTCGGCATCCTTTTTGTGCTGGCCATTGCCGGCTGCGGTCGGAAGAGTGTGCCGGTGCCGCCTCAGACCGTGCTGCCCGCCCCGATTCAGGATCTCGGCTATGTCCTGGACGAGAGAGGGGTGACCCTGAGCTGGTCCTATCCGGCGCGGCTGGAGAACGGTGACAAGCTCGCCGGGCTGGATAGTTTTGAAATTCTGCGGGCGGTGACGCCGGCCGCCGACTATTGCCCGGATTGTCCGATCCGCTTCGGTGAGCCGCTGACGATCACGGTTGATTCCCTGCCGTCCGACGCCACCAGGCCCGGCCGGCCGGTCGTCTACTCCGAGAGCCTTCTGCGGCCTGGCCATCGGTATTTTTTTACGGTGCGCTCCCGGGCCGGGGTCTGGCAGGCCAGCCGGGACTCCAACGTGGTTACCTTTGTCTGGGAGGTGCCCCCGCGGGCACCGACCGACCTGACGGTCATTGCCGGCGACGGCTCTCTCACCCTTGTCTGGCAGCCGCCGACCGCCCTGCTCGACGGCCGGCCGCTGCCGGAAGATATTGCCTATCGAGTTTATCGGGCCGGGGATGACGGGCGTTTCGCCGTCCTGCCGGGAGACCCGGTTGCCGGGTCGCGATTCCGCGATGATACCGTGCAGAATAATAAAAAATACTCCTATAAGGTGCGGGCGATCCGCCGGCTTGGCGAGACGGTATTGGCTGGTGCCGCCAGTCAGGTGGAGACGGGCTCCCCCCGTGACCTGACGCCGCCGGCGCCGCCCCGGCATCTAATGGCGGTGGTGGTTGCCGATGGCGTCAGCCTTTCCTGGGAGCAACCGGGCGATTCCGATGTGGCTGGTTACCGGATTTATCGCAGCCAGTCCACCGCGGCCGCCGCGGTTCTGCTCGGCGAGATTGCGGCGCCGGCAGTGACCTTTCTGGATAAACAGCCGGCTGCCGGCGGGCCGTCCCGCTTTTATTCGGTAACCGCTTTTGACCGGGCCATGCCGGCCAACGAGAGCCAGCCGTCGAGGGAGGCGGTGGTGGAGGGGAACAGTCGCTGAGGTCAGGCGGTGTTCATTATTTTTTTGCGGCCCTTGCGGCCTTACAGGTTGAGAAACAGAAGCCATGCATCATTTTACATATAAGAACAATGTGCTACACTGTGAATCCGTGCCGTTGCCAATAATCGCCGAGGCGGTGGACACCCCTTTTTATCTGTACAGCAGTGCCACGCTGAGTCATCATTTCGAGACCTTTGACAGCAGCTTTGCCGGTCTGCCGCATCTGACCTGCTTCGCGGTCAAGGCCTGTTCGAATCTGGCGGTGCTGCGGCTTTTTGCCCGCCTGGGCGGCGGCGCCGATATTGTTTCCGGCGGGGAGTTGTTCCGCTGCCTCAAGGCCGGTGTGGACCCGCGCCGCATCATCTATTCCGGCGTCGGCAAGACCCGGGAGGAGTTGCGTTACGGCCTGCTGTCCGGCATCCTGCTGTTCAATGTCGAATCCGTCCAGGAACTCGAACTCCTGCAGGAGGTGGCCGCCACGCTCGAAGTGAAGGCGCCGGTTTCCCTGCGGGTGAATCCGGATGTCGACCCCAGAACCCACGCCTATATCTCCACCGGTCTGGCCAAGAACAAATTCGGCGTCCCGATTTCCGAGGCGGCGGCGGTGTACCGCCAGGCCCGGACCATGCCCAATCTCAAGATCATGGGGGTGAGCTGTCATATCGGCTCCCAGTTGACCGAAGTCTCACCCTTTCTTGAGTCGCTGCGGAAGCTGAAGGATTTTATGAAGCAACTGGCCAAGGCGGGGATCGCCATTCGCTATCTGGATCTGGGCGGTGGCCTGGGTGTCCGCTATCAGGACGAGACGCCGCCGCATCCCCGGGAGTACGCCGAGGCCCTGAAACAGGAACTGGCCGGCCTCGATTGCACCTTGATCCTGGAGCCGGGCCGGGTTATTGTCTGCAACGCGGCGGTACTGGTCAGCCGGGTGCTTTATACCAAGCGGGGACGCAGCAAGAATTTCGTCATTGTTGACGCGGCGATGAACGACTTGGCCAGACCAAGTCTTTATGACGCCTTTCATGATATCCTGCCGGTCGATCAGGGCGCCGTGGCGGCCCGGGGCCGGGAAACGGCCGACGTGGTGGGGCCCATCTGTGAATCCGGCGATTTTCTGGCCAAGGGTCGTGACTTGCCGGTCTTTGAGTCCGGTGACATGCTGGCGGTGATGAGCAGCGGCGCCTATGGCTTTTCCATGTCTTCCAACTACAACTCGCGGCCGCGGGTCGCCGAGGTTCTGGTGCAGGGGGAGGAGTTTTTCGTGATCCGCGACAGGGAGACCTATGACACTTTGATTCAGGGCGAGAATATTCCTGATTTTCTGAGGTAAAATGAATCCTGCTTTCCCAATCCCATTTAGCAAGATGAGCGGCTCGGGCAATGATTTTATCATCATTGACCACCGCCGCGGTTTTCTGGGGGGCGTTGACCTGCCATCCTTTGTCAGGGCGGTCTGCCGCCGGCGCTTTGCCGTGGGCGCCGACGGTTTAATCCTGATCGAGGATTCAGAGACGGCTGATTTCCGCTGGCAGTTTTTTAACGGCGACGGCAGCCGTGCCGAGATGTGCGGCAACGGCGCCCGCTGCGCGGCCCGCTATGCCTATCTGAAGAAGATCGCGCCGGCGGCCATGCGTTTTGAAACCGTGGCCGGGCTGATCGAGGCACAGGTCATGGATGGCTCGGTAAAGATTAAAATGACGCAGCCCGACAGTGTCCTTCTGGGCCAGAAGTTGCTGCTGGCCGGAAAGGAGCGGGTATTTCACAGCATCAACACCGGGGTGCCGCATGCGGTGCATTTCGTAGCCGATGCCGGCGCGGTGCCAGTCGTCGACTGGGGCCGCCCCGTGCGCTTTCACGAAAAGTTCCAGCCGGCCGGCACCAATGTGAATTTCGTCCAGGTCATGAGCCGGGACAGTCTGGCGGTGCGGACCTACGAGCGGGGGGTCGAGGCGGAAACCATGGCCTGCGGCACCGGGGCGGCGGCGGCGGCGATTATCGGCGCCCTGCTCGGCCATGTGGCCCCGCCGGTGACGGTTGTCACCTCGGGCGGCGCGCGGCTTACCATCCATTTCGTGTTGAAGACCGGCCAGCATCCGGAAATCACCGAGGTATTCCTTGAAGGCCGCGCCAACGTCATCTACGAGGGGCAACTGGCCGCCGAATGCCTGCTGGATGTCGGCGTGCGTGAGCAGGAAGAAAAGAAGGGAGAGCAAAGCGGGCGGTGGCGAAAGTACCTGGCATTCGGCCACGCCTCGGCTGAGTTTACTGAATAACCGATTTGACAAAGCGGCGCAGGAGGAGAGTTATGAGCAAGTTTCGTGGGGCCTTTGTGGCCATAGTCACCCCGTTTATCGACGGGGCGGTTGACGAGCAGGGTCTGCAGGACCTTGTCGAGTTTCAGGTAGCAAGCGGCACGCATGGGATCGTCCCCTGCGGCACTACCGGTGAATCCGCCACCTTAAACCATGAGGAACACCACCGGGTGGTGGAATTGACCATCAAGACGGTCAAGGGCCGGGTGCCGGTGCTGGCCGGCACTGGTTCCAACAGCACCAGCGAGTCCATCGAACTGACCCGGCATGCCAAGACGGCTGGCGCCGACGGCGCCCTGATGATCACGCCTTACTACAACCGGCCCTCCCAGGAGGGGCTTTACCAGCATTTCAAGGCGGTGGCCGCCGCAGTGGATCTGCCGATCATCGTCTACAACGTGCCGAGCCGCACCGGCGTCAACATGCTGCCGGAGACCGTGGCCCGCTGCGCGGCGATCAACAATATCGTCGGCATCAAGGAAGCCACCGGCAACCTCAATCAGGTGAGCGAGGTGATCCGTCTCTGCCCGCCTGATTTCGCCGTGCTTTCCGGCGATGATTTCACCGCGCTGCCGACCGTGGCGGTGGGCGGCACCGGCGTCATCTCGGTAACCTCCAACGTCGCCCCCCAGGAAATGGCAACCATGATGGATCTAGCTCTGGCCGGCGACTATGTTCAGGCCCGGGTTCTGCATTACAAGCTCTTTCCCCTGATGCAGGCCATGTTCTTCGACACCAACCCGGTGCCGGCCAAGGCGGCCTTGCAATTCATGCGCCGGATCAAATCCGGCGCGCCCCGGCTGCCGCTCTACGGCATGAACGACGCCACGGTAGCCAAACTGAAGAAGGCCCTGGCCGACTACGGCCTCATCGCCTGATTGTCGCAGAAATCGGGACGGAGCCGCAAAAAGTCCGGCAGCACAAGCAAAGGCTGCAACGCACAGTTGTATTTGCGACGTTATCTATCAAGGAGAACACCATGAGCAAGGTACTTATCGCCGGGGCGGCTGGCCGCATGGGCCGCCGCATCGGGTACATGGTCCACCAGCATCCCGATCTGCAGGTGGTGGGTGGGTTTGAAAAGGAAGACAGCCCGGTCCTGGGCAAGGATATGGGCGAGCTTGGCGGTTACGGTGCCATCGGCATTCCGGTTGTCGCCGGCTTGGGCGGCATCATCGCCGCGGGTGATGTGATCATCGATTTCACCTTTCATGAGGCCACTATGCAGATTGCCCGCCAGGCAGCACGAGCCGGCAAGGCCATGGTGATCGGCACCACCGGCCTTACCGCTGCCAACCTGGCCGAGCTCAAGGAACTGGCTGCGAATTTTCCCTGCGTGCAGTCGCCGAACATGGCGGTCGGCGTCAACGTGCTCTTCAAGGTGGCGGCCAAGGTCGCCGCCATTCTCGGCGACGGCTATGACATCGAAATCGTCGAGGCCCATCATCGTATGAAAAAAGATGCCCCGAGCGGTACGGCATTGAAGCTCGGCGAGATGGTGGCTGCTGCGGTGCACCGCAATCTCGCCGAGGTCGGCGTCTATGCCCGGCACGGCATGATCGGCGAGCGGACCGACAAGGAAATCGGTATCCAGACCATCCGGGCCGGCGATATCGTCGGCGAGCACACCGTCTACTATGCCGGGGCCGGTGAGCGGCTGGAGATCACGCATCGGGCCCACAGCCGTGACAACTTCGCGCGCGGCGCCGCCCTGGCCGCGGCCTGGGTCGTAAAGCAGCCTAACGGGCTGTACAACATGTTTGATGTACTGGGACTGCAGGATATCTGAGCCGGCCGGTCTAGAACAACAATTTCAACGGAGAGAACACAGGGACTTTTATGATCAAGATTGAAAAAGCCGACCGGCTGAAACAGCTGCCTCCGTATCTGTTCGCGGAGCTGGACAGAAAAAAGGCTGAGGCCCGGGCGCGCGGCGTTGATGTCATCGACCTCGGGGTCGGTGACCCGGATTTGCCGACCCCCGACCATATCATCGCCAAGCTGACGGAAGCGGCCCGCCAGCCCCGCTACCACCGCTATCCCAGCTATACGGGCATGAACGATTTCCGGGAGGCGGTGAGCCGCTGGTATAAGAAACGGGCCAACGTCGAACTCGATCCCCTGCGGGAGGTCGTCTCCCTGATCGGTTCCAAGGAGGGTATTGCCCATATTCCTTTGGCCTTTGTCAACCCGGGCGACGTGGTCCTGGTGCCGAGTCCGGCCTACCCGGTCTATGCCATTGCCACCATGTTCGCCGGCGGCATCCCGCACGAGATGCCGCTTCTGAAGGAAAACGGCTTTCTGCCTGATCTGGACGCCATCCCGGCCGCGGTTTTGGCCCGCGCCAAGATGATGTTTCTGAACTACCCAAACAACCCGACGGCGGCCACGGCCAGCCGGGAGTTTTTTGAACAGGTGGTCGCGTTCGCCGAGCGGCATCAGATCATGGTTTGTCATGACTACGCCTATTCGGAGATGGGGTTCGATGGCTATGTGCCTCCCAGTTTTATGGAGATTGCCGGCGCCAAGGAGGTGGGCATCGAATTTCACTCGCTCTCCAAGACCTACAACATGACCGGCTGGCGCATCGGCTTTGCGGTCGGCAACGCCCAGATCATCGGCGGCCTCGGCCAGATCAAGAGCAACATCGACTCCGGCATCTTCGAGGCGGTGCAGGTGGCGGGTATCGAGGCCCTGGAAGGGGACCAGAGCTGTATCTCCCGGATGTGCGAAATCTACACCGAGCGGCGGGACGTGCTGGTGGCCGGTTTAAAGCGGCTGGGGATTAAAGTGGCAGTGCCCAGAGCTACCTTCTATGTCTGGTTCGAGGCGCCGACCGGCCATACTTCGGCCTCGTTTGCCGCTTTACTTCTGGAAAAGGCCGGCATCGTCGCCACCCCGGGCAACGGCTTTGGCGCGCCGGGCGAGGGCTATGTGCGGATGGCGCTTACCGTTTCCAAGGAGCGGCTCCAGGAGGCGGTGGAGCGGATCGCCGCCATCGGCATCGGCCGCTGAAATTCGGATGACACCGGTCTTCATCGGCCTCGGCTCGAATCTCGGCAACGGCTGCGAGAATCTGCGCGCCGCCTGGGCCGGGCTGGGCCGGCTGTCTGGCGTGCAACTGCTGCGGCTGTCGAGCCCGTATCACACCGCGCCGGTGGGCATGGATTCGCCGCATTGGTTTACCAACGCGGTGGGCCTGCTGGAAACCGTTCTGCCGCCGCCAGAGCTGCTTGTCGCCCTGCTCGGCATCGAGGCAGCAGCCGGCCGGCAACGAACCGCCGCTGAGAGCGGCAAATATCAGGACCGGCCGCTTGATCTGGATATCCTGTTTTATGGCAATCTGGTGCAGGCCGGTCCTGATCTTGTGCTGCCGCACCCAGAGATTGCCGGCCGGCTTTTTGTCCTGGCGCCGCTTGTTGAACTGGCGCCGGAGTTCGTGCATCCGGTCCTGGGGTTGAGCGCGGCCCAACTCCTGGCCCGGTTAACAACGCTGTCCGGCGGAGAGGGTGTGCGCAAGATCGCCTGGCCCGGCGAGCCACCGGCCGGCCGCAAATAACAAGCCCGGATAAGGCCTTGTGTCCCTGCCTGCCGGGCCGCGCTTGCCGGTATGTGAGTTGGAGGAATATGGATTAATGCCGGTTCGACTTATCATTCTTGTTTTTTTGTTGTATATTCTCTTTCGATTGCTGACGGGCGGCAAAAAGAGGGCGCCGCGCCCGGCCGACGAGCAGCGCGGTCCGGCCGGCCCGGCCCAGGATGTGCTGGTGGAGGACCCGGTCTGCCGGACCTACATCCCGCGCGGCCAGTCGGTGCAGCTCTTTCATGAGCACCAGATGTATTATTTCTGCAGCCAGAAGTGCTGCCAAACATTTCTTACGAACAAGGAAGCAAAAAAATGAAATTCTTCATCGACACAGCCAATACCGAAGAGATCGCCAAGGCCGCGGCCCTGGGCGTCCTCGACGGCGTCACCACCAACCCTTCACTGATCGCCAGGGAGAACAAGCCCTTTGAGGAACTGCTGCGCGAGATCTGTGAACTGGTGGACGGTCCGGTCAGCGCCGAGGTGATCAGTCTGGACGCCGACGGCATGGTGACCGAGGGCCGGAAGCTGGCGGCCCTGCACCCCAACATCGTCATCAAGGTACCCATGACCACGGAGGGGTTGAAGGCGGTGAAGACCTTTGCCGGCGAGGGGATCAAGACCAACGTCACCCTGGTCTTCTCGGCGACCCAGGCCCTGCTGGCGGCCAAGGCCGGCGCCACCTATGTGAGCCCATTTGTCGGGCGGCTGGATGACATCTCCGAAACCGGCATGGATCTGGTCAACAACATCATGACCATCTATCGGAACTACGGGTATGAGACGGAAGTGATTGTCGCCAGCATTCGCAATCCCGTGCATGTGGTCGATGCCGCCTTAATTGGCGCCGACATCGCCACCATTCCTTACAAGGTCATCGAGCAGTTGAGCAAACACCCCCTGACCGATATCGGCATGGAAAAATTCCTGGCCGACTGGGAGAAGAGGAAAAAAGGCTGAGAACTCCAAGGAAGAGGCGGATGCGTTCTATCTTGAGATGTCTGTTGGTTGTCTGCCTGCTCGGCTTTGCCGGCCGGGCCGATGCCGGCGCTATTTATAGCTTTGTGGATGCGGACGGCGTCCTGCATTTGACCAACGCCCCGGTGGATAAGCGCTTCAAGCCGCGGCAGTTTTCGACTGACGCACCGTCGGGCTTTGGCAGTTCGAGGGGCAGTTCGAGCGCTAGTTACGACTCGCTGATCCAGACCGCGGCCCGGCGCCATCAGGTTGATCCCCTGCTGATCAAGGCGGTGATCAAGGCGGAATCCAATTTCAACCCGGCCGCTCTGTCGGAAAAAGGGGCCATGGGGCTCATGCAGCTCATGCCGGATACGGCCAAGGATATGGCCGTGGTTTCGGCATTCGATCCGGCCGCCAACATCATGGGCGGCACCCGTTATCTGAAGAAGCTCATGGAGCTTTTTGCCGGCGATCTTGAGTTGGCCCTGGCCGCCTACAATGCCGGCCCGGAACGGGTGCGGCAGGCCGGCGGCGTGCCGCTGATTCCGGAGACGATCACCTATGTGCAGCGGGTGATGCAGCATTATCGACGGTACAAAAGCAGCAGCGCGGCCAACGGGGTGTTGCTGACCGGCCGGGATTGACGGGCAGACCGGCCCGGCTCGGCAGTTTTCTGGTGACAGCGCCTCCGCCCGGCGGGCCGCTTCTTTCCCCTTGACACTGTCGCGCCAATTACGGTAAGAAGCCCATACCATCGCGCCGGAGTGGTGAAACTGGTAGACGCACGGGACTCAAAATCCCGCGGGGGCAACTCCATGTCGGTTCGATTCCGACCTCCGGCACCAGCGCATAATCCGCCAAAGTCCAAGGCGGTCCAGAAAGCCCCGAGAAATCGGGGCTTTTTCTTTTTCTGTTGTCCGGCAGCATCCAGCTTGATATTCCGAGATCTGGAGTTCTTGGGGGCCTTTTTGGGGGCTTGGAAAATCGCAGGCAATGACAACTAGTGTCCCGTTTGGTTAATTCTTTCTATTAATTGTTGGCCCTCGCGGCCCCTCGCCGCGTTGCCGAAAACTCGACATAGCGCTGCTATGCCTTCGTTTTGGCGCCTTGCGAGGAACCACGATGTCTCAACAATTTCCTGCAACAATTAACCGCACGGGACACTAGCCTGACTGTCTTGGGATTGTTGTATTCACGCTTGGCACCGATCACGCACCTTTTCCATTGCCCCGGTGCCGGCCCTGTGCTAAAGAAATCCAACCACCTGTTATTGACGTTTTTCTTACTGCCTTAGTTCTTGGCGGATAGGGGCGGGTCCGCTTTATTTCGTCAGGCTTCGCCCGTGCCCCCGTCACCACCACCAAGCCTGGCCCATGGCCTGGGCTACGCAATCAGTATCAGGAGTTTCACAGAGTCGTTTGTCAAGACAGGCAACCAAATAGAAGTCATCAATGACCTGCGAACAACACGCCAGAGAGAAAATAGACGAACTCCTAGAACAGGCCGGCTGGAAGGTCTTTGATGTCAAGGAGGCCAACATCCATGCAGGCCGTGGCGTTGCCATCCGTGAATTCCCTTTGAAATCGGGCCATGGTTTTGCCGACTATCTCCTCTATGTCGATGGCAAGGCCGCAGGCGTTATCGAAGCCAAAAAAACCGGCACCACCCTGACCGGGGTTGAGAGTCAGTCCGAGAAATACGCCAAGGGCCTGCCCGATGGATTGCCGGCCTGGATTACGCCGCTGCCGTTCTGTTACGAATCCACTGGTGACGAGACCCGCTTCACCAACAACCTCGATCCAGAACCCCGATCCCGGCAGGTCTTCGCCTTTCACAAACCGGATTACATCTTCGAGGAAGCAGAGAAGGCCAGTAGCCAAACCGGTGAGGCCGGCGCTAAATATCTCGATAAGTGGACCACCCTGCGGGGCCGCCTCCAACATATGCCCGAGCTTATCGAAGAGGGTTTCTGGCCCGCCCAGATCCAGGCGGTCAAAAATCTTGAAAAATCCCTGGCCAAGGACTGCCCCCGCTCACTCATCCAGATGGCCACCGGCAGCGGCAAAACCTTCACCGCCATCAGTATCATCTACCGGCTCATCAAGTTCGCCAAGGCCAAGCGCGTCCTCTTTCTAGTCGATCGCGGCAACCTGGGCAAGCAGACTTTAAAAGAGTTCCAGCAATACGTCTCACCCTACAACAATTACAAGTTCAGCGAGGAGTTCATCGTCCAGCGCCTCACTTCAAACACCATTGATACCACGGCCCGGGTCTGTATTTCGACGATCCAGCGGCTCTACTCGATGCTTCGGGGCCAGGACCTGCCCGAAGAGGCCGAGGATCAATCACCCCAAGGGCTGGACAGCCTGTTCAAGGAAATCCCGCCCCTGGAATACAACCCCAATATTGATATCTCCACCTTTGATTTCATCATCACCGATGAATGTCATCGTTCCATCTACAACCTCTGGCGGCAGGTGCTGGAGTATTTCGATGCCTTTCTTGTCGGCCTCACCGCCACCCCGTCCAAGCAGACCTTCGGCTTCTTCAACCGCAACCTGGTGATGGAATACGATCACGAACGGGCCGTGGCCGATGGCGTCAACGTCAATTACGATGTCTACCGGATCAAGACCAAGATCACCGAAGCAGGCTCCAAGGTCGAATCCGGCTACTATATCGACAAGCGCGACCGCGAGACCCGCACCACCCGCTGGGAAAAGCTGGAAGAGGATTTCGAGTACGATCCCAACAAGCTCGACCGCGACGTGGTGGCCGTTGATCAGATCCGCACTATTATAAAAACCTTTAAAGACAAGGTGCTGACCGAGATCTTCCCGGGCCGCGAATATGTGCCCAAAACCCTGATCTTTGCCAAGGATGACAGCCACGCCGAGGATATCGTCAAGATCATCCGCGAGGAGTTCGGCCGCGGCAACGATTTCGCCCAGAAGATCACCTACAAGACCACCGGCGCCACGCCCGAACAGCTGATCGCCTCCTTCCGCAACAGCTTCAATCCCCGCATCGCCGTCACCGTCGATATGATCGCCACCGGCACTGACATAAAACCGCTGGAAATCGTCATGTTCATGCGGGCCGTCCGCTCCCGCTCCTTCTTCGAGCAGATGAAGGGCCGCGGGGTGCGGATCATCAACAGCAACGATCTGCAGTCGGTCACCCCGGATGCCAAGGTCAAGGACCATTTCATCATTGTCGATTGCGTCGGGGTCTGCGAGATTGACAAGACCGATTCCCGGCCCATGGAGAGAAAGCCCACGGTCAGTCTCGAAAAACTCCTGCAGGCGATCGCGCTTGGCAATACCGACCCGGATGTGATCTCATCGCTGGCCGCTCGGTTGGCCCGGATCGGCCGGCAGATTACGCCTGCGGATGATCGTCAGGTGATCGAGTTTTCCAATGGTAAGACCATCGAACAGTTGACCACCGATTTGGTCACCGCCATCAAACCCGATAACCATATTGAAAGGGCCAAGCAGGATAACAACGGGGCCGAGCCCAGCGAAGAGCAGATCAATCAGGCCGCCACAAAACTGATTGTCGAGGCGACCAGGCCCCTCCATAATCCGGCGCTTCGCAACTTCCTGGTCGAGGTCAAGAAGAAGAACGAGCAGATCATCGATAACATCAGTGAAGATCAGGTGATCTCCGCCGAATTTTCCATCGAGGCCCTGGAAAGGGTCAAGGCGCTGGTTCAATCCTTCGAGAAGTTCCTGGCCGATAACCGCGACGAGATCACCGCCCTGCAGGTTCTGTACAGCAGGCCCTACAAGAGCCGCTTACGCTTTGAAGATATCAAGGAACTGGCCGGGCTCATCGAAAAACCGCCGCACCATTTCCGGGTTGACAACCTTTGGGACGCCTATGCCACTTTGGAGAAGGCCAAGGTCAAAGGCGCCAATGCCCCGCATATTTTAACCGATCTGGTTTCTCTGGTCCGGTTTGCCATGCATCAGGAGAATGAGTTGGTGCCGTTTCCGGAAAAGGTCGAGATCAACTTCAATGCCTGGCTCTCTCAGCAGGAGTCAGCCGGCAAGAAGTTCAGCGCAGAACAACGCCAATGGCTGGTGATGATCCGCGACCATATCGCCGCCAATCTTGGCATTGAAACCGATGATTTCGACTATGCGCCATTTACTCAGGAAGGCGGTTTGGGCCGAGTGCATCAACTCTTCGGGGAGGAGTTGGTTGTAATTATTGAACAACTCAATGAGGCTTTGGCGGCGTGATAAATTTGCAGGGTGAAATTTCGACCTCTTTTGATTTGACATAACCCGCACGCTATGTCAAATTGATGCCATGCAATTGACATAGCAATGAAGAAATGTCATTTCCAGAAGGGTCGTTACATGATGAGAAAAGATATAACCCAATTCCATTCCGGTGGTTTTGAACAACAGTACCAATACCGGAGCTTTTTGCCTGAACAGATCAATCTGGAATGGCAGATTTCCACCCCTGAGATCATCACTCTCCTGGATGACGCCAGCCGCCTGCTTGGTGAGCTGAATGCTTTTTCCCAGCTTATTCCCGATGTGGACTTTTTTATAAAAATGCATGTCACTAAGGAAGCCACCACTTCCAGCCGCATAGAAGGCACCCGGACCAATATGGAAGAGGCCCTGGTGGATGAATTGGACCTTGATCCTGAAAAACGTGATGACTGGCAGGAGGTACAAAACTATATCCAGGCCTTAAACGCTGCCATCAGCCAACTGCAGGCCTTGCCGCTTTCCAGCCGCCTGATCAAAGATACCCACCGCATCCTCCTGCAGAGTGTGCGCGGCAAACACAAACAGCCGGGAGAATTCCGCACCAGCCAGAATTGGATCGGCGTGAGTCTGAAAAACGCCACCTTTGTTCCGCCGCATCACGAACATGTCCCGGAACTGATGAGCGACCTGGAAAAATTCATGCATAATGAAGATATCCATGTTCCCCATCTGGTCAAGATCGGCATCATTCATTATCAATTTGAAACCATTCATCCCTTTCTGGACGGCAATGGCCGTCTTGGGCGGCTGCTTATCGTTCTCTACCTGGTCGGCTTTGGGCTGCTTGCCAAACCGGCCCTCTATCTCTCTTTTTTCTTTGAACAACATAAAGGTGATTATTACGATCATTTGACCGCTGTCCGCACCAACCATAACCTGCTTGATTGGCTTAGGTTTTTTTTGTATGGCGTGCGGGAGACGGCCAGACAATCCATCCAGGTCTTCAAAGAGATCATTGCTCTCAAGGAACGCATCGAACGTGAAATACTGCCGCGCTTCCATGTCCGCCGACAAAAGAATGCCCAGGCCCTTATCCGGCATCTCTATGAGAATCCGGTGGTCAGCATCAAACAGGTAACGGCCTTGCTGAATGCGCAGCCCAATACGGCAAGCAAATTGATCAGTGATTTCTGCGAACACGGTATTCTGCGCGAACTCACAGGCCGGAAACGCGACCGCCTGTTCATCTTCAACGACTATGTCCGCCTCTTTGTGGAAGGATAAAGCAACAATGTTTACCGATGAGCAGCGCCAGTGGCAGGGGATGATTCGCGACCACATCGCCGCCAATCTTGGCATTGAAACTGACGACATACAGGATGTATTAGTGTCGCGGGAGA
Organism: Deltaproteobacteria bacterium RIFOXYD12_FULL_57_12; assembly: GCA_001799275.1. Lineage (GTDB taxonomy): Bacteria > Desulfobacterota > Desulfobulbia > Desulfobulbales > BM004 > YD12-FULL-57-12. The sequence continues at coordinate 114,837 of MGTE01000042.1, forward strand.
CAGGGATGTTGGGAGCGACCGATTTTGATTATGCGCCTTTCTCTCAGCAAGGTGGTTTAGGCAAGGTGCACCAGCTCTTTGGCGATGAGTTGAATCTGATAATTGAGCAATTGAATGAGGCGTTGGCAGCTTAAGATGCAGAATGCACACGGTGAAATAATTATTTATCAGGCTGAAGATGGGCAAACCAAGCTCCAGGTGCATTTGGAGAAAGAATCGGTTTGGTTAACTCAAGCGCAGCTGACAGAGCTCTTTGACAGGAATAAAAGAACTATTTCCGAGCACATCCGGAATGTCTTTAAGGAAGGCGAGTTGGTTGAGAACGCAGTTGTCCGGAAATTCCGGACAACTGCCAGTGACGGGAAATCCTATGACGTAATTTATTATAATCTCGATGTCATCATTTCAGTCGGCTATCGGGTAAAGTCACAACGCGGCACTCAGTTCCGGATCTGGGCAACCACTGTACTGAAAGAGCATCTCATTAAGGGCTACACCGTTAGTGAGAGACGTCTGGCCGAGAAAGGTCTCTCCGAAATGGAACAGACTATCGCTCTTCTCAGCAACACCTTGGAAAGACGCGAGGTTCTCAGCGAAGAGGGCAAGGCCATACTGGAAGTGGTCAGCCGATACGCCAAGTCGTGGTCGTTGCTCCTCCAGTATGATGAAGACCGGCTGGCGCTGCCAAAGAGCCGTCACCCTGCAAAGCAGTCCCTGGAATATGGCCAGACCAAACAATCTATCAAGGCACTTAAGGACGATCTGTTGGCACGGGGCGAGGCCGCAGAACTGTTCGGCAGGAGCGGGATCATCATCTCCAGGGTATTCTCGGCAACCTCGACCAGACCTTCGATGGCCAGGACCTTTATGCCAGCGTGGAAGAAAAGGCGGCCCACCTGCTTTACTTTGTCATCAAGGACCACCCATTCAGCGATGGCAACAAACGGATCGGCTTTTTCCTCTTCCTGGTTTTCCTGCAGGAGAACGATCTGCTGGAACAATCCGGCATTAATGACAACGGGCTGGTGGCCCTGGCCCTATTGATTGCCGAGAGCGATCCGAAGCAGAAGGACTTGTTGATTCGGCTGATTATGAATCTGCTGGCCCAAGGGGAAAAAGAATGAACCATGATTTCAACAATGCAGAAAACAGAACAAAAGCAAAAAGCGGACTTGACCCTTCTTCCTTTTTATGCGGCTCTGGAGAAGGCTAAGGTGGGGGCCAATGCCCCGCATATTTTGTCGGACCTGGTTTCCCCGGTCCGCTTTGCCATGTATCAGGAGAATGAACTGGTGCCGTTTCCGGAAAAGGTCGAGGTCAATTTCAAGGCCTGGCTCTCCCAGCAAGAGTCATTCGGCAAGAAGTTTACCGATGAACAGCGCCAATGGCTGGTGATGACCCGCGATCATATTGCCGCCAATCTTGGCATTGAGACTGACGACATACAGGATGTATTAGTGTCGCGGGAGACAGGGATGTCGGGAGAGACCGATTTCGACTATGTACCGTTCTCTCAGCAAGGTGGATTGGGCAAGGTTTACCAGCTCTTTGGTGATGAGTTGAATGTGATTATTGAAGAATTGAATGAGGCTTTGGCGGCATGAACAAAGTGGCATCACAAGCACCGCCAGAGCGAGCAACGGAGTGGTTTGATACCACACTTGCTGATCTTGTGGACTTTGAGATGGGGCAAGCGCCACCCGGCAATGAATGTAACAAAGAAGGAATGGGAGCCGTCTTTGTTAAAGCCGGTGAATTTGCAGACCTCTATCCGGTCCAGGTCGAGTGGACAACGAAGCCCTTAAAGTATGGTCGGAAGGGTGACGTTTTTATATGTGTCGTCGGGGCAACCGCTGGGAAATTAAATCTTGGTATCGATTGCGCGATAGGACGAAGCGTGGCAGCAATACGACCGCGTGATGGTGTCGATACCAAATTCATCTATTACCAACTCATGCCTTGGGTTCTCAGGCTCCGTGCGGCCTCTTCTGGCTCTGCGCAAGGTGTTATTAGTAAGGCGCAACTAAAAGAGGTGCCTTTCAAAACGGCCCCCCTCAAACAACAAAAACGCATCGTTGCGGAAATCGAAAAACAATTCTCCCGGCTTGATGAAGCCGTTGCCAACCTCAAGCGCGTCAAGGCCAACCTCAAACGCTACAAAGCCGCCGTCCTCAAAGCCGCTGTTGAAGGCCGCCTCGTCGAAACCGAAGCCGACTTCGCCCGCCGCGAAGGCCGTGATTACGAAACCGGCGCCCAACTCCTGCAACGCATCCTCGAAATCCGCCGCAGTCAGTGGAAAGGCAAGGGCAAGTACAAAGAACCAGCCGTGCCGGAAACCACCGACCTTCCCGAATTGCCGGAGGGGTGGGTGTGGGCGTCTGTCGAACAGGTTTCCTGCTTGGTCGAATACGGTTCGTCCTCGAAGACGAGCGCGGATTCAAATGGCGTTCCTATCCTTCGCATGGGTAACATTGTTGGAGGTGAATTGGTGCTTGACGATCTTAAATTTCTACCGTCGACTCACCATGAGTTTCCAAAGCTGTTTCTGGAGCCTGGCGATTTGCTCTTCAACAGAACGAATAGCCCCGAATTGGTTGGCAAGACTGCCGTGTTTTCCGGTTCGCCGCAGAAATGTTCTTTCGCGTCATACCTTATTCGGGTTCGGCTTGTTGAAGAGGCTGCCCCGAGATTTCTCGCGGCTTACATCAATTCGTCGCATGGTCGGAACTGGGTGAAGTCCGTCGTGACGCAACAGGTAGGGCAGGCAAACGTGAATGGCACTAAGTTGCAAGCGCTGCATATCCCAGTTCCACCAGAAGCAGAACAACACCGCATCGTCAACGAAGTTGACCGCCGTCTCTCACTGGTCCGTGAGATCGGCGTCCAAGTAGTAGTCAATCTCAAGCGTGCTGAGATTTTACGACAATCGATCCTCTCCTCGAATTTCTCAGGTTGCTCAATACAGAAGGAGGCATGAAATGGCTATGCCATGTCCGGTATGCAAATCGGTACTAAAAGACTCACATACCGGCGATGGTAGGAATTTCTATGACTGCCAACGTTGTGGGCCATACTCGTTGTCATATACCACTGCGTCTATTCTGGAAGGGCAACTCAGTAAAACCAAGGATGCAGCCGCTAAAGTCAGCTATGCCCTCTATCGTATGACGAAACGGGAACAATGGGCGATGCTGGACAGCTACATGTTGAAGAACATTATCGAGAACACACAGCTGCCCAGGCCTCAAGAGCAGTTTGAGAACTTGGTTTTGTGGTTGGGGGAAATGCAGTCAAGCATGGGCATTGCGGTTTCGATTGACGGCAGCACTATCTCGGCGTCTGGTGCCACTGATAAGTCAGCGGTTGACTTTCTTGCGGCCCAGGCAATTGAAGCTGGCTTTGTGGACGGCATTGCAACACGTGGGATCGAAGGTAATTATGCTACTCTTACCACCATCAAACTAACCTTGAAAGGCTGGGGCTTGTTCGAGGAACTGCAGCGAGGCAAGGCCAGCGGGCGCAATGCTTTCATGGCCATGCAATTCGGCGATCCGGAACTGGACAGGATTTTTTCAGACCATTTTAAGCCGGCAGTCAAAGCCACCGATTTTGACCTGAAACGTCTCGACGAAGGGCAGCCCGCAGGGTTAATCGACGACCGCCTGAGGGTTGAAATCCGGCAAAGCCGCTTTCTGATTGCCGATCTTACACACCATAACCGGGGCGCTTACTGGGAAGCCGGCTACGCTGAAGGTCTTGGAAAACCAGTAATTTATACCTGCCAAAAGGATGTTTTTGAGGCTAAGCCTAAAGGAAAGGGAAAAGGTAAGAATAAGGATCGAGGACCTCACTTCGACACCAACCATCACCTGACGGTCGTCTGGGACCCGGATAATCTTCCCGAGGCTGTCGAGAAGCTGAAAGCAACGATCCGAGCAACCTTGCCTGAAGAAGCCAAACAGAGCGATTAGTCTTCTGGTTTGAAATACGCGAAATTTGTTAAGCCAAGGTTTGCTTTTACCCAAGTAATTAAACCACGTACCGATTTTCTGAGCCTATGACTGACAATCTGTGTGAGATGAACATTTATTGCGACGAGAGTCGCCACACCTCTGACCGGAGTGATGCCTTCATGGTCATTGGCGCGATTTCTTGCCCCCGTGAGCATAAACACGAAATAGTTCATCAAATCCATTGTCTGAAAAGGAAATTCGCCACCCAGGGGGAATTCGGTTGGAAACGGCTTTCGCCAAACAGGCGGGATTTTTACTGGTCGCTGATCAAGTTGTTCAAGGATAATGAATTTATCTCTTTCCGGTGCATAGTCGTCGACAGAACCTGCCTCGACCATGAAAAGCACAATATGGGCGATAAGGAGCTGGGTTTTTATAAGCTCTACTACCAGATGCTGGTCCATTAGGGGACAAAGGGGACGTTCCTCAGATTATAGGGGACAAAGGGGACGTTCCTCAGATTATAAGTTTCGTGAAAGCAGTTGATCCGGGTAATGCTGGCTGATTGGGTTTAACAGGTAACACGCAGGAGTAACTGATGTGCGGGCGATTTGCCTTGACCAGTGAGTGGCAGAAGGTTGAAGAGCTGTTTCAGCTGAAGCAGAAGCTTGAGGTGCGGCCAAGATATAATATTGCGCCTTCGCGGCGTTGCGCGCCAAAAGGAGGTGCACAAGGATGAGTAATAAAAAGAATCTATCGGGACCCAAGAAAAATGAGACCTCCATTATTCGCTCATCGGCAGCTGAATACCTGACCTTTGTCGCTGCCAGCGGCACTGGCGGCGTCGAAGCGGTTTACGCCGATGAAAACATCTGGCTGACCCAGAAAATGATGGGGACTCTCTATGATGTTGAAACCCACACCATCAACTATCACCTGAGAAAGGTGTTTGCCGACAGTGAGTTGCAAGAGGATTCAGTTATTCGAAATTTTCGAATAACTGCCGCAGACGGAAAAAGTTACAACACCAAGCACTACAATCTCGCCGCGACCATAGCAGTCGGTTACAAGGTCAACTCAGAACGTGCCGTACAGTTCCGCAAATGGGCAACCACCAGCATCGAGGAGTTCACCATCAAGGGCTTTGTGATGGATGATGAGCGTCTGAAAAATGACGGTTCTCTCCTTGGAAAGAAATATTTTGAAGAACAGTTGCAGCGCATACGGGAAATTCGCCTCTCCGAGCGCAAGTTCTACCAGAAAATCAACGACATCTACGCGACCTCCATTGATTATGACGTGACGGCCCAGGCCACCAAGCGCTTTTTCGCCACCGTACAGAACAAACTGCACTGGGCCATCCACGGCCAGACGGCGGCGGAAGTCATCTATAACCGAGCCGATGCCGGAAAGGACAACATGGGGCTGACCACCTAGAAGGACGCGCCGAGAGGAAAAATCCAGAAATTTGACGTCAACGTTGCCAAAAACTACCTGAGCGAAAGCGAAATGGCGCAATTGCAGCGGCTGGTTTCCGCCTATCTGGATATTGCCGAAGATATGGCGCTGCGGCAGATCCCGATGGCCATGCAGGATTGGGAAACCCGCCTGAACCGCTTCATCGACGCTACAGACCGGAAAATTTTTCAGGACGCGGGGAAAGTGACGGCGGAGATCGCCAAGGCCCACGCCGAAAGTGAATTCGAGAAATACCGCATCATCCAGGATCGGCTGTTTGAAAGCGACTTTGACCGGATGATCAAGCAGATTGAGGCCAGGAAGGGATGAGGGGGGCAAGGCATGACCGATCCGTTGACTTCCTTGCTGCTGCTTACCTCTTCTGGATTTAAGCGCTATAAATTCACAGAAGGGAAAATACTTCACGGCGGTACAGGCGGGGATGGAGCGGAACCAGGTATGCAATCCAGAACGTACATCAGATTTATAAGTTTCCAGAAAACATGAATACACCCGAAGATATTTACCCCGATTTTCCCGAGTGGCCGGAAAGCTGGCACGGCATTGATGAAGATATCCCATATGGAGAAGATCTGCTGGCGGCGATGCGACCCTTTGTGATGCACCTGATTTCCCGGGGACTGAAGAAAAAGACCATCCGAAAGCACATGGGCTATCTCTGGCTGCTCGGTGGAGAGATCATCCGGTCCGTCAGTATGGATGATGAGTATGATGTCCCCCCTGTGGAAAACCTCCAGCGGAATGTTGACGAGGAAGGCGGTCCCTACTGCCGGCATCTGGACTCGGAGGATGATATGCGATCTTATGACGCCACCTGCAGGAAGCTCCACAAGTTTCTGAACTTATAGGTGGTCGGCGGTTGGTTTAGCGATATTGGGTTGTCTGAAGACCTATTGAAATATGTTTTTTAAATAAGGCTCAAAACCGAGATGATTTTATTGGATAGAGTCTAATTCCTGCGAAAAATAGAAGAATATCAGCCGGTTGCTATTTGAACTTTTCAGTTGAATAACGGCTCACTTTTCATATGTCGTTCATTAGGAATAGGTTGTGCAGGATGGCCAGCGGTTTGTGGGTTGGCCGGTAAATCTATCATCTATAAAGCCAGAAGAATCAGCCATGATTATTCACTGTTCCCGAAAACTTGCCGACAAACTGGCTGGCGTCTCCGAAACCCCTTTGACAGAAACCAGCCCGCTAGGCAGTTGGCACGGCCATCTTTTTACCATGGACCGGCGGCAGTGCGGGGTATTCTGCCATGATGCCAGCCGCTACGTCCTGTTTATCCCGGCCCTGCGCAAGGTTGATTTTGCCGACCTGGGCAAGTTGTTTCGCCCGCTGTACCTTGCCAGCCTGGCAGCCTTCGGCGCGGCGCCTAATCAGATCAGGAAAGCGGAGTTGGCCCTGGGGCCGCTCCGTTTCGACACCGCAATCGACCGCTCGGTGCAAGGAGCCATCCGCATTGTCCAGACCCAGGATCTTGAGTGGCTGGCGAGGGAGACTCCGGTGATCGACCTGGACCCGCTTGCCGTTTCCTGCAGGGTGAGTCACCGTCCTACCACAATCCACGGTAAATCGCTGTGGCCGGATCTGGTCATGCTTGAGGCCGTGGCGCAGTTATGATCTGGGCGGTTATGGGTGATAGCAAACTCAGTGATTAGCTGTTTGGTTTAAAAGAGGCCTGATTTGTTCAGGCAAGCTTGGCATTATTTAAAGAATTTAAACCTGCTGTTTTTCAAAGTGTCGGCTGCGCTTGGCAAGCATCACTATGTGGCAATCACCATGTATTGTTTCAATTAGCCGTCATCAAAGGTTTCAATTGTCCGACACAAAAGTCTTCAATTGTCCGACGAAATAGATTATGGAGCGGTGCATGCGGGGGTGCATGCGGGGTCGGACCAAGGCAACTGACTGATTTAATAAATTAAATATATGAAAAATGAGCCATCTTTCGCCTTATAGGTGCCGTTTTAAGGGGCAAAAAAGGCTTTTAAGGAAAATGGCCCAACAAAAACATTCTGCGGTCAAGCCGTGGATTTTCGCGTTATGCTTATTAAAGAATAGACCACTATCAACGCTGGAGCGGAAATTGGACATCAGACAAGTAGCAAACAAAGACAAATATGATCTGGCAGCCTCAAGTTACGATCTTATCGCCTATCTCATGAGCCTTGGTCAGGCTACCCGCCTTTACGAAGAGGTAGCAAATAGAGTCGACCTTCCCTCGGGGGGCACTTTGGTTGAACTGGGCTGCGGCCCCGCATCTGTCATTCCAAGCATATTGAAAAAAACCGATAAGTCGTCAGAAATAGTCGGCATCGACTTTTCTAGCAATATGATTGATATAGCCAACCGAAAGAAAGAAAATAACGGGTGGCGTAATGTCCGGTTTGAATGCATGGACATGTATGAATATTCTCCATCAAAAGGCACAGACACAGTGGTTTTCTGTCTCGCACTAACTGCGATGCCAGATTATGAAAAGGCGATAGAAAAGGCACTGTCAATTTTGAAGCCAGGGGGGCAACTTCTCATCATTGACTCGTTCCCCCTCCATACAAAATGGTACCATTCAATATCAAACCTTTACATTTATCTGAAATCAATGGTTGTGGGAGCCAAGCCTGTCGGTAAAATTATTAACTTAATAAGAGAAAAAACTGATCATTTTGAACACCAAGAAATGGTTCTTGGTGTTTACACGTTGATAGACACCAGAAAAAGGCAGGTATAACCCAAAGTTTTTCAACCTGACCGCCGGGAGTTGTTGATTTCCAAACCAAGCTCAGTGGCGGCGGCAGGTTGAAAACGGCGTTCAACAGGAGTGGTAGCGGCGGCTCCGTGTCGCAAAAAACTCTTAATTTATTAGGCATCAAACTGAAGACCGCATGAAAAACCCTAAGCGCCGCTCAAGCGATGACACAACAGAGAAACTGATCGACATCGAGTCCAAGGAACGACTAAGTTCCCAATCCATTGGTGCGATGTCGGACCAGCCGGGACTGCTGAAGGAGTATCTGGAGTCCTCAATTTACAATACCTTCTCAGAGCTCATATTTCGTTTGACACACGAAATATACACTGAAGACAAGGCTGAGTCTTTGTGGAACGATATTGCTGCGCATAGAGAGGGCCTCAAAGGCAAGCTGGGTCGTGACGTTGGCATACTTGTGGCTGCGCTGGACTATCTTTCGAACATTTCTGGCGACATTCTGAATCCCAAGATTATAGATGATTCACGTATCGAAGCTGTTGCGGACAGGGCGACACGAGATTCGCTAACGGGTCTCTATCTGCGGGGCGTTTTTGATTTTTCGCTGGATCGGTTGATCCGACAGCATATCAGCTCCAACCGATTTCTTTGCCTGGCCTTGGTAGATATTGACGACTTCAAGTCCGTGAATGATACGTATGGTCACCAAACGGGAGATAAAGTGTTGCGCGACATCGGGGGACTGCTTCTGAAGAACACCCGTAAAGACGATTTCACTGCTCGTTACGGCGGAGAGGAACTTGCTATCATCTTTCCACATACGTCGTTTGACGACGCATTTGCCCTGGCCGAAAGATTACGCGAGGACATTCGGCAGTACTTTTCAACTGATGGGCCACCAGTTACAGTGAGTATGGGTGTCTCCTGCATTGGCCAGCCCACCGTGACAAACATGCGGGAGTTGGTCAGGAGTGCTGACAGGGCACTATATAAGGCCAAAGCTTCTGGCAAGAATCGAGTGGAAGGAAGTGCCTAGCGATGAAATTTATCAGACGCCTTTCCGCGACCGCTACAAGGCGCTGGTGATTGCCAACGAGCCGCCAAAAAAAATAAGAAAGAGGAAAAATATCTGAACATTCTTTGATATTCCGCACAGGGAAACTACATGAACTTGAGATGGCATGTAATGCGCTCAAGGACCAATAGTGAGGAAGAAGGATCAGGCTTGCGTAATCGCATAAAACAATAGTGCAACAATGCAAGTCTGGCCTGGTTTGCTGGTTCTGGTTCTCTCTGCAAACGACAATCAAATAACCTGAAGACCACTCAGTACCCTTTTAATGTGAGGTGCAAAATGGTTAATAACACAGCGAAGTTCTTCCTCATTCCGTTTGTTGCAATCCAATTAATCCTTGTCGGTTGTAGTCCGATAAATCTCGGGAAGGTCATCTATATCCCGCCGTTGTGCGATTTTGACTGTCCGACGCCGAACGTTAACGGCGTGGTGGATCCCAGCGAGTACTACGGCGGGGCCAAAGTGCCCATGCAGGATTATGGCCTTGGCGGCCCAAACGGCGAGATGTACCTGGCGGTTAAATTTTCCCGGCTCCACATGGGCATCCGGGTGCCCAAGCCTGTTTTTGCCAATTCTGAGGACGGAGGAGGGAGCCTGACACTCTACCTGGACGCCCTACGGAAACACACCCTGGCGATAAATCCCAATCCCAACGCCCTGCAGCCCCGCGATGAAGATCGGCGGTTGATCATCCGCTATAAATTGACGAGCCAGGGGATTCAATCGGGTTTGAGCCAGACACAAGGGGCTCCCGGGTCCTGGATACCCGTAACAACGGAAGGCTGGGCAACAGACTATAAGCTCTCCATTCCTGGTGATGATCCGGATTTTCTTCATATCGAGGTTGGCGTTGAGATGAAAACAGCGGCCCAAACCGTCAGCGAACCCTTGGAAAGCGACATGGTGGGCCTTGGCGTGCTGCACAGCGGCGATGACGGCTCCTGGCAGGATTTGCCCAACGGCATGAACGCGGCGCCTGTTTCCGATTCGACAAAGACCTGGAAAACGCTCTATTTCCATATTCCCGACGGCATCCCGTTGAAGATGGCCACCTACAATATCGGCCAGATGGCGGACTGGATGATTGTCGGCGACGGCGGGGCAGGGGATATCGGGCCGGAAGGGGTGGTTTGGGACCCGATGGATTCCGGGGAGTCTGAATTTGCTAGGTACATCTGGGATAAGGACGTTGTCTGCATCA
>MGTE01000042.1:125263-125642 GCA_001799275.1 Deltaproteobacteria bacterium RIFOXYD12_FULL_57_12
CCTGGTCAGACCCGGATCGCACGAAACTGGTGGGGGCTGTCCAGAAATGGCGCGTGGCTAATAATTTGGAGCCCATGAGTGTGGCCGGTATCGACTGGGGCGATGGAGATGACGTGGGGTATACCGGTCTCCTGATCTTCAGCTCGCGCCCCTTTGCCGAACCACCTCAGTATTTGGAATATGATACGGATTTATGCAGTGGCTTTGATTGTTGTGTGGAGAAGGGCGCCATCTGGGCAAGGGTCCTCATCGAGGGCGGCACCCCACCTGAAGACAGCCCAGGCCATGGACCTTTTGCGGGTCCACCGCCGTCTTTGGTGGGCAATGCCGATCACTTTGTGGATGTTTTTTGCACCCACTTGCAAGCGGACGATGAGTC
>MGTE01000042.1:125657-129082 GCA_001799275.1 Deltaproteobacteria bacterium RIFOXYD12_FULL_57_12
GCCAACAACTTGCCGAGCTGAGGGAATTTATCGACAAGAAGCGGTCGCCGGACAGGCCCGCCTTTGTCATGGGCGACCTGAATATCCGCGGCGGGGAAGCGGAACATCCCGGCTTGATGCAGACGTTGCTTGAAGGGTTGCCCCAGGATTTCGACAAGAATGTCATCTGGCTCAACCATATCTATGACTTAGGCCAGGTCAATGCACCGCCCATCGGCACCAACATCTCCGGAGGCGACTGCACACCCGGCATCTATACGGAGATAAACGCCAATGCCCGCTACGACTACATTATCCAGATACCGCCTGCCAATGAATGGCCTGACTGGGGGGTGGCCGCCGAGCCGGTGGTGAGTGTAGACCCGCACTACGATATCACGGTGAGCGAGGATGAATGTCTTTCAGATCACGCTATGCTGATGGCAGAAGTGGAGCTTATCAAAACCACCCAGCCGGGCAAGTGGAATATGAAGAAGGATCATGCGGTCTCCTTTGAAATATTCGAGCTCGTGGACCGCGATCCGTCGGGCTGCTGTGCCGACTGGTATACGAACGATTTTAAGATAGGAAATCAATCAAAGTCATACTCGGACGACGATACGCTGGACGGCGCCCCGGTCGGAATGCCCATGAATCCCGGCTGGGTGGTGTCCAAAACGTTATCAGGCTTTGAGGAAGTTGATATGGAGGTGGAGGTGTGGGAGTGGGATGCATCGCCCGGCGACAATGACCATTACGACTGCAGCGAGCACGGAAGGGATCCGGAGTTCCGTTTTAACCACGGCAATGGTCAATGGTATGAGCTTGATTGGCATTGCCTGCAATGGGACAACACATCCATTTTCAGCCAATGCCTCAATTCGGTTTATTATGTCTACCCTATAGGAAATTTCGATGATTGTCCCGAAGGCATGATTTATAGGACCAAGGGTGAGGGTTCCGAGAACTACGGCGATGCTGGTGAGAAGCTTAAAGCCGAGGAGCTTCAATAATGCACAAACAAAAGCACAAACAAAAGGGTCGCGTTGAGGTAGGTTGAAAAAAATGGACACCAATGTTTTGATCTTGAGCTGAACAGAACGGAGGTGTCAACATGCGCGGGGCGTCGGGGACATCCAATATGCTCTGCGCCGAATAAAGTGGCGCTCTTTTGATTATCGCGCCACAGGTAAAGATTACCTGGACAAGTCGTCAATAATTTAGAATTATTTTCATATACAGGATATTAATCGTCTTGTTTGTCGTTTTGTGGTATTTTGTCTCATCATTGACTTGCTAATCGTAATATATGACGATATAATAACAGCATCTGGCGACATATCGACAAAAGAGACGACAGTGGATATTTCAAAATTTTTAACAGATGATGCCATCCTGGCGGAAACAGGCCGCCGTATCGCCCGATATCGCCTTAATCATCAGGTAACCCAGGCGGACCTGGCGGAGCAGGCCGGGGTGTCCAAGCGCACCGTTGAACGGATCGAGGCCGGGGCCTCGGCGCAGTTTTCGACCATCGTCCGGATATTGCGGGTCCTTGATCTATTGCAAGGTCTGGATCATCTGATCCCCGAACCCCGAACCCGCCCCCTGGACCTGCTGAAACAGAAAGGAAAAACGCGGCAACGCGCTTCTGGGAAGCGGCAACCGGACCCGGTCGATAATAAATGGTCCTGGGATGACGACTCATGACCACGGTTGCCGAGGTCAGACTCTGGGGGCGCGCCATCGGCGCGGTTTCCCTGACGGATAATGCGGATATTGCCGCCTTTGAGTACGATCCGGCATTTGCCGGCAGCGGTATAGAAATCTCACCGCTGATGATGCCGCTCGCCAGCAGAATCTATACCTTTCCCGAATTGTCCCGGCGAACCTTTCATGGCCTGCCCGGCCTGCTGGCGGACTCGTTGCCGGACAAGTTCGGCAACGCCCTGATCAATGCCTGGCTGGCCACCCAGGGACGGAGTCCTGATTCGTTCAATGCTGTCGAACGACTCTGCTATATGGGCGTGCGGGGCATGGGCGCCCTCGAATATGCACCGGCAACCGGGCCCAAGGCCCGGCAGGCCACCCGGATTCACATCGACAAACTCGTTGATCTCGCTTCCGAGATTCTTACCCACCGCAATAATCTGAACGTATCATTTGGTGATAAAAACAGCGAGCAGGCCCTGCGGGATATCCTGCGTGTCGGCACCTCGGCCGGCGGGGCAAGGGCCAAGGCTGTGATTGCCTGGAACCCCACCACCAATGAAGTGCGTTCCGGTCAAATTCCGGCCGGCGAGGGTTTCGAATACTGGCTGTTGAAATTCGACGGCGTCAGCGGCAACAGAGACAAGGAGCTAGAAGATCCGAAGGGGTATGGCCTTATTGAATATGCCTATGCAAAAATGGCAGCCGACGCCGGAATTATTATGAGCGAATGCCGGCTCTTTGAAGAAAACGGCAGACACCATTTTATGACCCGTCGCTTCGATCGCCTTGCTGACGGCAAAAAACTCCACATGCAGTCTCTTGGCGCGTTGGCGCATTATGATTATAACCTGGCGGGCGCTTATGCATACGAGCAGTCCCTGTTGGTCATCAGACAGCTCGGCCTGCCGATGAGCGCGGTCGAGGAGATGTTTCGCCGGATGGTTTTTAATATCATCGGCCGCAACCAGGATGATCATGTCAAAAATATCGCCTTCCTGATGGACAAGTCCGGAACATGGGCGCTGGCGCCGGCCTTTGACATGATTTACAGTTTTAACCCCGCTGGAACCTGGACGGCAAGCCATCAGATGACCATGAACGGCAAGCGTGACAACTTCATCCTGGAAGATTTCAAGGCCTGCGCCAGAATCGCCTCGATGAAGCGGGGCCGCGCCGAGGCTCTCGTCGAAGAAGTGCGGGAAAAGCTTTTGCGCTGGCGGGATTACGCCGAAGAAGCCGGCGTTCCCGCCGCCTGGCGTGACCAGATCCAGAGTACGCTTCGATTGGATTGGAATTAAGAGCCGTAACAACCGACCTTACCAGTCTCCTGAACTGAATTATAGCCGGCATAGAAGGCTAAGGGACGCGGAAAATACTAATATACCATCACGCATCCCGTCTTCGGGCCATCTTTGGTCTTGTCTCAATCGCAAAATCCTCAGAGTAGCGCTACTACTCCTGCGGTTTTGCTCAATCGGCGCAACCAAATCTGACCCCAATCCGGGCGCGATCCAGGTAAATTAGTATTTTCCGCGTCCCTAAGCACCAAGAGCAAAAAAATGATAACCTGTATTTCCTACGTCGATGAACCACCTTCGCTGGCGACGGCCTCGCAACGCGGCATTGCCGTCGCAACGATACTTCTTGCCCTGCTCCTGGCAGGCTGCAGCCGCAGCGAACCGGTGCCCGCTCCCAGTAAGAATGACCGCGTTGAGGTCGTAATGCCGAAAGAC
>MGTE01000043.1:0-1244 GCA_001799275.1 Deltaproteobacteria bacterium RIFOXYD12_FULL_57_12
GTGGCCCTGAGACGGGATGCGTTATGGTATACTAGTATTTTCCAAGTCCCTAACCCTTTGAGTCCGGGAGATAATCCGGTCAGGACACCCCTGACCGGCCGATTATTTCAGGCTAGCCGTTTCGCCCGAATCTGCCAAGAAAAAAATTACCAGGGAAACAACAGGTGAATACTAGTAGGTCGGAGTTGGCTGGCGGGCCGAACCCCGCAGATTCTTCTTGAAACAGGGCAGGGAGAAGGCTATATAACTGAGGGTCGGTTCAGCCGGGGAAAGAGGCTGGAATTCAGGATTCAGAATTCAGAATACAGAATAAAGAATAAAGGAATAACCATTTTGGCCGAGAGGAAGAAAAAATCCGCCAACCAGAAGCTTGAGGAAGAGATCTTTCTGAAACGGCGCAGTGGCTGGCGGCAATTCGTGGGCCCTGAGCGGGAAAAGGTCTTTGGTCTGGCCGAGCAGTACAAAAAATTCATGGCCGCCTCCAAGACCGAACGGCTCTGCGTGCGCAACATCATTGCCATGCTTGAGGAAAACGGCTTTCGCGACCTGGCTGGCTGTGCGGCGCTTACCCCGGGCGATCGGGTCTATCGCAACCTGCGCGGCAAGGCCGTGGTCGCTGCCGTGGTCGGCGTCGAGCCGGCCAGTTTCAATCTGATCGGCAGCCATGTGGATTCGCCGCGCCTTGATCTCAAGCCGTCGCCGCTCTATGAAGAGGCCGAGCTGGCCATGCTCCAGTCCCACTACTACGGCGGCATCAAGAAATACCACTGGGTGAACACGCCGCTTGCCCTGCACGGTGTCGCCTTTACCCGGGCCGGCGACCAAGTTGCCGTCCATGTCGGCGAAAACGACGACGAACCAAAGTTCATCATCCCGGACCTGCTGCCGCACCTGGCCCGCGAGCAGATGAAGAAGGAGGCGGCCAAGGTGGTGGAGGCCGAGGACCTCAACATCCTCTGCGGCCATCTGCCGGTCGACGACGAGGAGATCAAGGAAAAGGTCAAGTTCACTGTTTTGCAATATCTGTTCGACACCCACGGCCTGGTGGAGGAGGACTTCAACTGCGCCGAACTGGAGCTGGTGCCGGCAACCCGGCCCATGGACATCGGCTTTGACCGCGGCCTCGTTGCCGCCTACGGCCAGGACGACCGGGTCTGCGTCTTCACCTCGCTCATGGCGCTCATTGCCATTGAGAATCCTGCTCGGACCGCGCTCGGTCTTTTTGTCGACAAGGAAGAGATCGG
>MGTE01000043.1:1251-2975 GCA_001799275.1 Deltaproteobacteria bacterium RIFOXYD12_FULL_57_12
GGCAACACCGGGGCCGACGGCTTTCTGCTGCTTAATTTCACCAGGGAATACGCGCGGCTGGCCGGTCTGGCCAGCGAGCCCCACGCCATTCTCGAAAATTCCCGCGCCCTCTCGGCCGATGTCACCGCCGCCTTTGACCCGACCTACAAGAGCGTCAGCGACCCGCAGAACGCCGCCTATGCCGGCCGCGGCGTGTCAATTGAGAAATACGGCGGCAGCAAGCGCGGCAGCAACGACACCCATGCCGAGTACATGGCCTGGATCAGGCAGCTCTTGACCGCCAACAAGATCCCCTGGCAGGCCGGCGAACTGGGCCGCATCGACGCCGGCGGCGGCGGCACCATTGCCAGCTTCCTGTCGCGCTACGGCATGGATTGCGTCGATGCCGGGCCCGGCGTGCTCGGCATGCACTCGCCCTGCGAGGTGACCTCCAAGGCGGATATCTACAGTGCGTATTTGTTGTATAAGGCGTTTTTTGGGAGTTGAGAAGGGCAGGCTGTTAGACTGTTAGTCTTTTAGTCTGTAGCCTAACCCAGATAAACTGGATAAGTACCCTTAGATACTAAAAACTAAAAACCTACAGTCTAACAGTCTAATCCGGATAAACTGGAAATAAGTGCCTTAACAGCAGCCTGCAACGCATTGGGAGCATCATGCTTTTTGGGATTCTTGTTTTTTTGACAGGATTCCAGGTGTAAGGCACTAATAGTCTAAAAAGCTGCTTCTATGGAGGTTCCCCATGTCGTTTCCATTTTCCCGCAACCGTTCGAGGTGTTGTCTCGGTTTCTTTCTGGCCGGGGTTTTGTTGCTGCCTTCCCAGGTTCGGGCGGATGAACTGGCATCTGCGGAGGTGCGCCAACTGAAACTGTTCTACGACGAGGACGAGCTGGTGGAGGCCGCCACCCGGACTCCGAAGCCCCTTTCCCAGGTGGCGGAGAACGTCACGGTCATCACCGCCGACGAGATTAAAGCGATGAACGCCCACACCGTGGCCGAGGTCCTGAACCGGGCGCCTGGCATGTTTGTCGGCTTCGCCGGCCAGGACTTCGGCAGCAGCGCCTCCCTGCACATCCAGGGCGCCGAATATGAAAGCACCCTGGTGCTGGTGGACGGCTTCCGCCTCAACAACAACGTCAACGGCTGGGCCGAGACCAACACCATCCCGGTGCAGATCATCAAACGCATCGAGCTGATCAAAGGCCCGGCCTCCTCCACCTGGGGCTCGGCCATGGGCGGCGTGGTCAACATCATCACCAAGGATGTTGGCCACGGTTCGCGGCCCAGCGGCTCGCTCACCGCCACCTATGGCGAGCACAACAGCCGGGAAATCAGGGCCGATTTAGCCGGCGGCCTCGGCACGCTCGGCTACTACGTATATGCCGGCAGCCAGGACTCGGACGGCCTCAAGCTCGACCGCTATTTCGACAGTGAACATTACTATGCCAAGGCCAATGTCGACCTGGCTAAAGGGGCGCGCTTCACCGTGACTGCCGGCTACAGCGAGCCGGACTACAGCTACGGTGATTTTTTTGTACTCGACCGGCGGGTCAACGCGGCGGAACGGATCAAATTCGTTACGGCCAGCCTTGACCTGCCCCTTGGCGAGACCCTCTCCCTGAACCTGGCCGGCCACTCCTTTGGCAAGAACCTGCACCAGCCGAACTACAGCCTGGGAGACTCGGGCTGGTACGGCCCGGCCGGCACCTATGTCTGGGACTCCATCG
>MGTE01000043.1:3060-9681 GCA_001799275.1 Deltaproteobacteria bacterium RIFOXYD12_FULL_57_12
CATGGAGAACCAGGGGGTGAGCGGCCGCCTTACCTGGCAGCAGGAGGGCCACACCTTGGTGCTCGGCGCTGAAACCGACCGCGACGAGTGGAACGCGGCCACGGCCTACGGCCCCTGGGCCCAGAGCAACTGGGGTGTGGAGCCGTTCTCTGCCGAGGCGCCGCACTATGACGAGAACTGGGCCGTGTATGCCAACGACACCATCCGGTTGGGCCGCTTGAGCCTGACGCCGGGCCTGCGCTTTGACCATCACTCCCTGAGCAAAAACATGACCAGCCCCAGCCTGGGCGCCACTTTCCGGCTCACCGACACCACCCTGCTCCGAGCCGCGGTCAACCAGGGCTTCCGCCGGCCCTGGCTCTATACGGTGGTGAATGACAATCCTGACCTGCGACCGGAGAAGGTCACGGCCTATCAGGTGGGGCTGGAGTCCACGGCCTTCCGCTTGTTCCGGGCCAGGACCATGCTCTTCCACCAGGCGATCGAGGAGACCTGGATCAACAGCTACACGGAAAACGGCGGCCCGAGCCAGCGGACCGGCATCGAACTGGAGGCGGAGAGCATTCCCTTTTACAATTTCTCCCTGGGGGCGAACGCCACCTATGTCGACCTGAGCCTGGATCAGTGGGCGGATGACTACCGCTATACGGTCAATCTCTTCCTGCGCTACGACCGGCCCGAACTGCTGCGCGCCGAACTCTTCGGCCACTTTATCCGCTGGGATGAAAGGCCTGTCTTGGATGACCGCGACAACGTCTTTGTCTGGGACCTCAACCTGCGCAAGGAGGTTTCCCTTGGCCGGAATCTAACCGCCGAACTCTTCGGTACGGTGCACAACCTGTTCAACAACGACCAGTACGCCATTTTCGCCTATCCGAACCCGGACCGCTGGGTCGAGGCTGGCCTGCGCTTCATCTTCTGATTGCTCTTGCCCGAAATTGTCACCCGGCCTGACATAATTTGTCCGGCCGGGGTGTTTTTTTTTGTGATTCCCCGCTCCCCGCGTTATTTTTTTCAGGCGCCCGCCATGTCTCCCAAAGGCTGTGTGACCGCGTTTGACCCGTCTTCTGTCTCGTTGCCCCGGGCGCCAGACCGGAGCGTGGCATGGTTATTGCTAACTTGTAATTCTTATATACGCGGAGCGCAACGACCGCCGGCCCTGTTCCTTGCCGGAACCGGGCGGCTTGCCAGACGATTCCGGTGCGAGGCGCCCGGCAGGACCGGGCAGAGAACAACCCATGCACAAGGAGGGGCACATGGAGGAGAATAAGGTGATCGTGCTGCATAAAGGGCTTGACCTGGAGGAACTGGCGGCAATGCAGGTCTGCTGCAAGGGGCCGCAGGCGCCGCTCAAGACAACGGAGGAAGAAGCAAGATAACCATTCCGGGGGAGCCGCGGGGCAAGGCTGTTGATTTGAGGAATTAATCTATGGTGATTTAACAGCGAATATCGAATATCGCGCCACTGCCGCCATCCCTGGCTCCCGCGGCATTAGCCCTTCCCTGGGCGTCAAGGAATGTCGAATGTCGAAGTTTAACCACTTCATCATTCTGCGGTTCCTTGTTCGATATTCGATATTCATTTTTTCCCCATCAATGATTGCGCCCCGGCTCCCCCCATCCTCTTCAAGGCAATTCCCATGCAGCTTTCCTCCTACCTGAAATCCTGGCCCTGGCCCGACAATCCCGAGTTCCGCCTGCTTTTTTCCACGAAGAGCGCGGCCATTGCCCTGGTGCCGCAAGCCATGTTCAGCCGGCTCGAACAGGGGCTGGAGATTCCGGCCGCACAGGCGGAGAATCTGGCCGCCCTCGGCCTGCTGGTCGCGGACCGCCAGGCGGAACGAATCGCCACCTGGAACATGCCCGCCGAACTGAACCGGTTGAACCCCGCCCTCACCGTGGCGGTGATCCTGGGCCTGGCCTGCAATTTCTCCTGTATCTACTGCTACGAAGGCAGCATGAAGGACGGCCGGGCCATGGACGATGCCACGGCCGCGCAACTCGTACTCTTTCTCATGGAATTGTATATCAAGCGCCAGAAGCGAAAGCTCGAACTGGACTTCTACGGCGGCGAGCCGCTGCTCTATCCCGGCCGGATCATGGAACTGGCTGCCAGTTTAAAACCATTTATTGAGGCGCAGGGCGGCCGCTTTGCCTTCAGCCTGGTGACCAACGGTTCGCTGCTTACCCCGGCCTTGGTCAACAAGCTGCTGCCGCTTGGCCTGCAAAGTATAAAAATCACCGTGGACGGCCCGGCCGCGGTACATGATCAACAGCGGCCCTTTGTGGGCGGCCGGCCGAGCCACGCGCTGATCCTGCGCAACATCGCGGCCTGCTGCGATCTGGTGAAGATCTCGGGGGGCGGCAACTTCACCCGCGACAATTATCTGGAATTTCCCAAGCTCCTGGACCAGTTCCTGGCCATGGGGCTGACCCCGGCGCGGCTGAGCCTGGTCAAATTCGACCCGGCCATGCAAGTGGCCGACGCCTTTGCCAACCACGAATTCCGGGCCGGCTGCAATACGAGCAGCGAGCCCTGGGTGGCGGCGGCCTTCCCTTTTCTGCGCGGCGAGATCATGCGGCGCGGCTTTAAGACCCCGAAGATCACCCCGTGCAACTGCATGGTCGATATAACCGACGCCATGACCGTGGACCACGACGGGCAGCGCTACAAGTGCCCGTCCCTGATCGGCCACGCAGGCTATGCGGCCGGCAATATCAGTCAGGGATTGAGCGAGGCCAACGGCTGCCGGCCGCAACACTGGCGCCAGGAGGAAAAATGCCGGGCGTGCGCATACCTGCCGCTCTGCTTCGGCGGCTGCCGGTACCTGCAACTGCAGAGGAATGGCACAATGGACGGGGTGGATTGCCAGCAGCCCTTTCTGGACCGGGCCCTGGAGACATTGGTTCGGCAGGATTGTGGGAAGGGATAACTGCAGGTTGTTTAGACTGTAGGTGTTTAGTCTGTTAGCAACTGAGAAATGACAGAGATTGTGTGCGTTGCATCTTAGGGAGTCGGAAATGATAGTTCATTTTCCAATCATGGCCCTTACGTTAGCCAGCCCTTCTTCGCCATTTATTGGCGCGACTTTTTCAGAGCGAATTTCATCTCTTCTTTTTTTAACTTCAGCCAAATGGCTTTTCGTTACTTGAGGATCAATATCAGCCTCAATACTAGCAACAAGCTTTTCGACAAGGATCGCTTTGGAATCGTTAGGCAGTATTTGGGCTACTGAAAATATTTCTTCGAGTGACATTGGCATAATTATTACCTCCTTCTTCTTATGTAACGGCTCACCTTATTTCCAGTAGTTTTTTTGCTAACAGGCTACAGTCTAACAGACTAATCGTCTAAGCCGTTCCACTATTTTCTTCTGCTCTTGAACAGCTGATAATCCGGGTAGAGCTTTTCCACGCAGATCGGGCAGATGCCGTGGCTGAACTCGACATTGGTCCGCTCCCGGATATAGGTGTCCACGTCGTTCCATTGGCCCTGGTCGTCGCGGATTTTTTTGCAGGAGGCGCAGATGGGCAGAAAGCCCTCCAGGGTTTTGATGGTGGCGGCGGCGGTCTGCAGATCGTGGATCAGCTTTTCCCGCTCCCGCTCCAGTTTCTTGAATTCGATGCAGCGCTCGGTCAGACTGCACACCTCCACCAGGTTGATCGGCTTGCGCAGGAAACTGTGGATGCCCAGTTTGTAGCAGCGCTTGATCTCTTCGTCGCCGCCGTGGCCGGTCATCACCACCACGGTGTAGGGGGCGTCGATTTTATGCTGCAGGGCCTTCAGAAAGGCGAAGCCGTCCATGTCCGGCATCCGCAGGTCGAGGAAAATCAGGATCGGCTCCACCTCCTGAAAAATCTTGAGCCCCTCGCGGCCGTCGGCGGCAAGATAGAGATCGTAGCCCGAATTCTTCAGGGCCTTCTTGATGGCGGTCCGCAGCACCGACTCGTCGTCGACGATCAGCACCCGGGGCGGGGCCTCTGCCTCTACCTCTTTTTCCATGTTTGACAGACAGAACTGTTTCATGAACGGTTTTTTCATGTTTGTGCCCCGGTTGAGTGGATCGGCCTGAACATCTACCAAAAGGTCATTGTAAAGATAGAATGAATTCCAGCGGAACACAATACTAATTTTTTACGAGGTTTATGATAGCCGAAAACTAGTACTTCTCCGGGGCTGTTTCAGCGAGGAAAGATTCCCCTGCCGGCAACCGGTGTTCTTGCACCGGGGAGGGGGTGGCGCGCAAAAACCGAGGGAGTGAATCCGTTTGCTGCCGGCAGGGGAAATTCGTTTATTGAACCGTGCAGGTGCCGTCCTTTACCAGGATGGTCCGGGTGGCGTGGCAGCAGGCCTCCGGGTTATGGGTGACCATGATGATTGTCTGGCCTTCCCTGTTCAGCTGATGGAGCAGTGAGAGGATCTCCTCGGCTGTGGCGCTGTCCAGGTTGCCGGTGGGCTCGTCGGCCAGCAGAATGGGCGGGTTGTTGACAATGGCCCGGGCGATTGCCACCCGTTCCTGTTCGCCGCCGGAGAGTTGATCGGGCAGGCGGCTCGTCTTGTCGGCCAGACCCACCCGTGCCAGGACCGCCATGGCCATTTCATCCTGTTTCTTGGCGGCAACGCCGGTGATGGCCATGGGCAGCTTGATGTTCTCCAGCACGGTCAGATAGGGGATCAACTGGAAGGACTGGAAGACAAAGCCCAGGTACTCGCTCCTGAGATCGGCGCGCTGTTCGCTGCTCAGGCCATAGATATCGAGGCCGTCCAGCAGGACCCGGCCGCGACTGGGATGGTTGAGCCCGCCCAGAATGGCCAGCAGGGTGCTCTTGCCGGAACCTGACTGACCCATGATACCGACAAACTCGCCGTCGTCGATAAAAAAGTCCATCTGGCGGATGGCCTGCACCGTGGTGTCGCCTACCTTATACTCCTTGCCGATGGCCTGGAACTCGATGAGATGTTCCGTGTTATTGACAGTGGCTGGGTGCATCTGTTTTACCTCTTGGTAATTATTTGGGAATTCAGGAGTCAGGAGTCAGAATCCAGAATGGCTGATTTTCTCCTGGATTCTGACTCCTGACTCCTGTCTTCTGTCTTCATAACGCCCGCAATGCCTCGCTCGGATCGAGCCGGCTGGCCTTCATGGCCGGGTAGAGGCTGGCCAGCAGGGAGAGGGCCACGGCCAGCCCCAGGGATACGCCGCCCAGGGTCGGGTTGAAACCGGCGAACACCCCGTTTTTTACCACCAGGGGCAGCACGGCAAAGGCGATGGCGTTGCCGGCCAGATAGCCGAGCGCCCCGCCGACAAAGCCGACCACCATGGCCTCCAGCAGGATGATCTGCATGACATGACCGCGCCGGAAGCCGATGGCCCGGAAAATGCCGATTTCCCGAGTCCGTTCGTTGACCGAGCCCATCATGGTGATAAAGACCAGCAGCGAGCCGATGCAGATCACCAGGACGGCGATGCCGTAGCTGAAGGAGCGGAACAGCTCGATGGACTGCATCTTGGACATGACCGCCTGCCGCAGGGCCGTGACCTTGGCCTCGGGAAACTTTTCGGCGATCTGCAGGACCATCTCCTCGATGGGGCAGTCCCGGCAGAAGGCGGCCAGCTCGACCAGGGAGATTTTGCCCGGCTTGCCAAGCAACTGCTGGGCGGTATGCAGGTCAACGATGATGAGATTGTCCTCGGCGGCGCCGGTTGGCGCCAGCACCGCTGTCACCCGCAGGTCGCGGCCGTTGATCGCTAAGGTGTCGCCGGCCGCAAGCTTCAGGGCATCCGCCGCCTCGGCGCCGAGCAGCAGATCGTCGGGCCCGGCCGGCGGCGTGCCGTGCAGCTGCCACCAGTTCTTCAGATTCAGTTCGGCTTCAAACTCAACCCCCATGACCAGCACATTCCGGCCGTTGACCATGGCCGGCCCCAGGACCTTGGGCGCGACAATGCCGAGGTTCTTCGAGTTTTCAATGGTTTTGATCTCCGGCAGCCGCGCCTCGTCGAACTCCACGGTTTCATAGTTGACGCCGCCCACCGTGATGCCGCCGTAACTGAGCGACAGGTTTTCGCTGCGCGGCGTCATCACGACGTTGGCGCCGAAGCGGTCGAGCCGATCCTCGATGTCGCGCGACATGCTCTCGGTGATGGAAAGGAGCGTAACGATGGTGGCGATGCCGATCAACAGCCCCAGGACCAGGAACACCATCTTGGCCTTGCGGCGCCTGAGATTGTTAAAGGAGATGTCAGAAAGGCGCATTGTTTTTCCCCTCTTTTTTCTGGGCCGCCAGCCGGTGGCCGTGGTCAACCTGATTGAGCATGATGGCGGGCAGCCCCTTGCCGGCGAAAAAGGCGGCCAGCTTCGGCTCGTCGATCACGGTCCGGTCAAAGGTGACCACCAGCCGGGTGTCGTGGCTGTCGGCCATGGCCGCCTTGACGCCGTCCATTGTCTGCACGCTGGCGATCATCTCGGTTGGCCAGGAGCGACCGCTCTGCAGCTTGTAGATCACATCTTCCAGGTTGCGGTTCTGCAGATAGGCCACGGATTTTGGCACCAGGGCGCCGCCCAGTCCGAGGACGATGGCGGCCGAGACAATAACCGCCAGGGTGCCGAAGCCGATACCGC
>MGTE01000044.1:0-14609 GCA_001799275.1 Deltaproteobacteria bacterium RIFOXYD12_FULL_57_12
AATGCTTTATGTTAAGTTTTTCGCAAGTCAGAAAGTTGAGGTGGAGTTTGTCAACTTGGTCAAGAGCGGAATTTTCTCGTAAACTAGCGCTATTCAGATCTGTCCAGGTTTTCGGCCTTAACTCACCTTGGGAGTGCTATTATCTCTATCTTCATGCCAAACCACAGCATTAGGTTTTCTCCCTTCTTCAAGCCAACAAACACCTTCTGTGCGTCGCCAAGTAGCGGTATTATTGTGCCCCCCAGGCCATGCGTTTCTTTCCGCAACGAAAAGCCAGACACATGCGATTTCCTGCTGTGCAAGATATTTTTCAAAAATTTCGGCGTTGATTACAGCAGAAGACCCATCATGCTCTAATTGGGTTCCGATAAATTGGTGCTTACCGGCGGCGTCACGATAGACAGAGACGTCCGTTGGGACGGGAGAAAGGCCAAGCTGGTGCGCTAACCAAGGCGAAGGGAGAAAGGCACTTGCACCCTCCGGCAACGATGCATCCAAATGAGACTCCCAAGTATATTTGCTGACAGGGAAGGCGATCGGGAGATCCTCTGGAGTTTGCCAACCATCTGTTCTCCACCGACTTTGAGGCCAGGTGGGCCGCCAAGGCGCCTCAAGGAGATACGGCCCGTCTGTCAGTTCGGGTGGGTACCAATCATGCACATCTATTTTACGTTTTCCCTTGAGATTTGAAACGAACCGATTTGCATCCTTATGTTGAACGAGCACGCAATAAACAAACCTGAATTCTTCTAGCCGGAAACCATGCTCCATTGTACACGCTTTTTCTGCGTATTGTGTCGACACACGCCGGTGGTCATAAAGCGTAATCCATTTATCGCCATTGGGATCTATCCGTTGAATCAGATCAACTAAGCCATCTCCCGGATCAGCCAGGAAAGGCCAGTCATTGAGTTCGTCTTCAGGGCATTCTGGCATGATAATTTGCTGACCAAGCATCCATGGGTTGTTGTCGAGCGCACCTCCACCGCTGTTCTTCGAGCAACAAAGTACCGTAGGGTCAATATCCCTCATGAACCCAATATCGGGCGGGGTATCGTATCTCTTTGCACTCTTCCCATGGGTGCCTCCAATCCAATAGTTGTCCCCAAGTCGACAAAGCAACTCGTTCAACGCTATCCACTGATATTTCTTTCCGATCCGTTCCACGATTGGCCTGGATCGTGAATAATCGTGATGTTGCTCCATCTCGTACGGAAACATTTTTTTTGTCCACCCCAGGCCATAAGCCCTTTTGGCGATCCACCGTTGGACGGCGGCAATATCAAACTGCTTGGGATCGGTCTTTTTGTCTTTTGGATTAATGCCCAACCAAGGCCTGGCCTCTGCTCGGTAACGTTTTTTTTCACCCGGAGTCAACAGCCCCAAAAGGCGTAACTCTGCTCTGCGTATTTCTACCCCAGGGTCAACGGTCTCCGTCCGACTTGTTCTGTTCGTGTCAAATTTTTCAAAAATTATATTAAGATCGAGTCGTTTAGCCTCTTGCAATGCTTCCAACGCCTCATTGCGTCCTGAATTTTTACCAATGACTTCGGAAACAAATTGACAAAATATTTCATGCGCGCTGTAAGCCGGCGGTTTCGAAAGCCTCACCGCAACAAAAGAGTTCACCATCGGCGATATCTCATATTTCCCGAAATTCCCTGTCCATCCATAACATGAATGCATAATCTCCGGCCCCCCAGCCTTGTCCGCTACCTGTTGCAAAGATTCATCGGTAACGCCAAATCTTGGTGCGGGCGAGCCATAGGGTGGCCGGCATTGCTCGATGTCGATTCCGTCAGAGAGAACGCCAATGTGTTTGGCAAGCTCGACGATCCCACGTGCATAATCCCGTAATAGAAGATTTTCAGAGGGCACCTTTCCCAGAAAAACGGCTCGTGCCGTCCGGGATGCGTATGAAGCAATACGTTCGGGAGAAGGATCAATGCAACTGGCTCCGTACGCCGCCGCAAAAAGGCGCTCTGCGACGTACAGATCATCAACTTCGTGAAAGGAATCCAGGAGGTTGAAGAAAATACTCGGTCTAGCCACCAAAACTGAGGTGAGTGCTTTTGTCGCTTTATCGCGGAGGGGGAGGCAGGTAGAGGTGAAACACCACGTTAGCACCAAGCCGCAAAGCCGTTGTGCCTCCTGATTGGCTAAAGGGCCTTGTCCATGCAGGCACCAATCGATCAGCCGGTGGATCGCATGGGTCTCGTCCCCAAAGGCTTTATTGATTTCGACAGTCCAAAACGCATCACGCTCCGGCATTTTCCGTTGCCGGAGGTTGCGATGGATCATCTCAGCATTCCAAGGATGATCCTGGGAGGCAGATACTTCAATGAGAAGCGAAATCGGATCATGGTTTCCGTCGAATAGTTGGTTGAGAAGCTGGCCGGTGCGGTCAGTAAAGGCTTCGCTGGCCCGCCAGCGTACGCTCTCGACAAACGCGTCCTGGGTTCCCCAAATGCGGGACCACCAATTATCATCGATATCGGGCGGGACATCGACCAGTTCCACGCCAAACCGTTCGGGAATTTGGGATGACAGGGCGTCTACAAGCCCTTGCCATTCTCCCCAACCGAACCGATTTTTGTTGATAATGAAAGCAAGCGGGCCGCCTTCCGCGAATGCTGCTTGTATATCGTCAACCTTCCGAAGGAGGGCCTCGGCCATCAAGTGATCTTGAAAGCGCTGGAAACTGAAACGAACCACATCCCCTGGTTCACAAAGCGGGTCAGCCGAATCGACAGCCGGATCTGGATCAAAACGGACAAGGCCATTACGCTGCAATACTTCCAGCCAACTTGTCTCGAAGGGAGGTGCGAATCCACTAAACTTTTCTACCGCGATCACATCCGCTCTATTGCGCTCCAGATAGTCCCTGCGGCTTTCAGCCATCTGCACGGCGATCTCACGGAGGGTGGCCTTGGTTGGTCCTACCAGATCGTTACTTCCATCCCTTCCCACGCCGAGATGACATCCGACACTATCCACAAAAAAGGCAAATATCGCCTTTGCGCCACGTAGACCGCGCGGGAATTCGCTTGTCCCGTTGTTATGCAAGGCGGTACAGCAACTGCGGAGGAACAATGGGTTGACAAACTCGGGAGAAAGCCATGGTGTTGCAGGTCGCGTAATCCCCCTCCCGTCGAGATAGACTTTGGCCGCCATTTCCTGTTCTTCTGGGGTCTCAAACCCCCTAACCTCAAAGTGTGGTAGTGCCCTGAGCACTGCTTGCGGCACCACGTACTTCACATATTCGGCACGACAGGCGATAACACACGCCAAATTCGGATATCGTCCTATCTGGGCAAGGAATTGGGAAATTTCATTTCTCCAAAGACGTGCTCCGGCACCTTCATTGATAGCGTCGATTAATATCAGGCCCCGTACCCGGGCAGATTCTGCTGCTGCGTCCAAAGCCCCAAGAAATTCATCGGCAGGAACTCCGGGGAATCCTAACCGCTCAAGAATTTGTGGCCACAGTGCCCCGTGGCGGAGTTGCTGCCCTAGGACAAAAATCACCGGCAGGTTCTCAGACACCGCGAGTTCGGCTGCACGCGCTAGAAGATGCGATTTTCCGCTGCCGGCACGGCCTACAACGAGAGCTGTTCGCACCTTCTCCGCGGCGAGGTGACGACCTTTCAGCAAAGATTCTAGTTGGTCTAGTTCGTCAGCGAGTTTGTTCAACTTATCGGAAATATTGCTCAAATCATGTCGCACCTGTTTGTGGGCGTCATCATGAAACTGCTCCCTGGTCTCCCATGACCACTGTTGCAATTCGTTGACGTTGTTTGAAACATCTTGGGCAAGTGCCACCCACTTTTCCGGTTCCCAAGGCACCCACGCTGGCAAGACAAATTCCTGTTCACAAATTAGCAGCTTCTGAATAACATCGGCCAAGCTACCAGAAAGTTTCTTGGGCGGAATCACCCCGCTCTTGCCATGAAACAAGCCATCAATCGAAAATTTTTTAATCTGCTCAATTCGGGCTGACAGCTTTTGACGGCTTGCCGGGTGTCGAATGATAAACTCAAAAAGAGTCTGCGCAGTGACATTGACATGATCCTTCGGGTGATACCGTTCGATCAGAGCATCGCTTGCTAACTCGACGTGCCTTCTGAACCAGTCTCGGGAAAACTCGACCTCGCTGAACCAGAGTCGCCGAAGCCCATCGGCCTCAGTAGGTGTTAGCCGGTCCGACAATTCTGCCGCAGGCCATGGAATAAATTCTACAGTCCGCCCAGATTCTGTCGCCTCGCTGTTCCACTTCTCAACGTGGGTATCCCATACGCCCCAAGTCCCGTTGCCGATTTTTCCGCCCTTAACTTTCCTACGCCCAGTAAAATCACATGCTATCGCAACAACGTAAGTGACCAAATCAGGATAGGTCTTCAAAACCGTATTTACGGATTCATCAATTTTTCTCCAATCAATGTCTTCCTGTTTTGTGTGGTATTTTGCCTGGTAACCGACAATACCCCCACTAGGAAGGCGATGGATGCACTCTACGCCACCGTCGCCCCCTGCCCCCTCAATCCTCCGAAATGTTTTTGGGTCAAGAGCCTCACGTTTTGCCAATTGGCAGACGAGTCCCTCGAAAGCCCCTCGCTGCCCTTCTGGGAAGTCTCCCCGGATATTTACAAAGTTAACAGGATTACTCATTTTTCTTATATAACATCATTGAATTAAAGAGAAAAGACTCGGATAACTTTATTTTTGCCTGTCTTCAGTGTTGCTCAAAATTGGAACCTCACTTAGTTGCTTTGTTCCGTACCCGATTCCCGATGTAGCATCAAATTCCGCGCGACTACCCTCAATGCCATGGGACGATTGCTTTGCATCTTGGATATTGAGAACATCCCCAGAACGGCTTGCCAGCGTATGCACCTTTTTTTGAAACACGTTTAACCATTGGCGCATTGCATTGCGGACAAAACGGGATGGTTTCTTCCGTCGGGTTTATGTCAGACTTTGATGATGGTGGCGAAGCGTAAGAAGAAGCACCAGGCAGAGGGCTTTTTGCAGCGCGAATAATTTCTCGTAGCTGCAATCCGTCGAGGAGTACAATATTTTTGCCGGCCGCGAACTCTTCTGCCTCCTCTGTAAAGAGACCGGAAGTCACGATAAAGGCACCGGCCGCCCCTTCCGCACTCATTATGCCAAACAGTTCACGAATGACTTTGACGCCGACCTTAAAGGCCTTCCACTGCTTGCATTGGACTAAATACGTTTGTCCGTTGGTGGTCATTCGTAAATCTACCCCGCCATCTGCGCCTCCACCGCCAGTCTCACGCACGGAATAGCCTTGGCGGCGGAAGAATTCGCCCACCACGACTTCAAATTCATGCCAGGTCATATCGTTGAGGATATTCCCGACAGATCCGGTAGTTTCGGAAGATGTTTGTTTGCCAAGAGTTTTGCGAGGGTCAGGTGTGCCAGCAACGAAATTGAAAAGTTTCTGACGTTTCCAACGATTGTAGGCGGAAACGCCTGCGCCGAGCAAAAAGGCGAATGGCAACACCATCTGGCCAAAGTAGGCAAGGGTTTTAGGTAGTTGTTTCGCTACGATGGCGCCAGGATGATAGATGTCGGCTCCTGGTTGTATCTCTACGCTGGCGAATCTATGAAGAACAAGATAAGAAATTATTGCCAGTAGCAATCCCGCCCACCATGGCAATAATGAAGTGACATCAATAAGGTCCTCAAGGGGGCTTTGCCTTTTTCGACTCATAGTTGCTCGCTCTTTTCGTTATCAAAAGAAAAAGTTACTAGAAACGGAGGACAAAACCAGAACATCTCTTTCCCTCAAAACCAAACTCTATGTCACCTTCGGATGGCAAGCCATCACCAAAGGACAGGAAATTGGAACAAAATTATTTTGTATTTTCTTAACATAACAGTATTACCAGAAGGAAAACCGGGACAGAATTTTTTTTTGCATTTCCTCAAGTCAACAGTACGTTTTTTCGTAAATTTGCAAGAGCGGTGACCCCGCTGCCGTCCATTTTTTCTTCTCCGTGCAAAGCAAGTGGGCGCCTCACCGCGGAATGGCTTCTATTGCCCGTCCTCTTACCGCTTAAATTCCCAGAATCTGGCATCAAGAGCGACAATTTTATCAATGCTGATCAGGGCATCATTAAAATCCTTGCTGTCAAGCCTTTCTATATGGAGAAGATGCTCCCCAACTTCCTTGACCTTGCCGGTGAAAGCTGATCCGGACTCAAGAGTGACCGTAACCTTTTTCCCGACAAACGATTTCAGGTTGTCGGTCAAAGAAAACTGAGGATTATAGGCCATGCCGTCAATGGCGACTACCTCGGCGGCCCCTTGGCATTCGGCACTGTAAAAAGAAGACATCAGGATAAAACCGGCTGCAGCAATTATGGGGATAATTTTCATTCTTTTCATGACGTCTGCTCCTTTACGGTTGTATTGGGAGCCTCTTGCAAAATGAGCATCTGCTCCGATCGGCAAAAATAACCTGCGCGGCGTCTTCCTTGTAAAATCGTCCTCAACGTAGCGCTGCTACGCTTCCGGGCGATTTCACAACTCATCCTTGCTCAGAATATTTTTTTCTCGATCTCGCTACGACGTTCATTTTGCAAGAGGCTCTTGGGTTAACGTATTCCTTCTGACAGGAAATCTTGGCGCGATAGGGAACGTACCGCAGAGGTTAAGAATCTTCCATTCACGGCCCGTTCATGGGCAGCCCCTTGAAGAAAGGGGTGATCAACAATCGGCTCATAGAAATTTCTTCAGAAAATCCAGGATTGATTTGTCGTGCTTGAATTCTTTGAATTCGCCGGCGTCCAGAAAAATGCCACGACATTTGCTGCATGTTTCGTAGGACAGTTCTTTGCCCGGGTCTTCGGCCTGGGTCATCGGCACGCTGCAGCGCGGGCATGCAATGTCTTTGATCGTGTCATAGGATTCGCCGGTTCTCGAAAGGCCGGAGTCGATTTTTTCAGACCCTCGGACCCGCTTCAGCTTCTCAGCTTCCAGATGATCAAACCACATCCCCCGACAGTTGGTGCAGCGGTCAACCGTGATCGATTCATAGGTGATCTGGGCCATGATGTGACTACATTTCGGACAGTGCATTTTTCACCTTTCATTCATGACTCCCGGCATGTTGCGCAAGAGTTTGTTTCGAAATTGCCCTGTGGGCGGTGGGCATCTACCAGGGCATGGTTTGGCCCAGGTGAAAGAATCCGCCGGTGGGGCCGTCGTTGTCCAGGGTGGCGAGGGCAACGCCGGTTTTGGCGCCTTCCACCGTATCCATGGGGGCCTCTTCGCCGCCGAGATCTGTCCTGACCCAGCCGGGGTGTGCCGAATTCACCTTGATCGGCGTCTCCTTGAGCAATGCGGCCAGATGAATGGTAAACTGGTTGACCGCTGCCTTGGAGGCGTCATAGGCAAGGGGTTTGATCTGGTCGAGACCGGTCTGCGGGTTGCTGTGCAGAGTGAGCGAGCCGAGCATGCTGGACATATTGACGATGCGGCCGGCCGGGCTTTTTCTGATCAGCGGCAGCAATCCCTTGGTCAGCTCCACCAGGCCGAAGAAGTTGACGTCAAAGGTCTCCCGCAGGGCCTGCATGGAAACCGTTTCCGTGCTGTTGGAAAAAAACTGCTCGCCGCTATGGGCAATGCCGGCATTATTGACCAGAATGTCCAGCCGGCCGAAGTTTTTTGCAACCATGGCACAGACTCGGGAAATATCGGCGGCATTGGTTACATCAAGCTGCACGAATTCGACATCAAGCCCTGCCGCCCGCAGCCTGTCCACGGCTGCCGCGCCCCTTGTTTGGTCCCGTGCGCCCATGAGCACCTTGATGCCAAGCTGGGCAAGCTGGCGGCTGGTTTCAAAACCAAGCCCCTTGTTTGCTCCGGTTACCAGAGCGACTCTTTTCTCGGTCATGGCACGGCTCCAGGTCATGTGTTCAGCAAAATTCCGTCATTGACTGCGTAGAAAAAGTTTTCAGTGCAACCGACAAAGAGCTTCTTCTCTGTAACCGGGTGCCTGTTTTGATTGCATCGAATCGCCTTCCTGAATCCGTGACGGCTTTGAGCTGAGCAACAATCTATCATGCCGTTATTAATTAATAATATGAAAATTTTCGCTTGATTATCGATTCACCCCGCCGCCTTTCAGGGCGCCCGAGAACGGCACAGCTGGCTTCGTTGGCAACTCGTTGATATCGCACAAGGATAATCAACATCGTCGCCGCCTCGCATCTGCACCATTCTCGAACGCTCACGGATTCAGGGCCTTTTCCGGCCGCTGTCCTGGCAGCGTTATGCAGCCTCCAGCTTGTTCAATTGCCGGTCGTGCAGCCTGGCCAGTGTTATCTGGGCGACGATTGCGCCAACAAAGGCAAGGAACATATCCCACTGGGTATCCCAGACATCCCCCTGGGTGCCGAGAAAGGCCTCGGCGCTGCCGCCGCCGATCAGGGCGGCCCACCATTCAATGAACTCATAACAGGCGCTGATGGCAAGACATACCGACACCACTAGAAAGAACAGCCATTTCCCCGGCTGCAGGGGCGATTTTCTGAGAAGCAGCTCGCGGGCAATGATCGCCGGGATAAAACCCTGGGCCAGGTGGCCCAACCGGTCGTAGTGATTCCGGGAAAGTGTCAGCAGATCCTGGACCCAGAATCCCAGGGGCACCTCGGCATAGGTATAATGGCCGCCCAGCATGAGGATCAGACAGTGAAGGAGGATGAGCCGGTAGACAAGCGGGGTAAATCGAAAGCGCGAATAAACGCCGATCAGCAGAGGGACTCCGATAAAAATGGGAAAGACCTCCAGGATCCAGGTGAGCCGGTCACGGGGGCCGATGCCGGAGAAGATCAAGGCCGCCGTGCCGATGAAAAGGAGTACTGTCGGTTCGTATCTTTTCACGAATCATCCTCTGATAAATTGGCGAGTTGTTTTGACTCCGAAAATAAAATTTATGTTACACCGGACCAAACTCCATGTCAGCAGCGAATGGCAAGGCATCTCAGCCAACAGCAATCTCTCGCCTCGTAGCCCACAAACAGCCCGAGGCCGGTCATGAGGTCAGGCGGAAACCCTGCTCCAGCATCTCCAGCATGTTCAGGGTGATGAGCCTGAACTCGGTGCAGCCATATTGGGCTAGGACCTCCCGGGCCTTCTGTACCCGCTGCCCGGACCGGCAGTGCAGATAGATCTTTTTGTTCTGCTGCCGGAGCTCCTTCAATATCTGGATTCCCTTGCCCTGGATCAGGTCAGAGAGAGGCACATGGATAGCGCATTGAAACCGGGCCTGCTCCCATTCCGACTGTTCGCGGATATCGATCAACTGCGCCTGGCCGGACCGGAGTTCCCGGAGCAGTTCGTGATAGTCTTCCTGGCTGTCGTTGATGGTCAGTCTGTCGAGATCCATTTTCTTCTCCGTCAAAGCAAGGAGCAACTTCAGCGGTCGGCGTGGAGAACAGCCCTGTACCAGATCTTGGGTGGTGATGGCCCTACAGTCAACCCTTGACGAAATAGAGCTGGCCAGCGCTTATCTGCCAGGAACTCCGGCCGCCTTTCCAGAAAAATGTCAATAACGGGTGGTTGGATTTTTTTAGCACAGGCCCGGCACCGGGGCAATGGAAAAGGTGCCGGGTCCCTCAGGCGAGTCCCTGGCCGTCGTAAGGGTTCTTCCGAAAACACATGGTTTCATGGCGGTCGAGGCCCGAACACAGGAAAACAGTCTTGACCGATGCGGAGGATGTGAGGTAATCAGAAAGGAAGCCTGGCGCAATGCGTCGATGTCTCGGCAAGAAACAGAATTGTTTCCAAAAAAGGCGTCATAACATATGATTGTGGGAAAACGTGTCAATCGCTTAAGGCAGATACTGGGAAGATCGGCGACGCAGCTTATGCCGGACGGCTTGCGCACTGGCCATGCAATATCAATTTATTGAGGGATGCAAGGAGCAAGATGAGACTGGTTGCTATTCTGTTTGTCGCTGTTATTTGGTTTTTTTCTGGAGCTGCTGTTGCGCAGGAAGATTCCAACATGAAAACGAGTGATCTCATAGAGGAACCACCCAAAGAGCTTCCGGTAAAAGTAACGCCTGGCCCTCCTCCAAAGGTAAACCCTGCGAGGAAATTGCCGAAGATGACATCATCTCATCTTCTCGTGGTAAAGCCTGCGAAGGAGGTGCCGAAGATGGACTCAAGCAAGCCTCCGGAGGTAAAGGCGGCGGAGAAAGGACCGAAGATGGACCCCGCTCTTCCGGAAGATCCCACGGCAAAGCGCAATAAAGGAATTATGGAGAAAATGAAGGCGGCCAACAAAATAAATTCGGACGAGTACAAAGAGACAGAAGCTTACAAGAATGCCTCACCCAAGGGCCGGAAAGATATCGACCTGAAGGTCGAGCGCGCTCGCGGTGTAACGGGGCAGTACGACAATCAGTAGATTTTAAAGGAAGAGCGAGCGCGGCAGCATCAAATGCGATTGAGGAGAGATGGTAGTTTAAGGTGGTTCGCTAAAAAAGCTAACTACTCGCAAACCCGCTATGTATGGTGCCCCCGGTAGGAATCGAACCTACGGCCCCAGGATTAGGAAGGCTGCGTCAAGACAATAATATCAGTTAATTGTATAGATTAGGCGTAATTTTGGGCGTAATACGCCTATTGTTAGCATCCTGCATAAATGCATTTCACCTCCTGATTCACGTTGACCGCATGAATCCCCGGGAGATCAATCAGTAAATTTTAAACGGCCTGACAATTTTTCCGTCCTCGCTTCTTTCCCATTGATCCGCCGGAAGTTTTACGCGAATTTCCTCGGATTCTCTTTTTTGTAAGCCAGCTGTTTTTCTAGGCTGGCGATCCGAGATTCCATAGCCCTCATCTGATTTCGTAGCGCCAGATTGTCATCCGTGGCGCGAACCGCCCCATAGAAAACGTCGATCAGATCAGCCAAGACATCACGATAGGATGTATCCGACTCCAGAATCGCAACTGTTTTCCGGAGTCTCTCCGCAATGGGCTCCTTTTCCCTTCCGGGTTTAGCAAAGGGCGTGATGCGATCATCCGTCGCGCTGCCATCGGTGGCATGTGCAATGGCTGAGACAGGGGGCAGCGGAACGGTTTCACTTGTTCCGTTCCCACTCGCACCGGCTACCTGAATTTCATCCCCATCCAGCAGACGACGGCCAAGAGCCAGCATCTCCTCGTAGGGTATGCGGAAATGGGCGGCGATTTTCATCCGCACTTCTTCCGAGCCCGGTTTCCGGCCTTTGACAATGGCGTTCAGGTAGCCCCGGTCAATTTTCTGCTCGCAGGACAGTCGACTTTGCGCACCTCGCCCTTCTTCTCCCAGAAGATATGACAAGGCGGCATGGAATTGTTTCGAAACTGATTGAGCCATTGCTCAACAATAGACCAATTGCTCAATAAACGAAAGAAAAAATTACCTTTTCAGGAAAAGTCTCTCATTTTTTGTTGACAAAAAAGTCTACTTTTTGCTATCGAAGTTGGCCATGAAGCCAACAAAACAGAAAATCACCCAACGCTCCATAGCCAAGTCGGCTGATATCGGGCCGGACTTCCTCAACCACATCATTCAAGGCCGGCGGCCTTGTCCACGGATGGTTGCACTTCGCCTTGAGGCTGCCACCGGTATCAGCAGGGATACCTGGATCTGGGGCAGCCCTGAACAAATCAGGGCTGCTTTCAACGAGGCTTGCCGACGATGACAGAAAACAATCCTCTGACAATAGACGAGGCGGCGAAATTGACCAGATGCAGTTATCACACTATCCATCGAGCGATCCAGAAAGGCGACTTAGCAGCCTATAAGCCCGGGAAAACGGTGCTTATCCTCGAAAAGGACCTTACCTCCTGGTTTCAAAGCAAACGAATCCATGCAGTGAAAGCGGGACGACCTCGCCGACAGATAGAAGTCCATGGTGGATAAACAAGCCAAAAAGCGACAGGGAACAAAGAAGGAGCCCGGCCGCAAGCGAAAAGCCAACGATGTTCAAATCTGGTAATGCGACGTGGATTCCGACCGGGAGGGTTTCAACCGTGCGCTGATAAACCTGTCGCCCGAGTTGCGGAAAAAGGCTCTGGAACTGGAAGAAACTCCGTTCCTGCCCGACTGGCCGGAGAAGACACGGGGCGTTCCGAACCTCTGCCTGCGTTCCGCGCTTTTCGGGGTGATAAAGCGAGGCCGGCGCCGAGCGGTTAAAGGTGAACTGGTTGCCGCGGTCAAGGGGCTGGATATCCGCTATACCGGCTGGCGTCTTGACCAGGGCGATTTTGATGTCCTGGCGCAGAGCCTGCACCTGGCGGCCCGCCATCACGGGAAAACATCCGGCAACTACGTGCGGTTCAAGGTCAGTGGTTTTCTCAAGGCGATCGGTCGCCAGTCGGGCAAATCAGCTCGGGAATGGCTGAAGGATTCGCTCCGGCGCCTGACCGCCACGGCGGTTGAAATCAACGTCGAGATCCACCACCCCTACATAAACGAGACCTTCACCTACGCAGGCTCGCTGGTTGACGAATTTTATTACAACGAGCCGGCCCAGACCTATTTCCTGAAGATCAATCCCAAGCTTGCCGCCCTGTTCGATGCCGGGTGGACCCAGTTGCAATGGCAGCAGCGGCTGCACCTCAAAATTGACCTGGCCAAGTGGCTGCACGGCTTCTACGCCAGCCATCGGGAGCCTTTCCCGGTAAAGGTGACGACCCTGAAGCACCTGTGCGGTTCCGAATGCAACCGGCTGGTCGATTACCGGCGCAGCCTGCGGGTTGCCCTGAACGAACTGGTCAGGGTTGGCGCCCTCGTCGCCTGGAAAATCGACACGGAGGACAGGGTGCATGTCCAGCAGATTCCGGCCGGCCCCTTCTCGAATGAGGGGGGCATAGCTGTCACATCGGGGGGGCATAGCACTCACACTGAGGGGGCATAGCTGTCACACTTGGGGGGCATAGCTGTCACACCGAGGGGGCATAGCACTCACACCGGGGGGCATAGCAGTCACACCAAAGGGGGCATAGCACTCACACAAAGGGGGGCATAGCACTCACACTCGCAAGACAAAAAATCGACCGGAAACCCTTGCTGGGCGGGCGTTTTCGAAATCGGCCCGGAAGGCGCTAATCTTTTTTAATCTTTTTTTAATCTTAAAAGAAAGGGCAAACCCTGATTCCTGGTCAGGCTGACCATCGTTCTGGACTGACCGTGACATAAAACAGACAGCTTTTCTTTGAAAGGAAAAAATGGGACTGACACAACCACCATCCTTGGGAAACAAACGGAACGGTTCCTCCCCGCCTGACGAACTCTGGGAAAAGGCCATGGGCTGGGTTTCGAGCAACAAGGCCCTGGTCCGCCAGATCGCCGCGCCTTACCGGCGTCACATGGCGGCGGAGGCGGCCGATATCGAACAGGAGGCTGTTATTGCCGCGTTCCAGGCCCTGCTGGAAACCTGCCGGAAAGAACAGCCCGACCAGCTCGCCCCGTTCTTCCGGGTCATCTTCCGGACGAACTGCATGAAGCTGGCATCCGGTCTGCAGACCATGGATTGCCAGGAGATCGACGACCTTCCCGCTCCGGAACGGGATGAACGACCTGAAGAGGACGTTGACCATGCGGATGTCAAAAAGGCGCTGCAGGGCATGACCAAACGGCAACGCCAGGTATGTTGCTGGCTCCTGCAGCAGCCCGAGCCGGTCAGCACGCCGGATATAGCCAGGGAATTCAAGATCAGCCGGCGGCACGCCTGCCGGTTGATCAGCAACAGCATTGCCCGGCTTGCCGGCGAGGTGGCGGCATGAGCGGGTCACTTGCGGAATACGCCAGAAACTCGAAAATCCCCGCCCGGGTGTTGCGCTTCATGAAAGGCCAGGGCTTTATCCACGATCCCCTGGACCATGACGATTGTCTCGGCCTTGGCCTATTGGAGAAAATCTGGTGCCGCCGGGAAGTGTTGCGGCCCCAGATCGCCAGGTTTTCGAAGACGGACAGGCTGCGGCTCATCAGGACCGCTGACCTGCCCACCAGGTGGGAGCGGTACGCCTACAGCCGGTTCAGAAACCATCAGGCAGGAAAAAGCCTGCCCATGCGCACCGTGATCATGGAGATCGAAAACACCTTTGGTTTCCAACCCGACCAGGAGGCTGTCCGGAAACTGCATAAGGCGCGTAACCGGGCGCAGGTGGACCGGCATCGGGAAAAAGCGCTTACCGAATAACAGCAAAAAACCTCTTACAAGGCACAAACAAAGAAGTAAAAAACTTCGTTTATTGACCTCTTACGGAGAAACCCGGTGAGGTGCCTGCAAACCATGTTGCCCGTGAAAAAAAATCCCCGGAATCGGTCACCGGCCGGAAAAGAGAAAAGCAGAGGGACTTCTCCCATGAGACAGCAAAAAATAATCAGACTGGCGCTATTGCTGCTCGTCGCGGCAGCGCCGGCAAACAGCCGGGCAACCGACATCCGCCAGGAGGAATACGCTTTCCGGATGGAACAAACACAAAAAATCTCCAGAACAACCTTTCTCCTCGGTGAATTTCCGGCCTCGGCCACACTTCGCCCACCGGTTGCGGCATCCGGAGCCGGCAGAACCGTT
>MGTE01000044.1:14709-15105 GCA_001799275.1 Deltaproteobacteria bacterium RIFOXYD12_FULL_57_12
AGACACCACTCACGGTTATCGGCCATACCTGCAACCTCGGTCCCCAGGGTCTCAATGACCGGCTGGCCCTGCAGCGGGCCGAAGCGGTGGCAACAATCCTCCGCCGGCACGGCTTCACCGTGGCGGATATCCGGGGCAAGGGAAAATTCGGCTACAGGACCACGAACCCGGATGAACAGCATTTGAACCGCCGCGTGGAAATCATCCCGCCAAACCTGTCCCGCAACTAACCGGAAAATACCATGAAACTCCGCATCCTTTTCGCCTGCATCATGTTGACCATGGCCAGCACGGCCCTGGCCCTGGAATGCGGCGCGGATGCGGCGGCGGCCTTGAGACAAACCTTTCCGAACTATTCGTTTAAGGAGGTCAATCCCACCCCGATCCCTGGAATTT
>MGTE01000044.1:15133-16448 GCA_001799275.1 Deltaproteobacteria bacterium RIFOXYD12_FULL_57_12
TTACTTCGCCCCGGCAAGCAGCCATCTCTTCTTCGGGGAAATATGGGATCGGGAGGGCAAAAACATCTCAACCGGCAAGAACGGGAAAAATCTCCCCGTGCACATTGACAACCTACCGCTCGACAAGGCGATCCGGATCGGCAACGGCGCGAACGTGGTAATCGAAATCACCGACCCGGATTGCCCCTTCTGCAGAAAGGGTTCCGAGTTCTTCAAGGGCCGGACGGACGTGACCCGTTACGTCTTTTTCCTGCCGTTAACCAGCATTCACCCGGAGGCTGGGGCCAAGGCACGTTACATTCTCTCGGCCGCTGACCAGGTCCGGGCTTATGAAGAGGTGATGGCCGGTGTCCATGACAGCCGGCCGCTGCCTTCTTTTATCGACAACGGACTGCTGGCCGAACACCTGCGGCTTGCGACCCTGCTCAGGGTCACCTCCACCCCGAAATACTGGATTAATGGCACGCCGGTTGCCGGGGCGGATCTGGAGCAAATTAAAAGCCTCCTGCGGGCTGCCGGGGAGAAAGAGACCACTTCATCCAAGTAAAGGAGAACGAGATGAGCCAATTCACAAAAAAACCACACACCTTCGCCGCGCTGCTGCAACCGATTTTCCCTGCCGGTATCCGGCACAGGAAAACAATTGCCGCACTGATCGTTCTCGGCTGTACCTGCCTGCTCGCGGCCAGCAACGCCGAAGCCTTCACCTCGCCAGCCGCCGGCAGCTTTGCCTACGACATCTACGACGTGGGCGTGAACGACATCCTGAAAGGCCCCATCGGGTTCGCCGCCGGGGTCGGCTCCATGGTGGCGGCGGCGATCCTGGCGATCCGCCAGATGCTGCTGCCGGCCGCGGCCACCATCCTGGGCGGGGCCTTCCTGCTCAAAGCGGACAATGTCGTCACATCGCTGGGAGCCTTGATCGGTTAATGGACGACAACCTGCGCCGGCCGTTTCCACAGTATCTGTCAGCGCCGTTCCAGATCCTCTGGTACGAAAGCGACGAGCTCGCTCTGTTCCTCTGTTTCCTGGTCCTGGCCCTGCTGTACGGCACCGTGTTCTGGCTCCTGCTGCCGGTTGGCCCCTATCTCTACAGCCGGATCAAGCGGAAAAAACCGCGAGGCTTTCTCTGCCATCTGCTCTACATGGCCTGCCTGGTCCGGATGCGCAACTACCCAGGTTATTTCGAGAAGGATTTCATCGAATAGCTGCCATGCGCATGAATATCTTTTTGCAGAAGACCAGCAACCTGTTCACTGAAAACCGGCTGCTGAAGTTCGTGATCGTTGTCCTTTGCCTGGCGGTGGTGGTGAAT
>MGTE01000045.1:0-65 GCA_001799275.1 Deltaproteobacteria bacterium RIFOXYD12_FULL_57_12
CGTTCTCCCCGCTGGGCAATCGCCTATAAATTTCCGGCCACCCAGGCCACCACCCGTCTGCTGGA
>MGTE01000045.1:122-402 GCA_001799275.1 Deltaproteobacteria bacterium RIFOXYD12_FULL_57_12
GGTCACGGTCGGCGGGGTAACGGTCAGCCGCGCCACATTGCATAATGAAGACCAGATCCGCCTGAAAGATCTGCGGCTGGGCGATCTGGTCCTGATCCAGCGGGCCGGCGACGTTATTCCGGAGGTGGTCAAGCCGATCAGCGAGGCACGGACCGGAACGGAGGTTCCCATCGAAATGCCGGCGCAATGCCCCGAATGCGGCAGCCCGCTGGCCAGGGCGTCGAAAAAGGAAGCAGGCGAGCGGGCAGCGGCGACCCGCTGTCCCAACCCGGATTGTCCG
>MGTE01000045.1:420-507 GCA_001799275.1 Deltaproteobacteria bacterium RIFOXYD12_FULL_57_12
AATCGACGGCATGGTGGTGAAGGTCAACTCGTTTGCCCTGCAGCAGCGCCTGGGCAACAAGGCCCGTTCTCCCCGCTGGGCAATCGC